>MWCM01000074.1 GCA_002070055.1 bacterium ADurb.Bin212 | reverse complement strand
TGACATCAATTCCCGGTATGGGCTTTTCGCTCCGAAGATCGTCAGGTTGATAGTCTTGTTCAGCACCGTAATAATTTTATTCCTCAACTCCTCCAACGACTTGATATTGGTTTGCAGCTTTGCCCACGGTAGTAATCCGTTGTGATGTTTGATCTCCACCAGCTCCTGATCAGGTATGTGCTCCTGTTTTATGCCCACCCTCTCCAGTGCCTGCTCTGGTGTTTCGCCATCATAAACAGATACCATGATTAGGTCACATAGCATCTTGTAGTCTATTTTTTTCTTCATGCCTTTTTAAATACTAAAACGTTTTGGTGAACTTTTACCAGTTTTTGACTTTTCATATTCCCGTTGGCTCTCATACTTGCACTTGCAATAGCATTTAAAAGTATAGCTTCATTATAAAACTTCATCCCACATTTTTCAAACGCTTTAATAGTGTCTGGAACAAAGCCAATATAAAAACCGTTTTTGTCTCTAACCTCCCCAACGACGAAACAGGCATATCCACCAACTTTTAATAATTTACAGCTTTTATTTATTATACTTTCGTATGCTATCAAAAAATCATTATAATTCATATTTGATATATCGCCATCTAAATCACTATAAACCTCTAAATCAGCATACGGAGGGCAACTAAAAACCAAATCATACTTATTAGTGAAGCCATCTAAAACATCATTGCTATCGCCTACATACCATTGAGGCTGATTATTTACTGGTAAAATATCTAACGCCTGTTCTCTATTGCTGTCTATCTGCTCTTGTCTTATATCAATCCCAGTATATTTATAGCCTAAATAATTGGCTACAATTCCACGAACAGAACCACCAGCAAACGGGTCGAGTATAGTTCCACCTTCATCACAAAACCAATGATATAAAACTTCGCAAAGTGCTGGGTCAAAAACGCTTACATATTTAGCAGAGTTTTTTTCCACGGAAGTAGTTCCCATGTTTATCACTTTTGCATCCCTACCAACCTCGCTTTTTAATCCTTTGCCAATCCAAAGGCGTTTTCTCTTTTGCCAATTTCCGCTTTTAGTGTCTAATACGCTAAACGGTGGCTCGATGAATTTATCTCTTAATAATTCATCCTCTATTATTTCATTCCCGAATAAATCATATTTTTTC
>MWCM01000073.1 GCA_002070055.1 bacterium ADurb.Bin212 | reverse complement strand
CAGGTCGGATGCTGATTTTTTATGGATATTATCGTCATCTCTTATATTTAACAAAGGATTTTCTGAATTAGTAGAAGTAACAAAACAGGCTAACGAATATGGACTTTTAACCGAAGAAGCATGGCATTGTATCGGATTTACTCGCAAGACATTTGACAAGGTTGGAATGTTTGATGAACAGTTTTATCCCGGTTACTATGAAGACAATGATTTTGGATATAGATTAAAATTAGCTGGTATCCATAACCATCCAGACTTCCCAAGTTTACCAAAAGTAAAAATTGACGTAACTTGTCAAGGAACAGCTACAACATTAAAATCAGGATTGATTAGAGTAAGGTTTGATTTACTCCAGGATTACTACAAGCGGAAATGGGGTGGGCTTCCCGGAAACGAAAAATTTATTATTCCGTTTAATCAGGAGATAACATGAATAATTTAGGATTAATAGTGCGTGGCGACTTTTCTGGATTGGGTAATCAAACTCGAAGAATGACTTATTTACTCAAACCACAGCGATTGTTATATATTGACTCGACTTCATTTTCAAAGAATAAAGCTCAAAATTTAGATTGGTATAGTGGGTTTAGTGGTTACATAGTCAAAGGATTTCCAAGTGATAGAGAATTAAGAAAATTTTTACAAGGATTAAACAGTTTTACTACTTGTGAAACCGCTTATAACTACAATGCTTATACCATAGCAAGACAAATGAGAATTAAGTCATCATGTGTTATCAACTATGAATTTTGTGATTATTTAGTTAGACCAGAATTACCAAAACCAGATTTATTCATTATGCCATCATATTGGAAACTAGACGAGATGAAGCAAAGATTTGGTGATGACAAGGTGATATATCTACCACCACCGATTGATCCAAATGAGTTTAAAGAAGCCAGAGAGGTAAACTTCAAGCGAAAAGGTGCAAAAAGATTTTTACATATGGTTGGAACGCTAGCCAGTAATGACCGAAATGGAACGCTTGACCTACTTGAAGCTCTAAAACACACCAAAGCAGATTTTGAATTGGTTATCCATTCTCAACAAGAACTACCTCGTGAGTATATGGTAGACGATAGGCGTGTTAAATACTCCATGCGGAATGTAGAAAATGCTTGTGATTTGTATAAAGACTTTGATGCTTTAATA
>MWCM01000072.1 GCA_002070055.1 bacterium ADurb.Bin212 | reverse complement strand
TTAACTGCAAATGGTTGTGAGGATATGGCAACAGGTAGGGAGTCTAATAACAAAGGTACTCCGTCAGTATCACCTATACTTTCAAGGTACTCACATAATTTATCGGTATGCATACAAGCATCATTTAGGGCATTAACACTTTCTAAGTATTCAACGCTTCCCTCGTGTTCTGGGGTTGGGTGGACACTTTGTAATAGTTTAGCTGCTTCTAGTGCCTTTTTAGTATCCTTTTCCACTTGATAAGCAAGTTTTAGTAAAAGCTCACTACTAATAACCTTCATAGCCTCATAATTAACCATTGAGGTAGTTTTGTTGCTGACATCCAAACCCATGCCTATCTCTAGCCAAAACTTACAATCACGATACCTTTTAGCATTAAAAAATGCTTGGGCTAGTCTTAAATAAGTCATTGGTTGGTGTGGCCATTCTCTTATTCCGTTCATATAACACTTAATAGCTTGCTTCTGGTCGCCTCTCTTGCCGTAAACATTGCCCATAATTTCCCACGCCTGTCCCCTCTCTTGGTCCCAGCCTGACTTTTTAACATAAATCTTGCCATACTCTAATACCTTATCTAGGTAATCCCCTTCAAGCTCAGCGTAAATCTTCATTAAATAAAGTAATGTCCTTGGGTCTTTGTCTGCACCCTCTTCTTGTAGTTGTCGCTCTAAAATAATCCTATTGCGCTCCAATCTATCAAGGTTTTGCTTGTCTGTTAGTCCGTGCATGACTGCTATAGGTAAGTCTTTGGTGTAGTTAATATAAGTTGCCTCAATTTTTCCTAAGGGGACTGGTGTTTCGTGTAGTTGTCCTTTCCATACTGTCTTGCCTGGTTTAATTAGGCGCTCTCTTAAATGCTCCAAATCTACTGTAATCAGGTTTTCAAGTGAGGGTTCGCCCTTAAAAGTACATCCATACCAATAGGAAAAGAAAACCTCGTCCTTACCAGCCTCAAGGGCTGTTTGGGCAATATCTCTTAAGTATTCTGCTCCTACAAATATGTCATCACTATCTAGCCAAAATATCCAATCATAACCTTTAGGTACTTGCGCCCAGTTAAAATTCCTTGCTTTGCTAAAATCCCAGTTCTTCCATGCCTCTTTACTGTCATAATCCCACTTATACTCTGATAAAACTAAATTTCTTTCCTTGGC
>MWCM01000071.1 GCA_002070055.1 bacterium ADurb.Bin212 | reverse complement strand
GGCGGTAAAAGAACTGATCAGGGATACACCAATTGCCGATAGTACAACGCAATTGTTAGAATTGGCAAGAATGAAGCCTAATGAGCAGCTTGAAGTTGCCAAACAATCTATTGACAGGGAGATGACAATAGAACGGGCAAAGCGGGAAATAATAAAAGAGAAACAAAAGAATATGCCAAAGCCTGAATTGCCAGACGGAAAATATTCTGTTATTTATGCTGACCCACCCTGGCCGGTTGGTTCTATCGTAATGGATAAGTGGGAAAGTCCAATTGAAGACAAATATCCCACAATGAGTATTGATGAAATAAAGGCTTTGCCAATTAGTGATCTTGCGTATGATACATGTTCTTTGTTTATGTGGACTACACATACTTTCTTACCCGAAGCACTCGAAATAATTAAGGAGTGGGGGTTCGAATATTCATGTTGTATCACTTGGGATAAAGGATCTGGTTGGACGCAATTTGGATTCCACAAGAGAACCGAATTTCTTTTATATGCTTATAAGGGCGGAATAAACGTAGATCAATATGGTGACGCTATCCCAACATTAATAAGCGAAAAGAAAACGATCCATTCTAAAAAGCCAGATTCAATAAGGGATTTGATAAAAAATAAAACGCCAGAGCCAAGGCTTGAAATGTTTGCGAGAGGAGAATATGATGGTTGGGTTGTGTGGGGTAACGAGGTAAACAATGGATAATTGGGAGCGCGGCAGATATGGAGAATCTAAAGTGAGGGCTTTGTTGAAAAAACATGGATATCACTTCATGCAAGCGGACATATTAGCAAACATTAAAGGGGAATGGCGAATCCTTGAGGTTAAGTATCAAGAGAAGTTTGAGCCGCCACCATTTGAAGGTCATGGTTTGCCAAGATGGCAAGTAGATGCAAGGTTAAAATTTCAAGAGGAAACTGGTATTAGGGCGATGCTTTATGTTGTCGACAATCCTTCCGATATTATTTATTGGCAATATCTTGATAAACTTATGAGCGGCGAAACATACCAAACAGAAGGATCAAACCCGAGAATAATATTCCCATTAACAAGTTTTAATAAGTATAAGGATGGCAACAATGGCTAACTACCGACAAATTCACACGCAGATTTGGCGCGACAACTGGTTTCTTGATCTTGAGCCAGACGAGAAGTTGATGTTCATTTACTTGTTCAGCAATGACAGC
>MWCM01000070.1 GCA_002070055.1 bacterium ADurb.Bin212 | reverse complement strand
GCTTGTACTGCAAACTTAGTTGGCATTCGAGCTTCATCGATAAGAGAGGAATATCCACCATCAAATTTATCCACCTTGATTAAGGTTTGTTTACTTTTGGAATAATTAATGGATGGGACTTTCATCTACCAAAGCCTCGGAATGAATCTCTAATAATGTTGTCCTGATAGAGATCAATGCCTTGGTTCCGTAATCGCATAGCGTCTAACTTTTGGGTAGCGATAGAAGCATATTGTGAACTCAATGAGGGATCTTCATCTTTCACTAACTCCGATAAAGCCCAATAGACTGCAAACTGGTCGTCATCCATCTCTAAAACATCTGTTCCTGCCGTCGGTAGGGTAGATGTTTTGTAATAGTCATAATCAATCGTTAAACCATCTTCACTGGGTATGGTGTTGACCAGGTGAAGATCAAAACCATCTTTCTTATTACCGGTAACGTAATAACAATCAATTCGGTTATCTTGATATTCTTTGACTTGATAGGGTTCGATTTTCTTATAGTAGATGGTATTGTTGCCTGTGCCGATTTTAACGTAACCAATAATCTCAACTAAATTAGCTGGACAGTCATAGGTTGAATCATTAGCGGTGGTAGTTTTATCTCCATCTGAAGCACTAGAGAGACTGGTAAATAATTCTTTCCACTTGGTGCCGTTACCGTCGTCTTTCTCCCAAACTTGAACAGCGTCTTTAATCAATTCAAATCTGACCAGATATTCTTCATCACCAGAGATAGGGAAATCTACATCTTTTTCTAGGAGAATGTGAATTCGGTTTAAAAGCTCATTAAGTGTCATTTGATTTTAAAGCAATAAAAAAGCCACCCAAAGAGAGTGGCATTAGCAAGAAAACTAAATTGCTTGATGTATTATAGCAAGTTATTGAATTTTTAACCATTCTTTATTTTGACTACAGGTTGTCTGAATTGTTTAACTTTGACAGTATTGTTGGCCAGATTTGCCTTTTTAAAAGTTGGTAATTTGACTTTACTTTGGCTAGTCTTAGGCATGGATATTTTGATACTTGGAGAGTGAACCGAGACTTTGGGGATAGATGATGAGATTTTGATTGTTGGGGATTTGAATTTTGGAGTTGTACCTATTTTTAAAGTCTTAGTTCTGCCAGTACCAGACTTACCTTGAAGTTGTTTTATCTCAGCGATAAGTTTTTCTGCTTCATCTGCGGGAATTTG
>MWCM01000069.1 GCA_002070055.1 bacterium ADurb.Bin212 | reverse complement strand
ATTAAATCTCTTGCCAGTTGTCGCCTTTGCTTTCTATTTCCATAAACTTTATTCTGGTAAATGTCAAGCAATTCTTTTTCGGCTATTTTATCTTTTATTGTTGGCATAAATTACCTCACCAATACGTTACAAAACGAGACCAAACCCTACCGTTACCTTGCTTCACGCCACCTCACAGTACTATACCTTTACTTGACTGAACCCTGCTTGACTGAACCTCACCATTACGTTACCATACGGCACAGCACCCCACCTCACCTTTACTCAGCTTCCAAAACCTCAAAGCGACCATACCCGCCATTACGGAATTGACCTAATCCCATCAAGCGACCATGTTCAAGCAAAAACAAAATCGTCTCTTCTTTTATTTCCTTGTGTGGAATTAATGTTAACTCAAATTCAATAATCTTGCCAGCTTTAATATAATCGCTTCTTGCCAAGGTTACACGCGGGCCCTGCATAGTCATAGCTCGCAAAGGACGCTCAATAAACCCGTCCGGCTTTTCTTGCCCTAGATAAATCCGGCGCGGCTGTATAAAAACAAAGTCGTCAATCTTTGACCGCAATGCTTTTATTTTAACAACTTCCTTTAATACGTTTCCTGCCGCCTTTAGAAAACCCTTAATCATGTATTCGTAAATAAACAATCCATTTTCGTCACGGTGAAAACCCGTCCAGCCCTTTTCTTCAATCTTGTCAACCGTTAAATACTCTTCTTCACCGTTTTGTGTTTCTGGCTTCTTTGACTCAATATAAGTCTTATAAACCTCTGGGTCTTTTGTTACCGTTCCTAACATTTCCGTCAATAACTTAATTTTTACTTTCATCTTCTTTTCTCCTTTTTGTCTATTTTAATTTTAGGCGGCGGCTCGGATTTCTGAATCTTCCACTCCGACTTGCCTATATAAGCTACGTTCTTTAATTCAAACCATGCCTCTATGCTCTTGCGCAAAAATTCTCTTTGCCATTCCGTTTCAATCTTTCCGTAATAAGTTTCAACGCCGATAACGCACCGGCCTCTGTTGTCCTGTCCAGCAAAAACAATCTCTGTTTGCACAATCTTTTTTTGCTGCGAATAGACAAACAATCCGGCACTAATCAGATTAACTGACAAAGAGATTGCCAGAACAATAAAAAGTCTATTGCGTGTTTGTTTAATCATTGAAACTGCACCCATATCAAGAATGCACCACTGAACACAATTACTGCCAAAGCAAAGGCTGTTAAGATTGTCATTCCGATAATTTTAAGCCACGGTATTTTCATTTTACTTACTCCTA
>MWCM01000068.1 GCA_002070055.1 bacterium ADurb.Bin212 | reverse complement strand
AATCTTATCTATACTAACCTTATCTACTCTATGCTCCCTAATGGTTGTCACTTGGTTGTCAGTTGGTATACCAGAGTCTATTTTTATTGTATAAGCACCATTTTCTTTCACTGCTAATTGTTGTTTTAGCTCTAGATAATTTGTTTCTTTGTACCGATCTCCACGAATATAATTGTTGATTCGCCAATGTTTTATAACGCATATTCCGTTTTCAAATGGGATCACAAACGCTTTAGCAACCAATACTGATAAGTCATCCTCACTTGCTCCTGTTAATCTCATTACTGATTTTGGTCTATCTACGAAGCCATCATCATCTGCATCCATTGATAAATCGTAATAGAGCAGTCTTGCACTTGTTGGCATCGTTAGGAAGGCATCGCTCCTTGTTATTTTTTGACTAAACATTCTTTTATCTGCCATTTGTATCTCCTTATTTCTGACATACAACCACCATCGCACCTGTGATTTCTTGTATTGCCCTCTTAAACATTTGTTCATTCGAGTTCTTATCGCTCAAATGCATCAAGTAAACTTCTTTTAATTTGCTCAAATCATTAGCTTTTAAGAACTTAATGCAGCTCTCTAAACTCATGTGTGAGCTGATCAATCGTTTGTATTGTGCTTTTGTTACATCACCATTTTCGTATCGATTTTCTAATATTGACTCATCGTAATTACACTCGATCATGATATAATCTAACGCATCAAAGGTGTTTCTGATGTAGTATGTATCTGTTGCAAATATCAGCGTTTCATTTGTAATCGTTGATTTAAGCAAATACGCAAATGGTTCTTTGGCATCGTGAAACGCTTTTATTGGTATCACTTTAAACGATCCGATTGTTTCCATCTTACTTAACTTCAAGATGTTTTTTTGGTAGTTGTAAACGCCAAAGTCCAAGCAATCAAACGTTCCTTTGGATGAATATATTGGTATCCACCTTGCAATTTGTTTCGCATATTTAGCATGATCACCATGTTCGTGGGTGATAAGACACGCCTTAATGCTCGTTAGGTCAATTTTTTCTTGTATTTTTTCTAACTTTACTCCTGCCTCAATCAGGAGGATGGTAACGCCATCTGATATTAGATAAGCGTTACCACTACTTGACGATGCAATTGGTGTGATATCCATTGCTTAATACCCTGGATTGTCATCATCAATACTTACTTGCTTATAGTCTTCGCTCGATGCTGTTTGCTTGATTGGCGGAGCATCAACGACTATCTCTGACTCATACGTTGGAGCTTCTTTTGTAAATCCTACTTTTTCGCCTTTGTTTGCATTCAGTTCAATTTCTTTCTTTGCTTCTTCAACAACTTCGGTTTCGTCGAAA
>MWCM01000067.1 GCA_002070055.1 bacterium ADurb.Bin212 | reverse complement strand
GCTCTCCACTAATTTTATGTGGCTGATTGGTATTTTGCTGATTATTATTATCCTTGGCTCCATTTTGTGGTATGCTTATAATCAAAACTGGTTGAAAATGCCCGATTTTTTTGCCTCTAATAAAACCGATTCCACCGCTGTTATTAGCAAAGAAGAAAAAGAAGAAACAAAACCGGATACTTTGCGTCAACGCTTGCGGGCAATTAGCGAAGCCATTCCCCAAACGAACAATGTTCCAATCCCGAAATCTGAGACAAAAACTGTTCCACCAGATACAACTGATTATATTGGCAATATTTTAGGCGATAGCCCGGTCAATGTACCTATCCATTAACTGGTTGACTCTCACAGATTACATAGATTACACAGATAAAAATAGTGTAGACATAGGACGCTGTTCCTCCGCATTTTTTCAGCTACCGAATACACTGAAAACCCCGGAAGGTTGACCTCCTGGTCAACCAAAACCCCCGGAAGGTTGATGTTCTCGTCAACCTAATTGGAACGACAGGGATGTCGTTCCTCCTCAAGTAATGTAACTAGAGTTCAAGTAAAAATAAGATATAGCTTTATAACTTGCAACTTGAAAATTAGAAAAAAGCCCATACAGCAATACAATAATAGCGATGTTGGCGTAAGCGCCTCGGGAAAATGATATAAAACCCCATGCTCAAACTATGTGAGTATCAAATCAAATGGTATAGGCCTTTTTCGGTTTTTCCAGATAGTTCCGTAGTTCGTAGACATATAATAGACGCAGCTTTTACCTGAATGATATTACAAGACAGAAGCTATGCCCCGGTCATCATTTTGATTTATAAAATTACTTTGTAGCTTTAGCATAACTGCCTGTTGCTTAATCACTTATTTAACGCTCCCTTAACGCTGCCGTAACGATCCTGTAACACTGCCTTAACTTTGTTAAGGAATCGTTAAAGAAGTGTTAATGCAGCATAAAAGATTCAACTTGGCAGGAAATAATACACTGTCTAAAAACAGGTAAAGGTCTCCCAAATAGAAAGCTAAGTTATTGCAAAATAGAATAAATTTTTAATCTGGGACACTATAAATTATCAGTAGGCAATAAGAAAATAAGAGTGTGGAGAGCAATAAAAAATGATCCAAGTCGGCAGTAGAAAATTGATACACTTGGGAAAATTGACAAAAACCACTAAATGCTATGTTTATAACTCATTACAAACTTTATTATCCGAGGTGTTTACGCCATCATCACGATCAAAGTGTCGTCCTAAAGAGCTTTAAGGTATCTCAACTCTCTAAACTTTCTCAACCTTCTAAACCTTTTTTTCCGAGGGGCTTACACACCCATCGCTATAATTATATCGTCCTAAAGAGCTTTAAGG
>MWCM01000066.1 GCA_002070055.1 bacterium ADurb.Bin212 | reverse complement strand
AAAAGCAAAGACTAGATATATGGTATCGTTGGCTGAATAGCCGATCTTACCGGTGATCTTTCCAAGGACTATGAAAATTGCAGTGATAACAAATAGATTAAGATAGCCTTGATAGAAGAAAAGGCCAAATTGATCAAAAAGAAAGACAAATGGCATTAGAAGCACAGCGGGCAGGGGAGATAATGGCCAGTAATATTTACCATTCCATAGGACGGTGTCATGCCAGTTGTTGCCAGATTGACTGATAAAATGCAGACGGCCATGATTAAAAGAATTGGCTAGTTGGGAGAATTGCTGCTCGCCAGTGGTATATAAATTGAGCACTACTAAGAAGGTAATAAGAAATACGGATGGTATAAATAAACAGTGATGGGAGAATACCAGATAGTTCGATTTAACTTTAGAATAGAGAGAGACGATGCGGTTGTGTTTGGGTTGATGAGCAGTCATCTTTGTTGGTGTAATTGTGCGTAACTAATAGTGGTTTTGACTGAGTCGATTTCGGTTATGTGTGAGAATGGGTAGGGTTAATTATTATTGGATAATGGTTTGATACATGGGAATAATAGTAGATAGATAGTGTAGAAAGCGATGTTAAAGATACTGAAATTGTCGCGCGTTGGTGATAGCAGAGCCGAACGATATTTGCACTAATGCTGTAGATAATTATATATAATTACTGTTGGCGAAAATAGACCCTAGAAATATCATCTTCATAGACTAAAGACCAGTTAGGACTTGATAATAGATAGTTGTCTAGATTGTTTTTGTGTTGTTCGACCGTTTTGGTAGTAGCGCCTTTCATTTGCCAGAAAAAACGGTCGATAAAGTTATGTTGTTTATCGATGGGTTTTTGGGTGAGAACAAATCCAATATTATAATGATCTAGTTTTTCCTGGATAACGGCAGTGTCGTTGGAGTAAAATTGGTTTTCTTCCTGAAGAATAGTGGTTTTGGGGTTAATTTTTAACTGTGGCCCGCGGCCATCGATAAAAACAGGTATTTCGGGATTTTGCCAAATAAGATAACCGCCCCAACCATAAGGATTAAGAAAATTACCATTGGGCAGGTTTGCAGATTTGAGAAATTTTGCTGCTTCGTATGGATAGCCCGTAGAGTTACCAGGGTTTATATTTAGGAACGCCTGGGCAATAACAGAAAGAATAAAGATTGTTAAAATTATGGTTGCAATCTTTATTTTTTTTGTCTGGATTTTTGCAAATGCGGCAAAATCGTCGATTGCTAAGGCCAAGTAGGGTGTTCCGATTATAAAGAAAAGCGTAAATAAGCGTTTATACTTGATGCCGGCGAACAGCAGGAGCGCCAGAATTAAATATTCGTGAGGTTTGAGTTTTTTCCAAAAACCAGAAATTGTGAAAAGAAAGATAAAGAGCGAGAGGGGGAAGATCACGCTGTCCAGGTGAATCGGGGGATAATAAATTGGTAGCCACTCGGCAATATG
>MWCM01000065.1 GCA_002070055.1 bacterium ADurb.Bin212 | reverse complement strand
GCCACAGCTAAGAAAGTGCAGCATGATTTTGCTGAAAGCGGTAAAACAATCGAGTTAAATATAATTATTAAAAGTGACGTCGTAGGTTCTCTCGAGGCTATAAAAAAATTGCTTTCAGAGGTACATAGCCAGGAAGCAAGCATTAAGATAATATCTGAAGGTGTTGGTCCGGTGTCTGAATCCGACGCAACATTAGCTCAAGCAACAGGTTCAAAAGTGTTAGCATTCAGAGTACCAACTCTCATGGCGGCAAAAAAGATCGCCGAAAAAGAGGGAATAAAAATTCAAAGATTCGATGTTATTTATGAATTGGTGGACAGTGCCAAAGCAGACCTCTCTGCCCTCTTGCCCCCTGAAATAATTGAAGAAGAAGTCGGAAACATTAAAATCCTTGCCATATTTCGCGATGACAAAAAAGCTTTTGTCGCCGGTGGGTTAGTTGAAAGTGGCAAAGTGGCTGTCGGTGACGAAATAAAAGTTTTTCAAAATAACAACGAAGAATATCGCGATAAAGTTCATTCCTTAAGACACGGTAAAAGCGAAACAAAGGAATGCGTATCAGGTACTGAATGTGGCTTAGGGCTGAACCCTGGCGCCAATGTTGCGGTCGGAGATAGAGCCACCATCTTTAGAACTGTTAAGAAGCTACGTAAGATCGAATAATATAGCACTCGGAACGCCTGTTTTATATGATTATGCACTAATTAATAATATTCGGCGCACTCTCAAGAGTATGATGTATTCATATATTGTTTAACGATCTTGGTTAAACACTCACTTAAATATTTAAGTATGCACTCTCCGTAAACGCTGGTAAACATCTTTTGCAACATTCATAAGGTGCGCAACCCGTGAAAATACTAAGGCCCTGACTAGTTGAATACCGTCACAAATTTATAAACACTCTACCAATATTTATGAACACTTGGTATACTAATTAGCGAACAGTGTTTCGTTTATTTTAAGAGGGGAAAGAGGTGTATCAAGTGACCGGAAAAATACTTGGAGTTACCGAGCGTGCCAGTTATTTTATTGATAATCTTCGCTTAGGTCTCAATCCTCTGTTTTTTATCGATATCATAATAGTTGCCATACTGTTTTACTGGGCCTATATCTTTTTAAAAGAAACTAGGGCCATGAGAATATTATATGGCTTTATGTTTTTGGTCGCACTATTAGCTATTGGTGCCGTACTAAATCTTGTGTTACTTAACTGGATACTCAAAAATCTTATGACTATGCTTGTTGTAGCAATTCCAGTCGTCTTTCAGCCAGAACTGCGATCTGTACTAGAAAGAGTGGGCCGATCCAAATTTTTAAGCGATAAAGTATTCTCTAAAGACGATTATAGTAGTGTAATAAACGAAATATTGTTGGCCGTCAAACGCTTATCCGAACAAAAAATTGGCGCCCTCATAGTTTTACAAAGACAAACTGGGCTTAGGGAATATTGTGAAAATGGTATAGAGCTTGATGCTAACAT
>MWCM01000064.1 GCA_002070055.1 bacterium ADurb.Bin212 | reverse complement strand
AGTAGTAATATCAACAGATGTAGATCCTACCCTAGACGGAATCCAAACAGACATCCATGTCCAAGTTAAGATTCCTGCTACCACCCCTGCCGGATCTTACTCAACTTCATTCCAAGCATCTTACGACGCACCTGATATAGATTAAGAATAGTAGCTAACCATAAATTCTGGGTGGAGCAAACGAAGTTTGCTCCACCTCGGGATTGTAAAAAACATGAACATAATAAATAAAAAAATAATAGGGCTAGCAACTTTATTCTTTGCTTTGTTTGCTGGGCTAACCGCTCTAGCCGATGAAAGCGCTGTGTATGATTTAGGTGCTGGTAATCTAGAATCAGGTATAACTGGATCAGTTAGCAATTGTGACCCTTTGACAGTAGAAAATGGAACAGTTGCACCTTACCCATCTTGCACAATTACTTGTGATTCTGGATATGACCTAGATGATGGTGAGTGTGTTAGAGAAAGGAGAAGTAGTGGTGGAGGAGGAAGCCGAACAACGACAACGACAATTACTACTCCGGTAGTACCTCCAACCACTCCCGTAGCTCCCACAGCACCAACACCATATTATTTCACAACAACGATGAGACTTGGTTCATACGCTGGAGAAGTTTTGCCATTGCAACAATTTTTAGCTAATCAGGGTTATTATACTGATACTCTAAGTGGTTACTTTGGACAAAGCACACTCTTAGCTGTTAAAGCCTATCAAAGAGCAAACGGACTTGGTGATGATGGAATTGTTGGCCCTATGACAAGAGCTGTATTAAATGGGGCACAGAGTCCTACAGTGCCTTCAGGAACTACGACCCCAACGACTCCTGTAACCCCAACGACACCAACTACTCCAACAACCCAAATGTATACCTATAATTTTGGAACAAGATTGTTGGTGAACGGTAGCCGAGGAGATGATGTTAAAGAATTACAAAGATTCTTAAACAAAGCTCTAGGATTAGGACTTGTAGAAGATGGTATTCTAGGACCAAAGACTATTGGAGTCATCAAAGAGTGGCAAAAGAGCCAAGGTCTTAAAGATGATGGAATTGTTGGGCCACAAACTAAAGCAAAGATGCTAGAACTAGCTAAAGGATTTAAATAATCTTTCGCTATACAAAAAACCACAACGCAAGTTGTGGTTTTTTGATTTAATTGAAAGATACCACTTAGCCGAGCGAAAAAGATTGTTGTTTCAAAAAACATTGCGGAGGACGACGGTCCGAGCATAGGAATTTTAGAGTACTAAAATATCCGCGTTTTTTGGGGCAATAATCTTTGAAGCGAGGCAAAATTGGTTTACCATCAATTTCGCGGTCGCGAAGCTGGTGGTAAGGGGGAAGAAATAGTTTTTTAGATTAAACTTACCATTAATTTCGCGGTCGCGAATCTGGTGGTAATAAAAAAAAGGGGGGTAATAATAAAAGATAATAAAAAGAAGAAAAAAAGAATAATAAGAAAAAAAAGAATAAGAATAATAAGAA
>MWCM01000063.1 GCA_002070055.1 bacterium ADurb.Bin212 | reverse complement strand
CCTGCCGTATTCGCTATCCTTGCTTATCGTGGTTTACCTGATTACTTATATAGTTTACGGATTTGATCGTTATCTTGGGCAAACCGTTGAATCTTCAACAGAGCGAATAAATCACCAAATGGGTTACCGGTCGATAATGCCGGTAATTTTTGTTATTTCGATTGCCCTAATTGTCACCCTACTAATAGACAAAGGCACAATCGTTATCATAAGCGCACTGCTGCTGCTATTAATAGGGATTAGTTACACCCTTTTCTTTAAAGGGCTCACTAAGTCAGTCGTGGGTTTTAAGAATTACTATGTAGCTCTCACTTATGTATCGATTATCATCTATACGGCGATCTACCATAGTGCCCCCCTTAACTCGAAACTCATCATACTAACCATGTTTTTTGCAATGCGCTGGTTTATTAACACCGCTTTCTGTGATATCAAAGATATAGCGCAAGATAAGAATGAGGGATTAAAGACGCTGCCGGTTGTATTGGGGCAAAAATCCTTTTTGTTTACGCTTGGAGCAATAAACGCACTTTCTGTTATTCCTCTGATGGTTGGCGTTGCTACCGGAATCTTGCCGCCGAGCATCTTGTTCCTCGTAATCGTAGTCCCATATTACTACTACTATTCATCGTTAATTAATAATAAAAAGACAGACTTGCAAAAAATAACCAATGTTTGGGCTGATGGGGAAGTCCTGCTATGGTTGGTTGCGGCTCTATAAAGGAGGTGGAAGTTGGAGACGTTAAGTTTACTTTTACTTTTTACAATCATCGCGGTTGGTGCATGGCTATCGATTTGGGTACTATTCTCTAATAAGAAGTCGATAGTTAATCAGACATTTGTTACGGTCTCAATCTTGATACTTCTCTGGAATATATTTGGATATGAGGCCTACAGAGCAACTGATTCCGCAACAGCCTTACAATACTTTCGGTTGAACTATATGGCAGTGGCTCTATTTTTCGTTGCGTTTTATTACTTAACTATTCACTTTCCCGTCGTATCTAAATCACGAAACGGCTGGTTAGACTACTTCGTGATTATAGCTGGAATAGTGTTTGCAGCAGCAGCACCATTTAGCGAATTAATGATTAAAAGTCTGCAATTTGGAAGTGGCGGAGAATTAACTCTACGCACTGGCCTTTTGGGTGATATCTTTTATCCATTTACGGTTATTATTACGATTTATACCGTGACCATGCTTATTAAGAAGTACGCCACTCTCACCACGGCTCAAAAGTACAAGACTAAAATACTTATCTTTGGCATTATCCTTTTTGCTCTGTTTAATCTGGTATTTAACGTTCTGTTTTTCTTTATTTACCCGGAAAATTACCGATACACCCAGCTTGGTGACTTTTCTGCTATCTTCTTTATGTCGTTTGCAGCTTATGCCATTCTGAAAAACCAACTGTTTGATATTCGTATCATTGCGACTGAAGCTTTGGTAATCGTGTTGTCTTTAGCACTATTTATCCAGATATTAATCTCTCCTAACAATGCCATCGAAGTTGTAATAAGAGC
>MWCM01000062.1 GCA_002070055.1 bacterium ADurb.Bin212 | reverse complement strand
AGCTATCTTGTTTTCTTTTTCTCTCGGATCCGTCACGAACAGTAATGCCTTGAACCGATTTTTAACAAAACATGTAATTCTATACTTTTTGTTTGTATTGGCTTTGCTTCTTTACTATGGAGGCTTAATCATTGATATTCCTCCTTACTTTGTATATGAAGCTAGTGATGAAAATGCACTTTATTCGCAGGGTATTACGTCGCTATTTATGATCGCTGCGCTTTCTTCTATGGTGCTGATACTTCAGCAAGATAGCAATTTTCTTAAACAAGTAATTGGCATTTTTCTTACCCTGGTTTTTATTTTCTTATCGCTTTTAGGGGCAGCACGCGGTGATTTTGTTTTTGGTTTTATTCTAATATCCATCATTCTGTTATTTCGGAAGCCAATACCTCTTGCCATTATAGGATTAATTGTGTGTGGTATCTTTGCATTTTCTAATTTAGATTTTGATAATATTACGGAGAGTTTTTTGCTATTCCAGAGACTAAGCGGCATCACTGATGGCGATTATGGCCTCCGCGATGTTTTGGCAATGCAAGCTTTAGAGCTGGTTTTTCAAAATCCATGGTGTCTATTATTTGGTGGTGGCTTTGGCTATTTTCAAAAATATTATGGTTATGACTATGGCATGTATCCTCATAATATTTTATTGGAATTTGTAATTACATTTGGTTTGCCAGTGGCAATAATAACGATACTGTTGTTTGTGATCGGAATTACAAGGATTTATAAAGAGAAGGGCTCTTCAAACCTAATTACAATAATTGGACTTTATGTATTAATGATAGGGCTGAAAAGCGGTAGTTTAATAGGCTTTATGACTATTGGATATCTGGCCTACTTTACAACAATCGGGGTGCTATCGTATCCACATTACATGAAGCAGATTTACGAAAGATCAGATTAGAAATGTTCGTGATTATCTGCGGCAAAGTCAGCTGGATGCGCGTCTCTTGAAATAGGGTGACGTGTATGCGTTCTTTGATATTCAAACCTACACGCACAACATGGTATCCATGGCCAGCCGCTGCAGCCGGTACAATAGACTGAAGTAAGTTGCAGGGCTTATTTGCATTGCTTATGACGCGTTAGAACCTGGAACGCAATCCTCGCCCGGGCGGCGCTGGGCATGCCGCGGCGGTTCGATCTGCAACGACAAAAACCGTCTGCTCCATCAAGAAGGGATGTTGGATAGCGTCCAGTTCTTGGGGCTTGCCGCCAGGTATGAATATTTATACTCAATCAGGGAGATGTTTAATGGCTACAATTATACACCTAACGACTTTACATCCACGCGCTGATTCGCGCATATATTTTAAAGAAGTGGAAACACTTGCTTCTTCGTTACCCCATAAAGTCATATTAATGGTTGCCGATGGCAGGGGTAATAAAAATGACGAAAAGAATAATATATCTGTGTATGACTTAGGTGTCTTAGGTGGCGGTCGCTTGGGGCGCTGGCTTTTCGGTAGTTGGCGTGCATTTTTTGCAATAAAAAAAAATAGACCAGCTGTTGTTCATTTTCATGA
>MWCM01000061.1 GCA_002070055.1 bacterium ADurb.Bin212 | reverse complement strand
AACGTTATATGCAATGTTCGGCGTCTTTGATTATTTGCCTCGCCATCCGTGGCGAGGCTTAAGATTCTATATTGGAGGAATTTAATGAGCTATAGTGAAAGAACAAAACTATACCAAGATTTTAAAAAAGAAAGGGGCAACCCTTTAATTGTTTATGTAACAAGTGGCAGACCTGGAGCCGATGGAAGAATTGCTCAAGATGCCATACGTCAATTCGTTCTACAGCTTGACCTTTTTAAAGATCCCATAAAAAATATCGATTTAATTATTAACAGTTTTGGAGGAGATGGGCTTACATCTTGGCGCTTAATTACTATGCTCCGAGAATTGATTGGAACAGATGGTAAAATTACTTGCTTTGTGCCATTTTATGCATTTAGTGCGGCAACACTTATTGCAGTTGGATGTGATGAAATATTCTTGCACCCTTTAGCATCACTTGGCCCTGTTGATCCACAGATAACAGTTCAGAAGAAAGAAGGTCCGCAACAATTTGCATATGAAGATGTATCAGCTTACACAAATTTTCTTAAGGACGAAGCTGGAATAACAGAACAAAAGGAAAAAGTGACCCTTTTATCACATTTAGTCAATCAAATCGAGCCAAGTGTCATAGGTGCATCAAAGCGAGCATCAATGCAGTCAATAATTATGGCCGAAAAATTACTTAAATTACACATGAAGGGAGCTGATGCACAAAACGCAGAAATAATTGCGGAGAAATTAAGCAAAAATTATTTTAGTCATGGCCATGCAGTTTCGAGAACTGAAGCCAAAGATTTAGGACTAAAAATATCTGATCGAAATGATAAGATTGAAAAATTACTATGGGAAATTTTTAAAGATTTTGAAGCTGAAATGAAAATGAATGAACCTTTTGACCCAACGGCTATATACCTTGGCAATCCTCAATCAAGCACTTTGTTGAATCCTCCACCTATAGCAAATTTGCCAAGCAATTTACCACCTCAAGTTGCCCAGCAGGCATGGAATCAAGTATTAGCAAGTATAAGCACTTCACAAGGACCGGTTCTTGATTTTGAATTAAAGCATGCAGCCATAGAAAGTGAATTTCATTCCTCATTTTTTGTAACAAAGGGAAAAATAATTGGCTGTAGACAGCCAGATATGAATTTTAGAATAGGAACACCCAGACTATCTGCTAAATGGGAGTAATATAATAAAGTTGACAAAATTAGTGGACGATTATTATATTACTTAAGAGTGAAGGTAATGTGTATGAATAAAATAACTGATTTTGTGACTGAAATTGATGTTATGTCGCAAAAGACTAATCACACATTATTATCTAACCCAAACGTTGGTCTTGGGCAGATAAAAAATGGTCCTTACCTACCGATTCAATCGGGAAATTATACTGTTGATGCCATAGAAACAAATGACTTTAATTCATTTACTATAATTGGCCACTATTAAATAATAAATTCTTCAGTATGTCATCCCAAAGTACATCCTTGTACTTTGGGCCTTCTTATATCATCGCCGAACACTGCATATAACACGGCGTAATGCGCTTCGTCGCTGTGCTCCTCGGCCTCCGCGCCCAAGATATGAAGACGGGCGCTCCGGCACATTTTCACCTTCGCTGCGCTACGGTGAAAACGTCGCATACGCCGGGAACGTTACACGGCATTGTGCCGTATTAAG
This sequence comes from bacterium ADurb.Bin212, assembly GCA_002070055.1. Lineage (GTDB taxonomy): Bacteria > Patescibacteriota > UBA1384 > XYA2-FULL-43-10 > XYA2-FULL-43-10 > MWCM01. The sequence goes on along the minus strand of MWCM01000061.1, from coordinate 93 downwards.
TGTTCGCGAATGGTAAAGCGAAAGAGGGATGTGCCGGTCCGGCCGCCGCTGGTTCCCGGAAAGCCGGTAGCCCATTTTCAGCCTCGTCGGCAC
>MWCM01000060.1 GCA_002070055.1 bacterium ADurb.Bin212 | reverse complement strand
TTTGGGCCACTGGTAGTGCCTAATTTTAGAAATCAACAAGTCCAAGAGCAATTTAAACCACTAACACAACCTTTTAAGAATTTTGGCAACCAAGCATTATTAGCAGGACAAACAGTCTTATCAGTCCCATTACAAGCAGCAGGAATTAACTATGGCCCAAATCCTAACTTAATTAAAAAAGTTCAAGACTCAGGTATGTTATCCCAACAGGGCACAATAGGTGGTAGGGAATTGTGGAAAACTGGTGTAAACACCGCCGATGTAATGCTTAAAACCACAGGACTAGCTAACCCAGCTTTATTAACCAAATCAGCTATCACAGGTGGAGGATTAAACACAGCAGCTAATGTTTATCAGAATTGGCGACAAGGCCAACCCATACTTCAAAACACTAATCAGGCTTTTCAACAAGGAATGGTGACAGGAATGGCCAATGCTGGTACAACCAAACTTACAAATAGTCTGGTTAGTCATTTAGCTAATACTCTACCAGCTCTTAAGCCATTAACTGATACAGCCTTATCTAAAGCAGGTCCACAGGCAACAGATACACTAAAACAAGCAGTTGGTAAGTGGTTGAATGTGGCCGGTAAAAAGTTGTTTAAGGGAGCGGTAATTGAAACCTTGGTAGAAACTCCAATATGGGCAACACTAACACAAGGGGATAAGGAAAAGTTTACTGACGCTATTTTAAGGGAAGCCCAAGAAAACTTTAAAATGAATGTATTTTTTGCAGGGGTTGATTCAGCCCTAGACGCTAGGGTGCTTGCACCAATAGTTAAAAAGTCACTAGATGACGCCGTCACAAGTTATTTTAAGAACGCTAGTTCACCAGAGAGTATTGCTAAACAGGGAGGATACATAGATATGCTTGGCATTATTAGAGATGGTACAGCTAGAACACGCGACTTTGATAATGCTAGAGATATTTTAGAAAGTAATGACCCAAAAATCACAGCAGAACAAAAGGTAGAAGCACAGAACACGATTGACCAATTAGGTAGACAAATGTTTAGTAAAAGAAAGTACAGAGAACTTACCACAGGAATAAATAAGGCACCAGAAAACCTCATAAGGGCGGTGGCAGATAAAATTGAAAGTGATATTAAAACAAACAAGGGATATGAAGACATACCTAATCTTGCGCTTAAAAGACAAATGGGGGTGATTAGAGTAGGAGAGGACGAAGCCTTTCCACAAGAGCCAAGACAACCTACAAAGACAGGAGTAATACCTGAAGGAAAAGGAATAACAGAACCGTTGTATCACGGAACACCCAATGAAATATCTGGGGGTGAACTTAAATACGGTATGAAAAGTGGTTCAGATTCTGGAGGAATATTTTTAACGGACAATAAACAGGTAGCAAATACTTTTACATTTGGCAGGGGTAAAGTGTATGAAGCACCAGCAGAAATAAAAACTAAAGTATTAGACTTAACAACTAATGATGGTATTAAAACAGTCAAAAATTATATCGGTAAAAAATATAAGACATTTGATGGAGAGGTATTACCTTTTACAAAAGAAGATTTTGATTTGATGTTTCCAAGTGGAAAAACAGATTTTGCCTCCGTGTCTCAATATCCAGAGTTAATACAGCAGATAGTTAAAGATAATAAAAAAATAGGAATAGCATTTGAAGAATATGCTGGCGGTACAACTGGTAAAACATACCAAATATTAGAAGGTAACGTAAAAGTCTCCTCTCCCTCTATACCTTCAGTAAAGACAGGAGGAGGGGTAGTTAGTCCCAACGTGAACAAATCTGTCCTTCCG
>MWCM01000059.1 GCA_002070055.1 bacterium ADurb.Bin212 | reverse complement strand
AGCATGGGTATGATTAATATCAGTATCAAAGCGTCTAATGTTAATATATTTCTTCATCGATTCTCATTATAACGAAAAGCTCACCCGGAGCAGCCCAGCGGGCTGCGATCGGGTGGAGCGACGGGTTAAATGCCTTTTAAATAATTCTAAACACTGATTTATTAATCTTTTCTTGCTGGCACAATAGATGACTCCGAAGAATCAAACATACCCTTTTCTAAGCGACATTTCTTTAACGCACCTTCGTAGTAGCTGCAATCACAACCGTCAGCGATACTTGAATTACCTGTATAAAAGCCGCCGTACTTGCCGCCATATACATAGCCACCACCAGTGCTGTATGTTCCTGGCACAACCCTACCCATACACCACAATAAACTAGCTTGTTCCCTATCGCAGATTTTTGTAGCAAGCTGCTTTTCGCAATATGCTACCTTTGCGTCAAATTCTTCTTTAATAAATTTATCCTTAGAACAATAGCTATAGAAGTGCAAAAGACTTTCATTGCATGCGTATCCTGGATATGGTTTACCTGATGGACGAAGTATTTCTGATGTACACCCCAATAAAAAGCTGACTAAAAATAATGATACGATCATTTTCTTCATATTATCTCCTCCCATTCAACGACTTTAGCGTCTGTTCACATGTTACGTCCTTATTTTGCTATTGGTGCTGCACTGGGCGAAGATTGCTTAGGCATAAGTTTAATGTATATATCTGTTTCATCAAGATCTTTTGTTCCCGGTGTTAATAAGCCTAAGAAGGGAACTGCCCAGATACAACCTCCAACTATGTCAAGGATGATAAATGTTGTATTGCTGTGATAGCTAATATTTCTTCTATACGTGTCGAAGCCTTCCTTATATCCCTCAACGCTGAACTCTCTATTCCTTGGCAATTCAACCGTTACAGGACAATTATACTTTTTACCACTTACAACTAAATCAACGCCTTCTTTTGGGTCACATGTAAAATTAACGGGCTGATTGAATGGTCTTAGCGCCGAACAACCCAGCATCTGCACGATGAATATTGTACAGAATAAAATGCATAACGCCTTGTTCATGATTTCTTTATCTCCTTTCTTCATTTAACGACGAGCTAAGCCGGAGCAGCCCAGCGGGCTGCGATCGGCTTTAGCGCCGGGTTATGTGCTTTTTACTGCTTTTAATACTGGCACCCAATTGTTTAGGTATTTCGTAAGTTCTCTTTTGCTATTCTTGTAGGCATTGTTTGCAATAAGAATCTGGTCTTTCTTTCCGAGACCTCTTGCTTCCCAACATTTCTTGCTGTTTGTGACCCATAAATAGGTTTGAATATTTTTTTGTTCTTTGTGAATGTCACGATAAATGCACAGCAATTCAGCAGGCCTGATAATGACATAATTAATTATTTTAGTGTTGAAGCTGTGCAAAACAAAAACCCAATAATCAGCTTTTGACGCCTTTATTTTGTCATAGTTTAAAGTCCACCAACCGCATGACACAAGTCCTTTTTGAAACGTGTCTTCCATATGCGTAACCAAAAAATCTTTTGAAAATTTGACCTGCAATGATGCCGAATATTTGTTTTCACTATCAGTGACTAGCAAATCTATACCTGTATCTTTAGAAGGAATCCAAACGTTTAGGTTCTTAAATTTCTCTTCAATATGTGAACCAACCAGATACTCTCCAGCGTGCACTGTAAATAATGGTTTCATAGATCATTCCTTTTTTTACATAACGAAAAGCTAAGCAGGAGCCGCGCCCCTGGCGCGGCGATCGGCTTTAGCCCCTGTTTGGCGCTTTTTTTAAT
>MWCM01000058.1 GCA_002070055.1 bacterium ADurb.Bin212 | reverse complement strand
TCGAAGCGATAGCGACATTGTAGATATTACTTTATTGCCGCTACTTTCGTATGCTGGCGACATAGGCGGCAAGCCATTACCTACTACGATCCAGCCAGCTATGGAGGCCAGCGCTGGAGCTGAAGATGTTTTAATAGTAGCTGAAAATGAAATACTTGCGTTGAGTTAATTATAAAATTAAATACATAAAAACATGGCACAACTTAGAATACACAATTTAACTGAAGCTGAGGAAGTTACAGGGGACGAAAAACTTGTACTTGATGATAGTAGTTTTAGTAACGCTTTGTCGCTGACACTTAATAAGTTAGCTACTTACATATTGAGTAAAACTGAATCGGTGATGCACGCTGAAACGATGTACTATAACGGTTTCACGGGCCTGGCTGACGGAGGTTCTGACTACGTCGTAGGAGCTCCAGTTTGCGTTGAAGAGAGTAATAGCTTTGTAGGCATTTCGTTAGATGATGCAGCGTTGGGAGAGCCTTTTAGGGTCGCCTACGCTGGTAAGTGTCAAGTGCTTGTAAAATCGGATGTTGATGTTGTGGCTGGAAATTTCGCAATAATGGACGACAGTCATGAAATTAAAATCGGGGGTGGCACTGAAGTTATTAATAGAGTAGGCGTATTCTTAGAGACAAGCGCAGGCGGCGAGGATCGCCTTGTTTGGGTACTTTTAAAATTATAATGCTATGGCAGATAACGAAATATTGTTTCGAATAAAAGTTTTAGATGAAGGCGGTAAGCTGGCAGCGCTGGATTCTGAAATTGCTAAACTTAGTAGGGCCAGGGACGAGCTTTCTAAAAAGATAAAAGCTGGTAACCAGCTCACGGTTGAAGAATCTAAAGAATACGATAAGCTGACACGTGAGTTAACGGCTGTAAGGAATCAGAGAAAAGAGATGCAACAAGCGCTTGAGCGTGAAACAAAAGCTGCGCAGATGAATGAAAAATCCTTAGCTGCGATGAGAATTAAACTATCTGAATTAAGAAAAGAGTTTGATAAGTTAGATCCAGCGAGCGAGAAAAGTAAGAATTTGGGGTTACAAATCAACAAGTTACAACAATCTATAAATCAGGCAGATCAAAGCACAGGCAACTTTAGAGGCAACGTAGGTAATTACTCTAATTCGATCATGGACGCTCTTAATAAAACAGGAATTTTTTCGGGGCAGCTAAGCAATTTGGGCGGTGTAGTTAACGGGTTGATGAGCAAAATAGGAGGCGGTTCGATGGGTGGAGCTGCGGGCCTGGTTGGCTCAATCGGGGCGCTGGGAGCTGGATTAATAGCGTTACCAATAGCGGCAGTAATCGGGGGATTTAAGATGATGAAAGGGTATTTTGAAAGTACTGCGGAACGTTCAATAGAGCTACAGGCTTCGCTTACTGGTTTAAAAGGCATTATGGATGACTTAAAGACTTCGACGCATGAATTTATTGAAAAATCTGGATTTGATAAATTTTTAGGGAATTTAACGCAGGGGTTTGTAGAGCAGATTGGCGGCAAAAAGGCCGAGGTGCGCTATATTACAAGAGAAGTTTTAGAAGAAAGTAGGTTACAAGCACAGCGGCAACTTAAATTTTTAGAAACAGATTATGCTAAAAGCGAAATAAGGATACAACAACTAAGGACACAAGCAAAACAAAAGGATAAATACAATGAACAAGAGCGTATTGGATTTTTAGAGGAGGCGCTAAAAATAGAGAAAGATTATACTGAAAAGCGAGTTACGCTTTTGACAAAAGTCGCAGATGCAACTGAGGCTCTTAACAAGTTATCTGATACGAATCAAAAACAAGAAGAAGCGGAGCTGGCAGCGAGGAAGGCACAATACCAAGCCGAAAGCGCTTACTATACTAATACAAGGAGAATGGAGTCGGAATTGTCGACGTTTCGCTTAGAAGAAGCACGAAGTCGTGAACAAGCGTCTAAACAACAAAGAGATGCGACGCTAAAAGAAA
>MWCM01000057.1 GCA_002070055.1 bacterium ADurb.Bin212 | reverse complement strand
AGTTGATTGCGGCGGTCCCTGCCCAGCCTGTCCCGTTATTCCGACTTGCAATGACGGCATTATGAATCAAAACGAGACCGATATCGACTGTGGCAGCAGCTGTCCGGCCTGTATTATCGACGACCAAACGCTATCTCTTGAAATACAGCCCTCAACAGCCAAAACCAAAGCAAATGAACAAACAGAATATGTCGTTAGTGCATACTTAGGATTAGACAAGGAAAATGTTACCGCAGAAACAAACTTTGAATATTCCCTAAAGGCCGGTGGCAATATTATAAGTATCAACGGCAATAAAGTAACCGTAAAAGCTGGTTCCAAAATCTCAAAATTTTACGATTCTCTGTTTGTTGTAGGGCGATACAGGAACCTGACCGCAAACGCCAGTGCGAGCCTAGAGGTCTATCAAAATATCTCAAGGGAAAAGACAGATCCTTGCGGTGTTTTTTGCCAGGTTGTTGAATATATTAAAGAGAAAATCAAAGGTTTAACCGGAAGCTCATCAGACGCAGACATATTTAACCCCAAGGGCCTAATGCTTGCTTTTATTCTTGCTCTTCTTAATCTAGTTGGCAATTTAGCCTCGCTAATTAGATCTGTTAGGTTATACTCTGCATTTCTTAAAGGAAAAGACAAAAGAATGGACAAGTCGGTGGTTTACGACTCTCAAACAGGATCTCCACTCGAGGGAGTAAGGGTTGAATTGATAGATAAAGAACACAATATCTTAGAGGCAATGGCGGTAAGCGACAAAGACGGCAAATTCTCCTTGAATTTGAGCCCAGGCAAAAAATATATCATCAAAACAGATAAAGAAAATTACCATCAGATAATGTTTAGTGACACCGAAGACAAAGTTGGTTTACATTACGAAAACAACTACACAGGTGAGGAATTTGAAGCCAAAGACAACGAACTACTGTTTATAAAAAACATTCCTCTAAAATTATTAAAAACTGAAGACATTGCATCCAAAATAAAACAGGGTTCAAGCCTAACAAGGATTCTTATAACTCTAAACGTTATTCTATATTTTGCCGGTTTAATTTATTCTCTAATTGTCTTATACATTGACTCCTCTATCTTTAACTACATTATTATGGACCTCTACGCTTTAACAGCCATTATCTACATTATTAGATATGTCTTTATAGATGGCAGAACTCACGGTAGTGTTATTCACGATCTGGCTCCGGTAGAACTGGCACTTGTTAGAGCGGTAAATGCCAACAGCGGCAAATTAGTTAAAACAGCGGTTAGTGATATTAAAGGGCGATATTCCTTGGCACTTCCCAAGGGAGAGTATATAATCTACGCCGCCAAACACAATTTAAGGCAAGAAGAGGATATTAGAGTTAAAGTTAAGAGTTCCTATGAACCAAGAAAAGAAACCATTAGAATGGCTTTAGCCGGTCAAGTTTTGGATCCACAGGTTATAAAAGGGGATGATGATGGTAGAGATGAAAATAACACATCATCTGGCCAACCAACACCTTCGAATTCAGATGAGCAACGAGAAAACAATAACGAACAACCGCTGGTTGTTGAGTATAAGCCTCAAGTCAATGACGAGCAGCAAGCTGTTGATTTGGCACCTGATTCCGGAATTAACGAAAATAATCCGTTGGGTAAAGAATCAAATATTGCCGTTGATAACCCAAGTGGCGAGGCTACCACTAATGCAACGAACCAAGTAGCCGATTCAGCCCCTGATAATGCTGTGCAGAATAACAAAGATAATTCCATAAACAGCGCAGATGATATTATTGATAACTATTATCATAACAAAGACAGTTAACGGTTTTTGGTCTTAACTAATATCTCTAAAATAAAGCTAATAATATTGACATTTTTGCAATTTTGTGCTATATTATTTTGATTTCCGCACAGTAATCTGTGTGGTTGTTGTTTTTTATGTGATGCCCCCAATATGGAGCTTAATTATTTCTACTTTCCACTCACTACTTGCTAAAAAGCTTCCCTTGGGTGAATCCCCCTCCTTTTTTTGGAGGCAAAGATAGTCGCACGAGAGGAAAATCCAGATGTTCAAGCAACTCCTGCCGTTCGCCGTTATCGCCATCGTAGCCGCACTCCTCGGAGGGTGTGGCGG
>MWCM01000056.1 GCA_002070055.1 bacterium ADurb.Bin212 | reverse complement strand
AGTTGAAGTTTTACACACTGCTAGTAATATAAATGAATTAATTGATGGCATTCTCGCCGAACATAATCAAGATGGAACGCATAAAGACACCTTAGTTACTACTCTAAAAGCTACAGGTGCAGAAGTTACCACCGGAACAGAGGACGCTAAAATAGTTACCCCTAAAGCAATAGCAGATAGCTATATAAATACAATGAAAACGGGATGGATTCCTTATTCAACCGTCATTCCTACCCTCGGAACTGCTGATGCTCCAAGTTATCCAATAGTCTTTGCAGGTGTTGATTTAACCTCAATGTTAGGTGTGGGGATGAAAGTAAAATTTACCCAAAATTCTGCCACTGTTTTTGGAATAATCACAGCGATTTCTTTTTCTACCAATACTACGGTTACTCTTTACTGTGGAACTGACTACTCAGTGGCGAACACAGGGACTTATCCTATTACCAACTTTAATTATTCTACTCAAAAAGCACCTCTAAACTTCCCAACAAATCCGGAAAAGTGGACGGTTACTTTGACGGATACCACCTTACGGAGACAATCAAACCCCACCACCAATACTCTTTATAATGTTGGCAATTTAAATATCGTTATTCCAATAGGTTTATGGATAACAAAATGTCAGTTGACATTAGGTTGGGGAAGATACTCAACCGGTCAAGGCGAATGTAAATTCGCTCTATCAACTTCCACATCTAGCATTTCTACAACTGATTTTAACGGAGTTGTAACGGGATGTAATAATGCCACCTCATCGGCCACTGATGTCCGAGGAGGTTATTATCGGGAAAAAGTTTTATCTCTGGCAGCTAAAGCGACCTATTACACTCTGATTTTTACCAGTCAGGATTTAGGAAATGAAGGATTTATTGATTTGAGAAATGACCTGGTTCCTTTATACATAAAAGCCATTTGTGCTTATCTATAATGCTTAAATTCCTTCAATCAATAAAATGAAATCTGAAATCAACTTATGAATTAATCAATGACTTTAGATTATGAAAAAACCTACCACTAACAATCAATTAGGAATAGACAATATATGACTAATAAACTTCCTGCCTATTTTGAAAACTACCTAGAGGAAAAGTTTGAAAGCATTGGAGAGAAACTTGATAAGCAATCTTGCGATTTAGGGGGAAGAATGGACTCTTTAAAAAATCATGTAAACGACGAAATTCAAATTATCAGAGTAACAATTCAGGAATTAAAAAAAATGGTTAATAGATTATATTTTATAGTTTCTATCCTTTTTGTTCTCCTCTTAATCCACGACCTAACTGACGCTAGTATTTTTGATGTTATATTAAAAATTTTTATGAGGTAAACCATGCAAACACTAAGCCAGAGAGACAGCCGTTGGGGAGAGATTACTATTGGACACAGTACCTCTAAAATAAAAGACTATGGGTGTACCTTGGTTTGCATTTCAATTTTAGCGGGTACTACGCCTGATGTCGTCAATGCTTTTCTTACCGCTGTCGGGGGATTTTCAGTCGATAGAATAATTTGGTCAAAGATAAACGAAACTAAACTTGGTCTTCACTTTCCCGATATGGGGAGACAGTATGTTTACAACGATGTCGCTGTCAGAGAAGCCATAGAAAAGAACGGTGGCTGTCTAGTTGAAGTGGACTTCGACGGAGTGGTGGCAACGCCCTCTGATAGACACTGGGTACTCTATATAGGTAATCATCAACTCATCGACCCTTGGACAGGCACAATAAAGCCGACTTCGTCATATCCATTAGTCAAGGGATATGCTATTATCGAGAAGAACAATGAACAGAATGACTTGACGAGTTCAGAAGAAAATATTTTACAATTCCTCAGAGAACAAAATGCTAACGAAGGTAAAGTTCGTGAAGCCTTCGGTGCTTTAGCTGACCTGGAAAAATTAAACAAAGAAAATCTGACTTTGAAAAGCCTATCTGAGAATTTGGCTTCAAAGGTCAAAGAATTAGCCGAACAGTTAGCCGAAGAACAACAATTAGGAGCAAGTTGGCAGAAAGAACTTTCAAGTGCTAACAAAAAAATCCAAAAGTTAGAAGGTGAGATGACTACCATAGCCAAAGAAAGAAACCAATATAAAAATTGGTATGAGGCTAAGTGTGCTGAGTTAAAAGTGCTTGATAAAATGACCGCCCTGGAACATATTGCTTATGGTTTAAAATTATTAGTTCAAAAACAAAAATGATTAAAAAACTGACCTATGAAAACGTCAAGCCTTATATAGAGGCATTAAAAGAACTTGCCAGAGTGGCTCTTTTGGCGTGTATTCCTATCCTTATAGATGGGATAACCCAAAACAAAATAAACTGGACTTTAGTCGCTAGT
>MWCM01000055.1 GCA_002070055.1 bacterium ADurb.Bin212 | reverse complement strand
CACTTTTGCCTTTATATTTGTCTATAAACTCATCTAAGCTAATCATAAGATATTAAGAGCGTTTTTAATTTCTCTAATGTCCTGTTTAATTTCTATAATGTTAGCGTCGGTTGTATTTTGTTTTTCTTGTAAAATAATGATTTTTTCTTGATTTTGTGAGATTGTTAAAATAGCTTGTTCTATTCGGCTTATATCATCTGACATTGCTTCAATTTTAGCGTCATTACTAGGAAAGAACCCGCCTACAAAATAGATTAAACTAGCGATTAGCATTAAAATAGCCCAAGCATTTTTTTCTACAAACTTGGTTGTCCAATCTTTAGTTTCTATTTTTTTTGTCATAGCTAAATCAATATCCTCTTCTTTTTCTTAATTCAGCATAAAACTGTTCGGCAGTAGGAATATTGTTTTTTTGAATAGTTGGTGGTAAAGTTTGATTATATGGCAACTTTTTTAGTGTTTGTCTTTGTAGCGGTGTTTGAGGTTTTAATTGAGGTGCTTGACTAGTAATTGGTCTAGCATACTTTGAAACTTCATAAGCACCTTTACCAAATTGACTTGCTCTATTTAGATAAGATGGCACTTTTGCGTTTCTTGTTATTTGTGCGCCTTTGTGCAGAACTTTACTTGCTCCAGCTAAAAACTTAGGACTGTTTAACAGCATACTTGCTCCAGCTCCGACAACTGCGCCTGGCGCACCACCTAAAACTCCTCCTAAAACAGCTCCACCACCACTTGGTTTAACTAAGTTAATGAGCTGTGTTCCTTTACCAAGTCCTGCTTGTTGTTTTGCAATATCTTGAAAAGCGAGTGCCGCTTGTTGAGCCTTGCCCAATTGTTGCGTTCCCGGTGCAAATTTTTCAAGTTGTGCAATACCAACGCCACCGGCTATTTTACCGCCGTGCATTCTTGAAGGATCTGCCATTGTATCTTTAGGTACTTTGCTAAAAGCAGATCCTTTAGTTTCGGTTAAAATATCAATTGGAATAGTTCTCGTATTGTTTTTAACCATATATTCAATTGCTTTAGTTTCCATTAAATCAGCCCTATCATAGATGTTTTTTGCAACCTGTTGTGCTTCTGCCGAAAAGTCTTTTGCTAAAATATCATCAGCCGCTTTTCTCAATTGATTAATAAAATCTGTTGGATCAATAGCTTGTCCTGATCTTGCCAATTTATTATATTTAGCTTGTAAACTTTTAATAATAGGTTGAATTTTATTAGCTGCAGTTCTACCACTACCTTGTAAATTCATATCTCTTGCATAATCACCAATATCAACGCCAGTTTGTTCTAGGAAATTTTCTTGTTGAGTTGGTGTGGGTCTAAGTGATTTTTTAGCCAATGCACTTGAGGCGTCGTCTAACATATCTGGGACATCTACTTTGGCAAATAAATTTTGAGCCGGTTTAGTTAAAACCGAAGTCGCTTTTCCAGCAACCATTAGTGGATCGGTTGCTCTTGAAACTTTATTAGCAACACTTGAAACTTTACCAAATCCACCTAGTTTCGCTGCACCACCGACAGCTCCAGCAACAGCAGAAACATCAGCTAAAGTACCTACTGGATCAAAATAAGCAGTTCTAGCTATCTCATCCCAACCGCCATATCGGTCTTTATATGATTGAACGATTGCTCTGCCAATATCCCCAACGCTTTGTTCGCCAGTTACGACATTTTTTCCCATTTTATACAAATTAGGAATTGCAGTTAAGATATTTTTACCAAAGCCAACAGCAGATCGCCCGACATTACCGGCAAATCCACCAACAGAAAATTTAGGCACAAGATTTTTACTAGCCATGTGGCTTTGAATCTCTTGATCTGTATATCCTGCGTTTCTAGCTCCTTCTACATCAAAGTATTTAGCCATAATTTAACTTTCAAATTTTGTAATATTTGTCTTGGCTGACCCTGAACCACCAAATTGCGCATAAAGTTCATCTAATATATCTTTAAACCTAGTATCTGAAACTTGAGGTAATCCATTTTTATCTGGGTTCATAGCAGAAATAGAGTTAGCTAAAATTGCTCGTTCTGTGTCAGACATACTACCCTGACCTTTCAGTCGTTTAGCTTCTTCGATTTGTAATTCAGAGCTTAACTGCTTAACTAAACCAGCCGCACTTCTTGCGTCATCTGACCATTGTAGTCTTAATCTTCCAGTAATATCTTTAGTAGGTGCTTTAGCTAGTTGTTCAATAATACTTTTAACTTTAGTTGCACTTGTTCTATCTGTTGAATTAAAAGCAGCCTTATATTCATCTGGATTTTTTAACATCCACTCATAACTTGCTTGATTCAAAGGTTGCCCGTTATCATCAAAAGATAGACTATTAGCTTCTGCGTTTTG
>MWCM01000054.1 GCA_002070055.1 bacterium ADurb.Bin212 | reverse complement strand
AATCTCGTAGAATATATAATCATGTCCTATGTATGGTTTTTGATGTTCTTTCAGCTTCTGTATTAGTTTTTCTATATCATTCATTTTCTACCTCCCAATCTATTTTTTGTCCGCAAACATCGCAACGTTTTCGATTGCCTGTAATTCTTACATACTCACATATAGGGCAAAAGTAATAAGTCATTTTAAAAATATCGGTGTATTGTTTTGGTTTCTTTGGTATCTGTTTTTCAAGTATGGATTTTTTAATATCATTCATTTTTACCCTCCTTCATTAACTCAACTATTTCAATTAAATAATTTCTTAATCCCAATTATCAAGTTCTGCCCCGTAAAATAAACTTATTTGTGCTATTTCGTCAGCAATTCGTTTTTGTGCTTTTTCAAAGTATTCCTTGTCAATTTCAAAACCAATATAGTCAAAATTCATTTGATAACAAGCTATTAAACTGCTTGCACTTCCGACATGAGTGTCTAATATTTTATCGCCCTTTTTGGCATAGTTCTTTAGTAGCCATTTGTATAATGCTATTGGTTTTTGAGTGGGGTGTATTCTTATTTCTTTGTTTTTCATGTTTTCTTGAATCATTCCGTTCCAAGTATAATCAAATTTACGAACAGGAGATGTAAAACTTGTCCAAGCTAATTCACAATCAGCAAAAGCACCATTTATATGTTTATCCCAAACAATCCAACATGAAGAATTTTTATTTATCAACTCTATAAAATGATTTGCACCCCATATTATCTGATTTTTACTAACTCTAAATAGTTCATCAAAATATTCTTTTGGTGGTGATTTTTTATCCCACCCTTTTGAAATATATTTTCTTTTTGGTGCTGCTGCTTTCCCGTATTGAGTACAAGAATTTTTCGCCATATTTTCATCAACGTTTATTCCATAAGGTGGGTCTACTATTGCCAATTCAAAATATTTATCGGGAAATTGTTTCATTCCTTCCATGCAATCCATGTTATAAAGTTTATTAAGTTCTAACATTTAATCACCTACAATCTTTAATTGTTCGTGGTGTTCGGATATTCTTTTGTTTGCTATGTCGCAATATTTACTGTTCATTTCAAAACCGATATAGTTTTTATTCTGCTGTTTAGCAACCAAACCTGTTGTACCGCTACCCATAAATGGGTCTAATACTATTCCACCTTCTCGACAACCTGCCAATATGCAAGGTTCTATTAGTGCCGGAGGGAATACTGCAAAATGAGCGCCTTTAAATGGTTTTGTAGCAACTGTCCATACACTTCGTTTGTTTCTATATTCTTTTACGGTATAATTATCTGATTTACCGTTACCACTTGGTTCAACACCAACTCCCTTAGCTTGTCGTTTTGAAAATGATTTTTCGCCTAATGATATAGTTTTGTTAGCATTTTTGGCTGTTTCTCTTATCGCTTCGTTGTCGTAATAGTATTGTGCTGACTTCGTTAACAAGAATATGTATTCGTGTGACTTTGTGCATCTATCTTTAACACTTTCAGGCATTGGGTTAGGTTTAGCCCATATTATATCTTGCCTTAAATACCAACCGTCTGACTGTAATGCAAATGCAACTCGCCACGGTATGCCTACTAAATCTTTCGGTTTTAAGCCGTTTGGAACTATACCACTTTTTACATTCCCCATTACTGTTCCTGCTGACGTACCTTGTTTTGCTATTAAAGACGATACATGAACAGTGCCATCGGGATTTCTGCCTTTGCCACTTCCTGAATAACTGTCGCCTAAATTTAGCCATAAAGTGCCATCTTCTTTTAATACTCTTTTTACTTCGCTAAAAACTTTAACTATGTTTTCGACATATTCTTCTGGCGTATCTTCAAGCCCTAATTGTTTTTCTACGCCATAATCTCTCAATCCCCAATACGGTGGTGAAGTAACGCAACAATCTATCGAATTATCATCTAATAGTTTTAAGCCTTCCAAACAGTCCATATTATAAATTTTGTTAATCTCTAATATTTTTATCACCTCGTTTATTGTTATTTTTAAATTTCCTTAAATCCTCCTAATACTTCTTGTTCATTCGGCTTTAACTCCAATGCTCCTACTCTTAATTTTTCAAGTATCTGTTCAAAGTTTCCGATATATTTCTCTTGTTGGTCTACTGGTGGTTTAGAGTGATACCATTCCATTGCCTTGTGGAACCTTTCTAAATGATTGTTATACTCTTGTTTAGTCATACTCCCCTCCTTAATCCCATGGTGCTTTTACCAATGTGTCTGCGAATTGTAATTCTTCCCAATCGTAATGTTTAGTTTCGTATTTTTCGTTTAAAAATCTTTTGCTTTCAACCTCAAATTGCAATCCTACAAAATAATCTTGTATTCCTAAATCTCTGTTTTTG
>MWCM01000053.1 GCA_002070055.1 bacterium ADurb.Bin212 | reverse complement strand
TTTTGGTAGCCTCACTGCACTTTCTATCGAACACCTTTTAGATTGGCTGAATCAATTTATGAGTGGGTTCAAAGATAGACAAGTCTAAGAAGCTAGCTTCTGGGGATAGAATACACCGATTATTATAAATGGATTTCTTGATACCATATGGTGCAACTTAGTTGTACCAAAGAAAAGATAGAGATCAGTTTTATCAAGAAAATTGGTTAGAAACTTATTCTTAACATGTTCAATAGCTTCTTTTTCGGTGCATTTTCGCTGAAATCTCATATTCCAATATAATGCACCAGCCTCCCAGTCCTCGACGAGCATTCGGCTCTCGACACCGTTGATATCTTTGAGTTTGTAATAAAAATTATACGGTAATTTATTGACTGGTTTTAGTCTTTCCTCAAACAAGTTTAACTGCTGGAGTTGTTCTAACTTTTTTGAGTCCCAATCTCGTTCGGTCGGCTCAACAATAAAATCGATGATCTCAGTTGGCTTAAAAACTGCCAAAGAAGTTCTTTTTGCTGATTTTGCCTCGTCAATCAACTGTTTCAAGTCGGTATAAACATTCTTTAGAACTATCTCTTTGCGTTTTTGCCAATTTTTATTCGTGTTAATATGACCAATAATCTTAATGTCCGATACTGGCCGGTAACTTTCTGGACGAAAATCGCTAGTGTTTTTCTCTAGGTCAACTTCGATCCAATCGTATTTCTTGTATTGGCTACTGTATGGCGCTTTACGAAAAGGAACCGGATAAATCCTAACCCAGGAACCATCCTCACGGAAACCGGCAGTGCAAACAAGCTCATCATATTTACCTGACGGCGTAGGGTAAGTTTTAACTGTGATTAGAACTTTTGTCTTCATATATCGGTGTGACAATCAAATATTTTATTGTTAACCAACTTTCGCAAAACTCGAGTACGATGACACATTTGGGGATCAGCTTCAAAACACATTATGGCTATCCGTTTATACCCGTCCGAGAGCTGTTTTATTTGCCATAAGTATTTGTCCGCTCGAGCTAGCGTTGTTGTTTCATATTTTTCGAATAATCTTTCATAGTCCGAAATATCGTTTAAGTTTTTTCGCTGTTCGGATTCGATCCCTAACTCAGGAATATGAATATAGCTAATGTTGAAGTGTTTCAGATTATTTATGATTTGACTCTTGGAAAAACCATATTTCATACTTAACGGATTCTTCCTGACATCAATCAATAGCTTAATGTTGTTTTCAATCAAACCATTAATAAAGGACTCGACACTTTTGCCTTCGTATCCGGTCGAAAATAATCCTTTTTCCTGCTGGCCAAAATATTTTTCTCTGTTTTCTCTTAGTTTATTGGCGCCAATGAGTTTTTCCGCAATCTCACTATTAATCGTATAGAAGGGATGTTTTTCATATACTAATTTGACTAGGTCGTTTCCAGTAAGGCGGCCATATTTATTTTTTGTATACAAAATAATTTCTTTGTCTTCTTTGGTAAGCAAGCTAAAATAATCGACTTCATCGTTATCGCTGAGAGCCCAGCAGTCATCCTGCGTAATCATCCTGTCACGAGCCATTGCTCTCTTGTCGCAATAACTGGTAAACGAAAAACAACCATATTTGTATGGCGTAAAATCATATAACGGTTTGCTTTGCATTTCAGTCGCAAGCATCAAGTACTTTTGGAAATCGATGTTTGCTAATTTGCCACCGAATATCTGTAGTAACCCTCCTAAGAATTTCCTGCGATATAACATTGCTTATATATTACCACAAAAAATATTTTTGATATATAGTCTATTAAACAAGCTCGAATTTACCATCCACCAAATCAACTTTTGGTGGGTTGAAATAGTCAAGATTCAAGAGCATGAAATCAGTGCCTTTGATATTTTTAAAGCCCAATTTGGAATAATAGTTTTTTAATTTTAAGGTTGCCAATTCTTTGTCATCGGCTGGTTCATTTCCGGCATTTCCGGCTTCAAACTGTAATGGAAATGATTCAACAGCAACATAGCCGCAACTATGACCAAAAACTTTTATTAGATTGCTGATTGCAGCAAATCCAATATTTTTGCCTCTGTATTTTGGAGTTATTTCAATACGGTCAATTATTAGCAGATTAAAATTTGATGGTCTTTCTTGACCTTCAATCAGATTTTCTTTGAAGTCGTTCTCTTCTTTGTCAATCAGAAGTTCATAATATCGGTAAACATCATCGCTGTGCGCATCCATTACGTCCAATAAAGATACTTTATCATTCATGGCTGAAACAATATCTACAAAATAGGCCGACAAAGTTCCAACCTTCTGATATATTTCTTTTCCGGAATCGTTAATTTCCGACCAATAAATATCTCCCTTGATATCATAAACATAATCATCCGGGTTA
>MWCM01000052.1 GCA_002070055.1 bacterium ADurb.Bin212 | reverse complement strand
GGCTTGTTTTTCACTACTAACTTTTGGCGATTGAGAATATTTGAGAGCTTTAGCTTGGCGCTCAATAATAGACCGCAGTTCCGGATGATTTGCCCATTTGATACGCAGCTGCGCTAGTTTTTGGTTAAGATTAGCTTCTGGCATAGACACAATCCTCTGGTATGTTGTCATAGTTAATTGATAGGAAGTCGGCTCTTGAAGTGCCTGTTGGCTTAATTTGATAGATTGAGCTGTCGCAGCTTTGTATAAAGTTTACAAAGTCAAAGACTTTTATTACTACCCATTTACATAAATCGTCCTCATCCTCGTTTAGATATCCGTGAAAGTAGAATTGTGCGCCTAAGTTAAAGAACTCGCCACCTTCTTTAGTAAAGCGATTTTGGTAGTGTTCCATTGTAAAGGTGTTATGTTTTGCAAATTTGTATCGCAGCGCCTTCTCTTGACCAAGTATTACTTGGCCGTTGCCCAATCTTATTGCTACATCAATATGGAATAACCTATCAAGTATCATATCGTCTTTTTTATCAAAGCGAGTAATTGCTAGTGGACTCCATAGCTCGTTGTAAATCCTATTTTGGATTATCCTTGATCTAGTGGATAGTGCTAAGTCGTTGTCGAATGACATTGATGTACTCCTTATTTTTTTCTATTAAGATATAGTCTCGGTTTAATTTTTGTGCTGCTATACCAGTTGTTCCTGATCCTGCAAAGAAGTCTAGCACCTTATCTCCTGGCTCTGAGCCAATCTCTACTATGCGTTCCATTAGTTCAAGTGGTTTTTGAGTTATATGGAATTTGCCTTCTTCAAAGTTAGATTGCACGGTGGCGATCGTCCAGACATCAAAGCGTTCATCGTTCCAGTCCTGATTAAAGTTTAATGGCTTATCTCCAATGGCGTAGTGTAGTATTGGCTGATAGGTGTTTAAGAATTTAGTTTTAGCATCTCTACCCATAACTAAATTGCGATAGTGCCAAATTATGCGAGATGATGGCTCAATCCTGAATGAAGCTAGTATAAATTGCTCAAGCCAAGAAGCCTTGTGTGCTGGAAAGTGTATAAATAAGTGTGAGTTTGGCTTTAGTATTCGCAAGGCGTGTTTAACTGATTTATGAATGAGGTCGTGATAATCATCTATCATTATTGAATCCCACTCATCCTTGCCGACATTGTATGGTGGATCAATGTATATTAAATCAATGGATTTGTCTTTAATGTCTGGCAGCTTATCAAGGCAGTCGCCTTCAATTATTTGTCCTGTTATTTTTGATGTTATCTCTTTTGTGCCATTTTTAAGTTGGCGTTTTATGGTTTTTACTTTTTGCCTAACCTCTCTTACTGTGGCGTTCTCTGCTTCGGCCCAATCAAGCACTTTTTTTTGTTGTTCTGGCTCTAGCGATGCGACCTCTGCGTGATGGCTAAATGGTAAATTGTCCCGACGTCGGGACAAATCAATCTTTCCAGCAACATAGGCAGCGTTTTTTAATGTTTGATATTCCATTCCTGTATCCTCTATGGCTTGTGCATACTTCTCTCCCCACTTATGCTCGCCATAGTTAAGCCAGTCGCCTAACCATAGCTGAACTGCACCTGACGCTTTTTGTATAAATTGTCCACACTCTTGCCATTGCTCAAAAGTTGGATTGCCTATTGGCAGCAATCCCGTCTTTTGTAGTTTAAATCCTGAGTATTCAAGATCGTGCTGCTTATCAATTTTAATAATGTTCATAGAGCCTTCCTATTTTTACTAATTTCTTCATCTAACTCATCTAAGTCTATTGTCTCGTCTGTCATTATATATTTCCGATACCAGATTGTTAAAAAAAGCAGTTCCCCCCCCTCCCCCCATAATGTATATAAACAAGCAGTTACTTCAGCCGAATGCTTTTTCAATTCAGGAGAGACTCCCCCCAACTGCTCAAAGGTGCATGTCTCTTTTCTGCATTTCCTCTACCGAGTTGCCAGAAATGAGCTTGGGATATCTTTTAACGCCGCAACCCCAATTTAAGTTCCCCTTGGCGATTGTTAAAAAACAATAAAAAACGACCTATTTTGGTCGCTTCTTATCATCTTCTAAAAAGATCATTGCTTTTTTTAAACTTTCAATGTTTAGGGAAATAGCTTGGAATACTTCGTTTTCATCTTGCCACTCAAAAGTAACATTTTTTTCATCAATAGATATTTCAACTTCTATTCCTTGAAGTTCGTCTCGTAGGTTTATTGTCATAATTTTCTTTATAAAAAAACCAGCTCTTAGCTAGATAGAGGTGTTATACCAAGACTTTGGCAAGTTTTGTCCCTCTACCCAGCTAAAAACTGGTGTAGTACTTGGTATAACTATACTCCCCTTGCCGTAGGAGTGCCTAACTAAATTAGGACGGTTTACTTTTTAATGATTAATCAATATGACACAGTTTTTAAAAGAAGTCAAGTATATTTAAAGTCTAGGCGACCTCTAGTAAAAGTGAAAGAGACTATATGCAAGTGCAGAACAGAGAGGTCGCCCAGTT
>MWCM01000051.1 GCA_002070055.1 bacterium ADurb.Bin212 | reverse complement strand
TGTCCTCAAAGTTTATTCCAATTTATAAATTTTCTGCAGCAAAGGCTGATGAGCAATCTGCAACTGATAAATCCAATATCCTAAAAAATCTGCTAGACATCTGCCTCGTGAAATTAGGCTCGCCAGAGGGATTGGTCAATGCTCTTGGTCTCGCAGTTGACGAAATAATTTCCAATATCGAAGACCATTCAGACGCAAGATATGGCTGGATCAATGCTCAATATTATCCTAATCTAAAATATCTTGATATGTGTATCGTTGATACTGGAATAACGATTAATGGAAAATACAAAAAAGTAGGTATGATATTTGAGAATGATTTAGAAGCGCTGAAGAAAGCGCTCGAAGGCAAATCATCAAAACCAGAAAAAATTCGTGGAAGTGGGTTGCCGACATTCACTAAGATGATAACTAAGGGGCTAAAGGGCGAAATAGTAATAATTAGCGGGGGTGCAATCGTTTATGCAAACGAAAATAGTGATCCGTTGGTTCAAAAATTATCCGTAAGATGGGACGGCACAATAGTTGCTTTGAGAATACCAAAAAATAGTGCCGCAGTTGATTATACTAACTTCATTGAATAAATATAGATTTTAGGATATAATGCGTGATACAATAAAATATATAAAAAAGTGGAGGGGAAAATGTGGGCAATTATGAATAAGACACTAAACTTAGTAGATTTAAAAATTATTTTGGCGACTAGAGAGTTCGCTAATTTTGCTGTACAATCTGCTCTCAGCCAAAAATGTAATCAGATTTCTTTGATAGAAGTCGATTCAATTTCAAGATCTTTTTTGGATGAATTATATCTATTATCATCAAAAAACAATATAAATTTAGTTGATATTCCGGAAGATGTACAGCCGCTTCTTGAGCTTATAAAGCGATCGCATAGAGATCAAGTTATGTATGCTCCAAAAATCAAGGTTAGAATCTCAGACAAAACATTTGCGTAAAGAATCATAAAAATCCCATTTCAATAGAAATGGGATTTTTAGTTATAATTATTCAGGTTTGATCGGCATGAATATATAACTATAAGGCTCGACAAAATCCCAATGATCGGGTTTGTTTAGTAAAGTATCGGCAACTTCCCATGCGGTCATGTTTTTTGAGAGAACATAGTTAGCATTGATATCTATTGAGCCTTCTCCAATAATTATTGCATTTTCTTTGCCAGGCGTTGAATCCTTTGTATGTTCGAGAGCATATTTCAATGCTTCTTTATCTTTTGCTAACCCATAATATGTTAGGTTATTAATGATCGAATCAATAGTTGTATCTTTCCTAACTCGAAATGTAACACCGGTACTCGAGCCTCTTTTTGCTTCTTCTGGGCTCATGTTAAGCTTTTCAATAAAATAATCACTGACTTCTTTTTCGCTCACCCAAGAGCTATTGGGAGCTTTGAATTTGCTATCCCAATTCATCTTATAAATGAGGCCAGCCAACGCTATTATCAGGATAATTGTCGGAATAAAAAACAATACTACTTTTTTCATAACTTCCCCTAAAATGCTTATTTTAACTTAAGCATAATATATCACTTTAAGAATCGCTAATCATTAGCAGGCCGTGAAAAGAAAAGCAAGCGTAAATTTGCAAAAAGATTGCCAATTGATCTATAATTTAACTATATAATCTAGAAAACTAAAAGAGAGAGGGGAAAATGAATAAGAAAAATATTCTAAAACCATTTTTGATAAGTCTTTTTGCCGTTATTGTTATTGGCGGTATTGCTACGACAGTTCAGCTAAACAGTGCCAAGGCAGAAGTAATCGGTGATCGAGATAGTGGTGTGACTTCTCGAATAAAAACGATATACGATGAGCTTGTTTCGCTCAACTATGGTTCTGATACTGATAGTCCTGATTGGGGACCGCTCTGGAATAGAATTAAAACTGCAACCAAGTGGGTTCCCGGTGGTAATGCTGCTGCTAGTGATGTTAAAAGCGGCAAGACTTTTTATACAACCGATCGCACAGAAAAGACCGGCACTTATCCAGCCCCTTCAAACTGTCCAACTCAGCAATATCATGATTCATACGGTGCTCCTGTGACTCAAACTACCAATTGCACGAGTGAGGTTGCTTGGACTACTCCAAGTCCTGCTGTAACTGGTGACGATAAACAAGACCCAAGAACAGGTTTGATCTGGAGTCAGCTACTTCTCAATAGCTCTGGCACAGTAGTCTTTAGCCCTTCGGCAAATTCAAACTGGAGTTGGGACGGCACAACCAACGCAAACAGCTTGGCGGTTGGTGGAAAAACAGCTTCACAACTCTGTTCCGAGCGAGGAAACGGCTGGAGACTGCCGACACAAAAAGAACTAATGCAAGCTTATATTGATGGTTCATTTTTCAATTTGACACAGCCTTCCAACGCCTTTTGGTCAGCTACTGAGCTCTCTGCCACGCATGCTTGGTTCGTGTCCTTGTACGGTGGCGCCACGAACGGCACCAATAAGTCCACGCACAGCAACCAGGTGCGTTGCGTGAGGTAGTCGAATTATTTTATTATT
>MWCM01000050.1 GCA_002070055.1 bacterium ADurb.Bin212 | reverse complement strand
ATTGCCCTTCTCGCCCAAAAATAACAACGAGGCCTCAGTTGGAGTGCCAGTTATATGGTAATCTGCATCAGCTTCTTCCTTGCTGATTCTAGCATCGTTGCAGATAACTCCACATTTTAACAAGCTATACAAGACCGGATTACTGTCTTTGTTTTGAATTTTGTCTTTTAAGCTAATTTGTCCATCAGGATTAAAACCGGTTCCTTCTACATCGTACTCATGTTCATGTGTAATTAATTTGCCAACAGTCATCTCGCCTAGCGTGATAGTACCGGTTTTATCTGAGCAGATTACAGTTGTTTCGCCAAGTGTTTCGATGGTAGACATGCGATTTACAACAGCATTTTTTTGAGCCATCCGATAGGCACCCGAAGCAAGGGTCGAGGTGAGAACAACAGGAAAGCCTTCTGGGAAAGAGGAAATAACGATCGCAATGACAATCAGCATTGTTTCGATCATTATCTCATTGGTAACTGGCCTGTTTTGCAGCAGGGAGATTGCTCCGACTAAAATTCCGGCAATAATCGCAATTGTAGCCATATAGCGAACTATTTTGTTAACTTTCTCTTGAAGAGGCAGTTCTTTTTGAGTCTCTGAGATCATGTCAGCAATTTTGCCGAACTCAGTGTTCATTCCGGTGTGTGTAACCTGAATTATGGCTTTCCCACTCGTAACGAAGGTGCCCATAAAAACTTTGTTTAGGTTATTTAGAGCGTCTTTGTTGCTAGTTTTGGCAATATCTTTAGATTCACCAGTCAGCACTGCCTCATTAACACGAAGTTCCGATTCTTTGATAATTATTCCATCTGCAGGTATTCTTTCGCCAGAGTGCAGGACAACGATATCTCCAGGAACAATTTGGAAGATTCAACCTTCCTCTCCTTTCCATTTCTAATAAGGATAGATAAGGAAAGTATCATATTTTTTAGCGAGTTGATGGCCTTTTCAGCACGGTATTCTTGAATGAATGTTGTGCCTATTACCATTAGTACAATTGATAATATCGCCCAACCCGTCACAGTTTTTCCAACAAAAAAGGAAAGCGCAGCCGTGAAAACAAAAAGGTATATTAAATAATTTTTCCTCAACTGGTTAATCAATAACTTAATCGGAGACAATCCTTGTCTTTCATTAAGCTTATTAGGACCAAATTTATTAAGTTTTTCGTTGGCTTGTGCTGTTGTTAAGCCTGATATTTTTACCATTATACTCTCCTCCTTTATTATTCTCATTTTACCAAAAATATCCTCTTAATCCGAGGATATCGTATGGCTTCCCCTATCCCAAACGACTTAAAACATCATTATCCCAGATATAACCATCGTTATTAAAATAAACCAAACGACAATCTGAGTAAATAACTTTGAATAATCTTTCTTCTTCTTAATTTCGTTCATACAAATATTATAACTGTTTAAGATTTTTTATCAACGCGAGATTATTGTAGCATGTTTTTGTCCTAGTGTGCTAGGGCAAAAATAGAGTTATTTTGAAGCTAAATCTTGATTTATTTTGTCACCTATCTTACATATATAAGGTATGGTCGGTGTAAGGTAAAGAAATAGTAAGAAGCAAATTAAAAACAACATGACAACACTACCCAAAATAACTAAAAAACAACAAGAAATAATCAGATTCCTCTATACATTCAGATTTCTAAATAGAATACAAATCCAAGCACTTCTAAAACATAAAGATTACAGAAGAATAAATGAATGGCTCAAAGACCTAACAGAGAAAGAATATCTTAATAGAATCTATTCAAATACATTTATCGGAAAGACCATACCGGCTGTCTATTACGTAGGAATTAACGGAATTAGATATCTTAAAACCTTAGAGCAATATCCTGAGAGTCAAATTCGGAAATTGTACCGAGAAGACAAACGGGAAGATTCCTTTATCGAGAGATCAATGTTCCTAGCCGAAATTTGCTTACAACTAGGAAAGGCGACCGATGAAAAAAAGGTTTTTAAAGTCGCAACCAAGACTGATCTGGCCGATCCTGGTTACTGGTATAATTTTTTGACTGAATATAATGTTGATATGATCTTTATAAAAGAAAGTAGGACAGGGAAAAGTATGCCAAAATATTACATTGTTCAGTATTTGGATTCATCCTTGCCTCGACTTAGTTGTCTGAAAAGAATCAGAAAATGCTTTGAGCTCTATCTCTCGAGCGAATGGGAGTCGGAGACTGACAAACCATTTCCACTATTACTCTTTGTTTGCGAAAAATTACCAACTCTTATTCATTTAAAAAGATACACAAGAAGACTTTTTAACGAAGAATATGAAGATCTGGATGACCTTAAATTTCAATTTACCACCAAGGACCAAGTCCTTGAGAGTGGATTTACTAGTGAAATTTGGGAAGAAATAAAAAGTTAAGTTGTGTTGATTACTCTCTCTAATTTTGATCGCTGATTAGTCAATATAGGACTATATTATTCAGTGATAAATTCTTCATTTTTCCCTTGACACTATACACATATAGATATAGACTATATACATATAGATACATAGATAATTTAGGAGGGTGTT
>MWCM01000049.1 GCA_002070055.1 bacterium ADurb.Bin212 | reverse complement strand
TTCCATGAGCTTTTCAATCAGCTGTCCATGGGGGTCAAGTACTGCCACGCCTTTGCCGTTTGCGATATCGTTATAGATCATGGAAGTTAGCAGAGTAGTTTTTCCGCTACCTGTGGCGCCAAGAATGTAAGTATGCCGTCGTCGTTCCTCTAGTGTTTGGCCGATAACGGTTTCCGTTCCGCCATAATAGTTTTTGGCAAAAGCGTTATCAAAATTATCGGCATTTTGTTTGAAAGAGAGAGGTGCCGGCAAAGGTTGGCTTTTGATCTTTAGAAGGTCTTCCGTTTTGGTTGCATCAAAGGTTGGGAAGTGAAAGATGCTGGCAAACTCTGAAAGAGATAGAACAGGATTTGAGGCGTAGGCAATTTGTCGGCTCGTAAATGCTTTGCTTGGTGATTGGATAATTCTTAAGATATTGAAATATCTAATTGCGAATGATTGGTAAGTGCTTGAGAACTGCCCAAGTGAGGAAAGAAAACCCGATAGCCTCTCGCGGTATTGTTTTTTGCTTTGGGCTCGGACTAGCAGTCGCATGGAGGCCTCAAACAGAGGTTGATCTAGTTTGCCTTTGATTTCATCCTGCAATTCTTGGTCATAGGGGTTGTGAATGTTATCAATTACCACGACCTGCTGATCTTTGGCTAAAATTGGCGTGCTAGTTCCATCGCTATCCCAGAGTGCGGTAAATATGCTCAAAACTATTTTGATGACCAGCTCAAATGCTTTTAGTAACAACTTTAGTATCGTCCAGGGAATCGCCAACAATTTCTGCCAGATATCATTTGATAAATACGGACTTAGAGCTTGCTTGTTCTGGATCTTATTTTCAATATTATTTATCTTTTTTATTATCCCTCTGTGAGTAGATCGGCTAATGGGAGTAACAACCAACTGCATCGAGATTAATTCCTCTGCTGAGAGCTTGGTCATATTGCCAGCGAGATAAGCGATCGGGTCATGTCCTTCAAGCGATTCATGCTTCTTAAGAGGCAGAACAAAGTCATTTGAAAGTTTGAATTCCACAACTGCTGTTTTACCTGATTTATTTTGATATAGATCTTCGGGCAAGTAATCGCTTATTTCTTTTATCTCAATGCCGGAAATAAAGGAGAGCAGATTCTTCTTAATAATCGGAGCATCAGAACTACTCATGGCAATAATATATCTAATGCCATCTTTAGCGTTTGAGACTATCTCCAAAGAATACCTCTTTTTATATCCGAACAAGCGTTGCCAGATATTTTTTTGTCCGGCTAGGCTATGAAATTGTGATAGGAACTGCTCGTTAGCATAAGCTGTTTTGTTGTGGTTGTAGGGAAAAGTTACCTCAAAAAAAGTTGCGGAATCTCTCGGTCCGAACAGTTGCCAGCCGAACCTATGCAGGAACTTTATAAGCAAGATTAAAAAAAGACCACCGAGGGTGGTGGTAATTACTTGAGACAAGGTTATAGAGGCTAGAAAATGGTAGATGGCGAGTTTTGTTTCGATGGAGCCGGGGAAAAGGGCAACACTAGCGATGAATACCTTTTGACCGGAGTTTAAAGCATCTCTATTATTAATGGCGTTGATTAGATCGTTAGCAAGCTTGTCAGTTTCACTTGAAGCTTGTGCTATTGGAAGGAAAGCAAACATTTGTCATGCTCCTTAATCCCTCCATCTGTTAATCTACGCCTAATCTATCAAATCTACCCTATAATTGCAAATATTTATGGTCCAGAAAAGGGAAAAGAGCTGATCGGTGTGTTGATCAGCTCTTGGATGATTGGCTTCCGCAGATTGCGGTTGCCGGTGATGATGATGGCGTGCGCCGAGCTCCTGTCGGAAATCGGCGCAGCAGGTGCAGCCTCTGTTTTCACGCGTGAAATGCACGCTTGCGACAACTGATCGACTCGAACTCTAGGGTTCGAATTAGCTTCACCATCTTGTCAACCCAAGGTACGGGCGCTTGATGGTAGAAAGCTAAGGTTGTAGTCGGTCAGCTTGCGTGCCAAGCTACGTCGTTAGCCCAAAGGCTTCCCTCCCTGTTGGATGTGTGCTAGAGGATGTCCAGTCGCAGGTTTCTGGACTTTTGTACGCCCCGTTCGCAACGATGCGACTTCGTTCGGTTTGTACGCCACTCCTGCTGTGCAACCTCTAGCTAAATCGACTATATATATATTGATTTTAAAAGTCAAGTATTTATTTCAACTTTTGCAAGTGCACAAGTTGAAAAATACCGTGTATGTTGCTACGATTAGATTGCAAATCAGAAATTAAAAAATTTGCCGAACAATTTTTCCTCTCAAGGTTTTGAGCGTAAAAATCGTTCGGCGACGGCACCTTGTGCCTAATAAGGTATTTTCACACCCCCTCAAATCTTCCCCAAAAGCAAAAGAGCAACATAGAATTTTAGAAAATTTCGCTTTGGTCTTATTACCTCCCCCAATAAAAAACGCCCATTATAAACGGCCAAAAAATCAATCGCCAAACCGCTCGAAGTGGGTTCGAGCAGAGTCGAGAACACACCACCAAACTTTATTTGTAATTTGGCCGCTTGGCTCAGTTGGTTAGAGCGCCTCGTTCACATCGAG
>MWCM01000048.1 GCA_002070055.1 bacterium ADurb.Bin212 | reverse complement strand
GATGGATGTTCGATACAACTATACGTATCTGGACCGAAATGGAATTTTACTCGCCGCAATCAATATTAATAAAAGCCACTGTGGCTTTTGATTATTTGCATTACATAACAGGAGCAATTTGCACGATCAATAATAGTTCCAATCACAACATTTATTCATGCGAGGCAGGTTATGAAAAAATGTCCTTTTTGTCAGGAAGAGATTCAGGATTCTGCTGTAAAATGTCGATACTGTGGGGAATGGCTTAATAAACAAGAAGAGACATCTTCAAATACAGGCGTTAATAGCGACAAAATCACAACACCCACCATGCCGTTGCCAAAGCAAGATACAATAACTCCAGCTTATATTGGAAAGTCCCCCAACCCTGAGATAGGTAAAAAAATATTTCGATGGGGCGTATTTGTCGTTGGTTCTATTTTCTTAATAGTTCTTTACGCTTTTTGGAAAGATTTTGACAAATCTCACGGGGGCGGATTTAGTACGGGATTTTTGCGAGGCTTGATTTGTATAGGTGGAATAATGTGGCTTTTTTATTGGGCAAGCAGCAGCCCGCAAAATACGGCAATGCAATCAAAGGCTAACAAAGACAGTGAGAAGCAAATTCCTTCAGATAAAATTACCTTATGGAATTGGAAATCATTAATTTTAGCAATTGTAATAGGCACTTTTCTTGTCATGATAGTTGCAGGGATAACCGGAACAAAACCACCTAAAAATATGCTTTGGACATGGCTTTGGATATATTTAACAGTTGAAGCGTGGAAGGATTGGAAATGGAAAGCTCTGTTGCCTTTCCCACTTTATCTTATTGTATTAACTATTGGTTTTATATTTCTCAAAAGCGCAGGTGTTGAATACCACAGCACTCCCGCTGCGATTCTGTTGATAGTGTCTAACATGGGAGGGCTTGCTATATTCTATATGCTCCTGAATCGGGCAAGAAGTAGCGTAACGTCCGAGACTTTTGTAAATGAAGAAATTAAAATAGAAAAAATAATTCGCGATGCGGAAACAATGGCATCTGGAAAAGTTAAAAACGATTCAACTTATAATTCAACATCGGAAGCACAACACAATGATGAAGAATTTATCGAATTGTTAAAATCCTCTATAAACGAAAACGGGCTTAACAATATTCCCGGTAAGGAATTACTCGAGATATATCATCGCGCGAAGTTGATAGATGCTTCCAGCAATAACCGCGATATTGAACTGTCGAAAACTATAAATACATTATCAGACGAACTTAAAAAAAGAGGATTATCGCCTGATGTTAGACCACAAAAAAAATCGAGCCATCAAGAATATACTTTGGCAAAAGAAGAAAGAAAGGCAGCAACGGCTAAAGTGGTCATTGCAATTATACTTGTAGTGGCAATTGCGGTAGTCTTTTTATTTTTAAATGATATTAGATCAAATTCTCCTAATCAAACGCAAAGTAATTACACCGTAACTGAAACACAGGCAATGCCTCAAGAATTAACCGCAGAGGAATGGTTTAAGAAGGCGCAAGCATTATCGGTTGATGGGAAATTGACAGATCCGCAAAAGGCAATCGAATATTTGAACAACGCCATTCTATTAGAACCTAATTATGTCGAAGCCTACCTTGGGCGTGGGCTTGCATATAGTGATCTTGGGCAGTATCAACGCGCCATAGTTGATTATGATGAAGCCATCCGCTTAACCCCTGATGACCCTAAAGCATACTTTGCTAGAGCGCTTGCAAATGACGACCTTGGTCAATATCAACGTGCTATTGAGGATTATAGTGTAGCAATACGCTTGAAGCCAGACAATCAGATAGTTTACTATTTTAGAGGTTTAGTTTACGCAAAATTCGACCAGCACAAACTTGCTATTAATGATTTCACTGAATCTCTTCGTCTGAGTCCTGATTATAGCAGCTACTTCGCTAGAGGAAATTCTTATTTTAAACTTAACAATTATAAGCTAGCTATCGAAGATTATAATAAAGCAATCCTACTAAAAATAGATTATGCAACAGCATACCAAAATAGAGGTCTTGCTTATATTCTTCAAAACAAAAAAAGGCTTGGTTGCCTTGATTTACAAAAAGCCTGTGATCTGGGAGAATGTAAGGGATTAGAATACTCTAAAAGTAAAGGTTATTGTAATTGAGCCATAACGGCATATTTTTAATTTAAGTTTTAAATTTAAAAAAGTAAGAGGAGGTTTATTATGAAGAATATGGTTTATATTATTATAATTCTTTTTGTTTTGCCTTGTTTAACATCAGCCGGTGAAATTTATACCTACAAGAATAAGCAAGGTGTTACTATTATCTCAAACGAACCACCACCGGATGAAGTTAAAGAAAAAGCAAATAAGGTCGAATCATATACGCCTGATAGCCCGGCAGCCATAGCAGCGTTTCAAAGAAAACAAAAAGAGGCAGAAGATCGTGCATTCCGCGGCTGGCAAAGTAGCCAAAGGCATAACCAACAAAATTACAGTTCACAGTCTTCCGTTCAAGAATCACGGAATAAACGAGCTCAAAAGGTAATTGATGATACAAGGGCAAGGTTGCAAGCAGTTAAGGACAGTGGTTTTAATTTGCCTAATAAAAATATAAATATTGTTGAAAACGCAGC
>MWCM01000047.1 GCA_002070055.1 bacterium ADurb.Bin212 | reverse complement strand
CAGCTTATCGCTATTGTGACAATGAGTAATAGCAATCACATTCTGATTACGATTGGAAAGCTCTATTATCTGATTCAATTTTGCATCCATAGTGGATTGACTGATATTGGGAGAATCCAGAAATAAGTCATTACGATAAGACCGGAGATGATTTTTTTGGGCTACGGAATAAGCCACGGAAACATTGGATGTGCGACTGTCCAAATAGAATTTATTGTGCTTTTTCAAAGTAGCCATCACAGCATTCATTACATCTTCATCCGTGGTTGCCAAACTACCCATATGATTATTCACTCCTTCGCAATAGGGCAATTGTTCTATAGCACGGGAAAGAATTTTATCAATCTGATGAGTATCATATTGAACTAAAATAGGATTCTTTCCGGGATTCACTTCCGGGTAACCAATGGGCTCCATCGGAATATGGATAATAGTTATGCGACCCTGTTCTTTTGCCAGGTTCATTGTTTGAACGCTGTATTGTTCGTCTGGAAAAATGGCAAAGCAGACCTCTTTATCCAGAGCCAGGAAACCAGAAAGCAGTTCTCCTCCAATTGTTCCAAAATCATCTACCACGATAGAAATAGTCCGTTTTTTTTGCTTGTTCAAGTATAGCTTGCTATCGTAGTAGATATTTATCTGATACTGTTTAGCACTATCGGGAAAACTAAAGAGTAATGTCTGTTTTTCTTTAGTATCCATCCCCTTGATGAATTTAGCGCCGTTGCGTTCCAGTTCACCTTTGAATATCATATTCGCGTACACCAGGTCCATTTCCGATTTATCTATCGGAACATTAAACACGGTCATATTTTCCACATTGCGCTGGCGAAAATAGGATTTGGGAATTCCCAGTTTATTAATTGTAGCCGTAATAGCAGTTTCTGGCGTATGTCTGCTAATTTCCGAAACTTCAGCAGCGGATTTGGTATTCTGAACAGAACTTTTTGCTCCGCCTTTAGTAATCGCTTTCTTTGTTTTTTTAGCTTTCTGTTTCTGCGTTTTATCTTTCTTTTGTTCGGTAGTGATATTAGCATTTCCTGAACTTTTAGTAACCGGTTCTGAGGTGATAAACCAAATAAAGAACGAGCAGATTACTCCTACCAGAATAAAAATTCCCAGATTACCGTCTTTTCGTCGCCTTTTCACTCTGCGCAATTTCTTTTTACGCACTTTGGGCATCGGCAGACCTCACAACTTTGCCAAAAGGAAGAAAATAATTCTGTAGGTATTGCACAGATCGGATAATCGGATAGAAAAATAAATTGGATATTAGAAAAGCACCCGCTAAGACCGATACATTAATAAATATATCACCAAGAGAAACAAATGGATATAGCTTAAAAAGCAAAAATATACCGGTGGAATTGCCAATACTCATTATACAGGGAACTAAAACAAAACGCAAGATTAACTGATATATACGAATAGAAAAATACACCAGTAATACTGTTAGCAAGATATACCGCAGAAGCATCAGCTTATTTTTCCGCGCCCAAGAAAAAAATGCTTTGATAGCCCTTGGATAACCATACTGCCTTTGATAAAAAGGGGTTAAAACCACATTCCATAAATAATGATAAAGAATAAGTAACACCGTGTAAAGTTTAAAAAGCAATACCAGACCGGATTTTACCGTTCCCTTGATCCCGTAAAAATATGCCAGAAAAGTGGAAACAGCATAGATAACTAATCCAATTAAAACCAATGCCATCACACTTACATTGAACTGGATAGTCAAATCCAAATATTCATTATTAGTGCAATTATAAAGTAACTTGATTTTTATCAGCATAAAAAAACTAAACAATAAGATAATAAGGAAAGCCAGCAAAGGCAAATAATGCATCCTAAAACTAAGCAAACTGGTAGCTGAAGATAGTAAACTGCCACTATCTATCCAATACAGAATAGTTATGGGAGCAATAAAAACCTGAATCCCGTTATAATCACCAAAAAGGACATTAAGTATGCCCTTAAATATGTTAGCTTGCCGTAACTGCATTATCTTCCTTTGTTTTAAGGTTGCTATACCTTTTCTTGCACTAAGGGAATTCTGTCAATTAAAATAAGGACGGAATTTAGGAGTGCAACAAAATGCTGGTAAGAGGAGTGAATATCTTTCGCAATAATGCAAGAGAGCAGTAACTAACGCGGTAATCAGCTTAACCAAAGCTCTTGTATCCAACATTTTTAGAGAAAAGCCCTAGATAATAATTATCTTGTCCTGTGCTAATAAAACAATTATGAGGAATGCTCTCTGGCAACGAAAGTAAGTTCTTGTTGCCTGGTTATTTCTTTAACAACTCTTTAACAATCCTTTAACAATTCCTTAACTTCGTTAAAGAGTCGTTAAAGAAACTTTAAAGCAGCGTAAAAGATTCAACTTGGCAGGAAATAATGTGCGGTAAAAATGAGGTAACGGTCTAGTTAAATACAGTTAAAGTTATGGCAACATAGAATAAAGTATGGGTTGCCGAACTCCGATTCGGCAAATGCCGGTAGGCATACTATGGGTTGCCGAACTCCGATTCGGCAAATGCCGGCAGGCATACTTTTTTAAAGAACTGTAAAGGACTGCGACATTATTGGCAAATCGGAATTTGCCAACCCATTATCGGACTTTTACCTTTG
>MWCM01000046.1 GCA_002070055.1 bacterium ADurb.Bin212 | reverse complement strand
GAAATTCGAATATCGAAAATCGAAACAATATCAAATGTTAAAAATTCAAATATCCAAAAAGATTGTCATTCTGAGGAAACGAAGAATCTACATAAAGTAAAGCACGAAATCCGAATATCGAAATCCGAAACAATATCAAATGTTAAAAATACAAAATTCAAAACAAATGATGAAAACAGAGAACAATACAAAATATGATTTAGAAGAAAGAATACTTGATTTTGCTAAAGAGGCTAGAGTACTTATCAAAGAATTACCGAAAACGACCACTAACTTTGAGGATGCTAAACAACTAACTAGATCATCAGGATCAATAGCGGCAAACTACATAGAGGCAAACGAGGCATTAAGTAAAAAAGATTTCTTAATGAGAATAAAAATATGCAGAAAAGAAGCAAAAGAAACCATCCTTTGGCTGAAATTGATTGGAATAGACAGTAATGATTTAAATAAATTAAGAGAAAAACTTATCGTAGAAGCTACGGAATTGATGAAAATTATGAGTGCTATTATGAGGAAATCTGAATAATGAATTTAAGCGTTAGAATTAATAAAATAAGTATAGTTTCAAATTTCGTGCTTCGGATTTCGAAATTGGCCAAAGATGTTTAAAATGTTTAAAAAATTAAAGATTAAAAAATTGTTTCGAATTTCGATATTCGAATTTCGTGCTTTTAAGCTTATTGCAGTGATGTTATTAATTGCTATTCCTATAGCATATACAGGTATCTTTCTATTCTCCAAGTACCAACCCATCCCTTCTGCCCATGCTGCTTGGTATGCTCCTGACTGGGATTATCGTCAACAGATAACTATAGATCATACCAAAGTAGCCAATACCGATCAGACAGATTTCCCAGTACTAATTAAGATTACCGATGAAAATAACCCTATCTTTGATAATACTCAAGCAGATGGTGATGATATTCTCTTTACGGGAAGCGATGAAACTACCAAACTTTCTCATGAGATAGAGACCCTTGATGCTACTAGCCACCAGTTCTGGGCTTGGGTTAAGGTACCTTCTCTCTCTCATGATTCAAACACCATACTCTATATGTATTATGGGAACTCCAGTGCTACCAACCAGCAGAATGCAAGCGGTGTTTGGAGTAACGGGTATGTGGGGGTGTGGCATTTAAACGAAATCGGGACAGGGTCAGCTGGAGATTACAAAGATTCAACGAGTAACGCAAATAATTCCACAAACACCACTGATCAACCAACAGCAACAGAAGGAAAGATTAACGGGGGGGAAAGCTTTAACGGCACTACAAAATACATAGATATCTTAAAAGATTCTTCATTGGATATTACAGAAGCACCATTAAGCGTATTTGCTTGGATTAAGCCTGCTGTTGGAGCAGGATCTGGATATCCGTTTGAAATAAATACTTCTAGTGCTGGTGACAGACAATACGGATTTTATTGGAGTAATAACAATAATATTGTTCCTACTGTTCCAGGCGATGTGGCTCAGAGCAGTATCCCCTCTGTTCCTACTAATTCATTTTCTTTAGTTGGTTTTGTCTGGAGCGCAAGTAAAAATGTACAATCGTATGTAAACGGTGCCGCAAGTGGGTCTTCTGCCTCGAATGGCAGGTACCCTGTAAACTAGACATAGAGTATGCACCTTGAGACAATTATCAAAAAGGAGGCAAGTTATGTCATTTATACCAATCAAAAAAGAGATCAGGGAACAAATTATGCATCGGATTAAAGTTGACGGAGTACCGGCAGCCCAAGCTGCCAGAGAACATGGAGTTAGTAAGAGTACTGTTTACAGCTGGATAGAACGAGATACGGCAAGTCAAGTTAGCATCGCTGAATATTCCCGCCTTAAACGTCAAAATCAAGGTTTGTATGAGTTGGTTGGCAAACTTACCCACGAGCTGGATAAGCAAAAAAGGGGGAAGTTGCCAAGATGATGACCGAAACAGAAAACACTAAAACTAAGCTAACCAAAACAGAGTTAGCCAAGCGTCTCGGTATCTCCCGCTCATCCCTGTATTATGAGCCGAAGCGTCCAGCACTCGATCTTGAGCTAAAAGGTCAAATCGAATCGGTCTTAACCGACCACCACAGTTATGGCCACAAGCGCATCGCTCAAGAGTTGGGAATGAATAAAAAACGAATCCTTCGAGTCATGAAAAAGTTTGGGCTTAAACCATATAAGCGCAGAATACAAAAACCAAATAAAAAAGGAGACCAAAACAGACCACCTTCCAAGTATCAAAACTTAATTAAAGGATGGTGTCCGATCAGACCGAATGTTGTCTGGGTAAGTGATTTTACCTTTATAGAGTTCCGAGGTAGATTCATTTACTTAGCCACTATTATGGATCTGTTCACCAGAGAGATCATTGGTTCCGCCGTTTCTAGATGGCACAACAAAAACATGATTCTCGAGGCCCTAAATATGGTTATCAAGCGGGAAGGCACTTGGCCTTTATTCCACCACTCCGATCATGGTAGTGAATATGAGTCGGTGGAGTATACAGTCAGATTAGAAGAAGGCAAAACCCAAATCTCCATGAGCAAGAAAGGTTCACCATGGGAGAACGGCTTTCAAGAATCATTTTACTCCAATTTTAAACTTGATTTTGGTCATACCAACCAGTATGAATCCTTGGGAGCATTAGTAGAAGCTATCTATCTAGCGATAAACAATTACAATACCAATAGAATACATACATCAATAAAAACCAATCCTAAACAATTCAGAGAACAATACGAAAGGAGGCGAACAAAAGAGAATTAATTCAAATATACCGTTTGTAGACAAACTAACTTAAGTGCATACTCTTTGTCTAAAAACGGGGTACTTGACA
>MWCM01000045.1 GCA_002070055.1 bacterium ADurb.Bin212 | reverse complement strand
CAAATAAATGACCGAATCACAGGCTTGTAAATGGATAGGTATCCTACTACTTATCTTTATGTTTTATGTAGGGTTTCTGATAGGTGCTAGTTTGGTATAGTCCTTCTAGCATATTCCTGTGGGTCAACCACCATGACATCATGGTCTGATATTTCTTTATGTCTTTCGGCAGACTCGTATATTACACGTCTGGCAATAGGTTTTAAAAATGGGTCTTCTTCGTGGGTTTCAGCCAACACCTGACAACAGGTTTTACAATAAGCATAGATTGATTTGATTTTGATTTCCCTCATTTGTTAGTATATTCCTATGCAAGAACTCTGTCCACGAATGTTAGAACCAATGTATCAAGAACCTTCTAATGTACTGGATAAAAAGAATATAGAATTGGTTAGGTTGTGCAAACAATTGGTTGAAGCTGGGGGTAGTCCCTACTTTTCTTGTCCCGACTGTCAAGTAGTTATGCTTAGACGCCGACCTATCTCCTCTTTATTCCCACTTGAAGATTAATTGAAAAATCTAAGTTTTAAAGTAACTAAATATATGTTTAACTACCTCTATATTGACTGCGTTACCGTAACATTTATATTGTTGAGTATTTGAAAGGCCGACACACCAATCATCGGGAAAGCATTGAAGTCTGGCACATTCAATGGGGGTTAGCTTACGAACAATAAAGTTATCTATATTTATAACTTTTGGAGTCGTGTCACTGGCAGCATTTGCACTTAAACAATAACTTTTACCATCTTTTTTAATTGACATCTTACGATTATTTAAATCTCCCACTGCTGATATTGCATACAATCCGGTCTTGGCTCCTCTACCACCACCATTGGCTGATAGATTTACACTTTTGCCTTCTATTGAATAAACTCTATCTCCCTGACCACCCTTGTTTAGTTGACCAACACGAACCATTAATCTGCATTCTGATTGTTTTAATGGAACTTGTCGTTTTTTTTTATCTAAATAGTTTTTTAAACTTCCCCCTTTGTAATAATTAGCGTCTATACAATAACTTTTAAGTCTGCCTGCCTCTCCATTCTCTAAAATATCTTTTAATAAAATTCCTCTATCTTCTGGTTGTGTGACTGGAAAGTTACACCAAAACAATCTCTTCCTGTTTTGTGCTGATACCAAACTGGCATTTATCATTACTGGTTCTACTCCCAAAGTATCGGTTATAACTTGCTTAGCCTTCTTTGGCATTGAGTTTACATTCTCAAGGATAAAATACTTTGGTTTATTCTTTTTAATAATTTCTGCAAACTTCCAAAACAAACCACTTCTGCTACCATCCAATCCTTGCCTGTCTTTTTTAGCAATACTTAAATCTTGGCAAGGTGAGCCACCTACTATCCAATCAAAATGGGGTAACTTATCTATGTCTATTTTGGTTATATCTCCAAGCGGTATAGCACGGGGAAAATGCTTTTGATAAACCTGTATGGCATACTTGTCAATTTCTGAATAATAGACTTCGTGATCTTTGCCAAATATCTCTTCAAAAGCTAAATCAAATCCACCAATTCCACTAAATAGGCTTAATAATCTCATTTTTTCAGTATAACTTATCTATTCCACTTCATAATCCCATTGATTATATCTGGGTCTACATCAACTCTCTTTTCTTTGGCATATACCCTGATAGCTACACCATACATCTGTTCTGGTTGCTGTTCTGGATATCCCTCTCTTTGTGCATACCTGTCCTGTCTTTTATAACTTCCAACTGATATGTGAGTGACTAGCTGGGCTTTACCAAATCGCCTAGCAGGCTGTTGTGTGACTGCTTTCCTATGTGTATGTGCCGACACGATAATATCAGCCCCTGCAATCTCTCTATCGGCTCTAAATTGAGGATGGTTGTTGTTGTAAATAGACGAACCTCTTAACTTGTGTGCTGCGATAATATTGTATGTTTGTTTGCCTACATTTAAGACTATCTCACCCGTACCATGAATATAGGGTGCATTAGTAAGTTCGCTAAAATCATCCATAGCATCTGGTCCACTTTTAGCAGTCCATTTACTATCGTGTTCCCCTCCAAACCCTGCAATCACTCGTCCTCTAAGTTCTCTAAACATAGCCCTTCGTGTTCTGGTTTGTTCGTCTAAGCTACCTACTTGTTCGCCACCCGATTCACCACCCCAAAATATCCCATCTACACTATCACCTAAAAATATGACATAAGTATCTGGGGAATGTTTAATGGCTTCAATTTCAGCAAGTATTCTTTTATGGTCTGTATGGGCATTACCTATATGCTGGTCACCTATCATTACAATGGTTGAATCTCTGGGTAAAGTTACTTCAATATGTCTAGGGGACTCTGAATCCCTAACCTCTTTACCTCTTTGCTCCATAGTTTGTAAATGGTCTGCTAAGGGTCTGGGGAGTAAGACTGGCTCACCTCTGGTCAAAGTAGGCAACTCACCCCTTCTTATTAAGTCTAGTTTTATCTGACTTTCACTTCTAAATTCTCTTGGATTTATAAAAATTCCTTTATTTTCTTTTGCCACGCTTCCTCCTTTTAATTGGTAACGGTTCTAGACCATCAAGATATCTGTGCAATTGTGCGTGTTCTGTTACAAGCAAAGGACACAAATTTGAAATACTATCAATGTCGAACCTTCCATTTGGTTCTAAACTATCCCAAAATCTCTTATTTTTTTTATAATCACTTCTTTCAATTATGTGGTGAATGTTATATCTCCTATCAGTGGGGTTTAGTCCGTAAATCTCAAAACACCTAGTTCTATTTTTTTTAAATTCTTCTTTACCCACTTAGCACTTTGATAGCATATTTGCTAATTTATAACTTTTAGTGTATTATTTACGTAAAGACCCGCAAGATACGACAGTAAGCACGACTG
>MWCM01000044.1 GCA_002070055.1 bacterium ADurb.Bin212 | reverse complement strand
GAGTTAAAGCGATCGAACTCAAGTCCCAGATCGGTTTTAAAGTTATTGTAAAAAGATTCTTGATATCCGTTCTCCCAAGGAGAAGCCTTTCTGCTCATTGAGATCTGGATGCGCCACTCCTTGGTAAACTTAAGGTACTCTTTTGCTAAATACTCACTACCTTGGTCGAAGTGGATAAATTTTGGTCGGGAAAACTGCCTTGTCACCAAGGCGTCTTTGAGTGCTGTAATTATCAGCTCCTGGGTATGCCTTAAACTCAAATGCCAGCCAACAATCTCTCTAGTAAACAGATCCATGACTGTAGCCAGATAGACATATTGTTTGCGAAATTTTAGATAAGTAAAGTCACTAGTCCATACCTCGTTAGGGGCTTGCAGGCAAAGATCTTTAATTTGGTTAAGATATGGTGCAGGAGCTCGTTTTTCATCCCGTCTTTTACGCCATCTGGCTTTCCTTTTGTACGGCTTGATACCAAACAAGTGCATGACTCTGCGCACTCTCCTGCGACCGAGACCGAGAGCTAGCGCTAATCTGCGATGACCATAGCTGGGGTTGTCGCTTAAACAATTGATTATCTGCCGATATCCTGCTCTTCTCTGGTTGGACAGTAGTAAAGACTGGCCCTGGAACGACCGAAGAGACAGCAGAGTAGCTTCTTCGATATTAATGGCAGCTTGGCTGTTATGAGCCGAATAATATCAGCGCGATTTTTTTTAGTTTTTTCCAGCTCTAGGGTTAGCACTCCGATGATCTGTTTTAGCTGGTCATTTTCTCTACGGATTTTTACTAGTTCTAAAGCACTAGCTGAATGCTCTACACCGGCTTTGAGCCAATTATATATTATCTTATCGCTAACCCCGTATTCCTCAGATAGCTTTAAAACCGGAGTCCCGCTTTTAACCTTACTTATTATCTCAACTTTGACTTCCTTGGCTATACCAGACATAGAATCTCCTTACTAGACATTTTAAATCCATATTAACATTTAGAATATATGTCTAGAATAGCGGAGACCGGTCATATGGGCATTTTTTGGTGGATACTAAGGGTATCTTTTTGGAACACCTTTTTCGAGTTTGCGGTAGAGTGGGAGCCGGTATTAAGAAATTTTCGAAAAATAGCATCTTAACAATTTAGTAGTAACAAATTGAATAAATTATCGTTTGCGTTGTCGATTTATCAAATAATCGTCTATGGCTTTTTTGCTTGTGAGCCAATCGCGCCCTTTTTTGAAAGCTTCAAGTTTTCCTTGTCTGGCAAGTAAATTAAGATATTTCGCAGAGAAAGGAGTTTTGAGGGCAATTTCAGACAATTTGAAAAACTTCTCCTTGTTTTGTGACTTGGGAGTAATTATTTGCAAATAAATATTTAATGATCGTTCGACATTCTGCGCAATAAATCTGATCAACGGATCATAATCACCTTTATCGGCTTTGTCTAAGACATTATAGTATTTTCTGCGATCGTTTTTTAATATCGTCACCAGAGGATATCCGGCTTGCATAAGAAAAATATTCATGACAATTCGAGCTGTCCGGCCGTTACCATCAAAAAAAGGATGGATCGAAACCAACTTATGGTGCACAATTGAACTGAGAGCTATCAGGTGCAATTTATTTTGATTATCCGATATCCACTTGACTAGATTACGCATTAATTTTGGAACTTCAAAAGCCTCGGGCGGAGTATGGTCTGATCCGCTTATGATGACATTGGCATTACGATATTTCCCTGCCCATTCGCGACCTGTTTCTTGCATTACTATCTGATGCAGTTGTCTTATTAAAATTTCCGATACGGTATGCTTTTTATTATGCTCAATCAAATCGCCAAGATATTGTAAAGCTTCAAAATGGTCTTTGGCTTCGAGATGGTCTTTCAGCGGTTTACCCTTAATGGTTAAACCTTCACTGATCACCAAAAAAGTCTCTTTAAGGGTTAAGGAGTTGCCTTCAATACCATTGGAGTTATATGTCATCTCGATTCTGAATTTTTCTTGAAGCTTGGCGACCTGAGAAGACGGCAAGGGACGGTATTTATTGATTGTATTTAGTTTTTCATCAATTCTTTTCTTTTGAATTGGGTTAATGTCATACATTATTCCTCCTAATTTACTAATATGGTATATAGCATTATATGCACTATACCATATTAAGGAAATATTTGTCAATAATAAAAATATAGTGAATAATGGCGAAATATTAGCGCCATTCACTATAAAATTACAGCGATATTAGTCCATTTCTTTTTGAGTGTTCCAAACTCCAGTTTGGTATAACAAAAAAGATTAGTCAGAGACTAATCATTTTCGTGGTGGTGGACCCGACAGGATTCGAACCTGCGACATCCTCATTGCAAATGAGGCGCTCTACCAACTGAGCTACGGGCCCAAACAGATACAAATTATAACAGCAAATATTTATTTTTTCAATATGAGAAATCAGTCTACATTACTACATACCAAAAGTATAGTAAAAACCAAAGATTATTAGTCCCAAGCCAATTAATTTCCAAGCCGAATAGGTGCCTCCGGGACCAAGAAACTTTTCCGCCCAATCAAAACGGATTCCGGTATTATCAACCAACCATTTGCAGTATCTAATTGCTATGAAGCCAGCTGCTAAACAACCAATGAAGATTAAGAATTTCATATTAAATCCATATTACGTGAACACTACCACAGATTTCATTCACAGATCAGTAACGATAATCAAATCAATATATACAATGAGTAATATACCACTCAAAAATGTTTTAAATTGCTCTAATCAAACTAAGCGTAAGAATTAATTAAGTTATTATATACTACGGTGTCTATTCTGAGTTCCTCTGTACTGTCCTACTCTTCTCGCCAGCTTAAAATATTATAGCTTCCGGTTACGGGAA
The DNA here is from genome assembly GCA_002070055.1 of bacterium ADurb.Bin212. GTDB lineage: Bacteria > Patescibacteriota > UBA1384 > XYA2-FULL-43-10 > XYA2-FULL-43-10 > MWCM01. Next base: position 38 of record MWCM01000044.1, on the reverse strand, counting down.
ATTTAGGTGGCGGGTTAAGTACGTTGGCTTCATCAATT
>MWCM01000043.1 GCA_002070055.1 bacterium ADurb.Bin212 | reverse complement strand
CTAAAGCAAACTCAATGTCTTTATAGCAGTAAACATAACTGTTTCTTACGCAAAGTACTCCTTTTTTCCAACCCAAGTGAGCAAACGCCTCAACGAGATCATCAAATGTTCCTGAAGTTGCCTTTATTGACAACTCTTTCCGTGCTTCGCCAGCTCCCCAATTGCCTATTTTTATTATGATTTCCGGAATTCCATTGGTAACTCTTAGCCTTATGTCTTTCGTCCGTTTCTCCATTCCCCCACTCTCGTTCAGAGTCGAATAATCTATTAAAATTCGTTCTTTTTTCTCAACAAAAGTTCCATTTTTTTCAAAAAATTTTTGTACTCTGCTGTAAGATGTTTCAGATAGTGGCCCCCTAATCTCTACCTCAATATTTTTATTCATTCATTTCCTTCAATAATTTTTATCAATAATTGTCTAATGAGCATTGTCCCATATGAGCCCGTTGGCAAAAAAAAGTCTAACATTATTGAATATTTTCGATTAAATAATTTATCTTGCTGAGGTTCATAACATTTAATGTTCGTTGTTATATAAGATGTTCGCTTCATGACCTTTTCTTGAATTTTGTCTTCATCGATTAAATAATTGTAACCATTGCTAGAAAATATTGGATTAATAATACAATGATCTGTCGGTAAAAATAACTTCCCGACATGTTTAAACAAATAGCTTTTACACTTGTTTCTGTTGTATATATCTCGAGACAACTCGCGGTTCCATAAATAGCTGTTGTACGACTTCACAAAAAATTTAATTTTATTTGGGTTAATAATTTTAAAAGCTTGTTCAGCGCTCGAATTTTTAAATTCTTCTTTTACACGTTTTATCTCGCTATTTTCAGTTCTAAAAAATTCTTTTATCGCCAAATCCCAGTTATTTTGAGAGAGTGCTTTCCCGATCAAGTGAGTATTATAGCAACTACCTGGAGTGCCAAAGCGTTGGCTATCATAATAATTGATAAAACTTGTAAATTGATTGCCGGCACAATACTCATATAGCATATTCGCATATTTCTTCGACAAATCACGAATAGTTATTTTAAAACAATTTCCATGCAACCCCCCAGGATTTATCGGCAAATTGCCATAACCTAACAATGAAAGTGAAAGATAATTTTTCCCATGAAATTTTTTATTAAAGCCTTTAAGATCTGATTCTTTTATTACTATTGCCATAGAAACAAGCTGACTGGTAATCGCATCCTCATCTTTTAAACCCTCAACCGAAATATCCTTATACTCAAGGGTAAAATATTTTTTAATTTCTTCTTGAGCGTCAAACGTTGTCCAGCCGCTTTTTTTAAGAATAAGATATGTATAAGTTGAATTATTTTTCAAAAAAAATGGCGGGATAAGCGAAACCTCATCCACTATAAAGTCATCATTAATTGTTTTTAAACGATAATTAACCATTGCATAACCAATACCATACAATTGGATGCATAATATTTATTTATTCAAAAAGTTATTTGCATTTATAAATAATATGCGCCAATAATACTAAATTGTCAATTTATCTTAAAAAAAGCAATTTTAGAGTAAATTTATTTAAATAGCACACAAATAATATCAAATAGCTGGAGATGATGAGAAACCTCTTGGACACTTGGCCAATAAAAAATGGTACAGTGGGGTCTGAAAGGAACACCCAATGTACCATGAACAATTCTACTTCAAAACAAAACCAAGAGCAAGGATAAACAGGCATGAGCTGTGGCGCAAGGTCGCCAGGACCAAATTGTCTCCCAAAGCTCAACTCCGGCTAGAGTGGATCATTTTTTACTACACAGTCGGTAAGGAAAACGCCACCCAAACGGCAAAGCATTTCTGCATTCAAAGGTCAGTTTTCTACTACTGGTTCAGCCGCTTCAACGAGACAAGACTCGAAACCCTGGAAGATAAATCATCCAAGCCCATAAACCCGAGGCGTTGGACTCCCGATCCTCTGGTGCTAAAACGAATGATTCTGTTGCGCAAAGAGTTCATCCACTGGAGCAAGGTTAAGCTCTCGGTGGTATATGAGCAAAGATATGGCGAGAAGATATCTTCCTGGCAGTTTCAGAGAGTCATAGAGGAGTTCAAACTATACCCTCCTAGAAAGAGTAAGATTTACGCTCGAAATGGAGCCAAAAAACAACTTATCAGCTATGATATTAGGCAGAAAGCCGAAGACTTGTATTCCATAGATACCAAAGTCCTTTATCTATTCGGTTTGAAATATTACATCATTACGGCAGTAGGCCATACCGGCAAAATTGCCTATGCCAGGGCTTATGGCGGTCACTCTTCTAAAACAGCAGCTGACTTCCTTAGCAGATTGGAATACCTGGTCGGCAGCGATAACATAGCCATCATCCTTACTGATAACGGCAGTGAATTCAAGAAAGACTTCGATATCGCTTGCAAACAGAAGAACCTCCAGCGATATTATTCCAGAGTCAGAACGCCCAAAGACAATCCTGAAGTTGAGAGATTCAATAGAACACTGATATATGAGTGGCTGAACGACGGCCAGGTAAGTAAAGACATCAATGAATTCAACAGGAGGCTGACAGATTGGTTGATCATCTACAACAATGTTAGACCGCATCAAAAACTAAATTATTTAACACCCCTAAAGTACGCAGAGAAATATGGGCTATTGTCCAAAAGGTCGTCATCAAGTACAATAGCTTGACAAAAAAATAAGCCCTGTGTTACAAAATAAATAGATCATGTTAAGGTTTCATATCAATTAATACAATTAATCGAGTGATGCTTCGCATCCCTCTAATGGGAGGGGAGAAAGTTGTTTTATGCAACGTCTCCGTTCTCTTTGGCTCTCTCTATTTTTGGTACTGGCATCGGTGTCGCCAGCTCTAGCTGAGTCACCAGATGTCTCCAGAATCCAGAATTTTGCACAAAACGTAATCCAAGTCCTCGTCACCCTCGCCGGCCTGTTAGCAGCCGGTTTTTTTGTGATGGGCGGCATAGGATACATCACCAGTTCGGGCAATCCTGAGAACCTCGACCGGTCTAAGAGGACTATTATTTACTCATCGATCGGACTGGCGGTGGCTATCGGGGCTTTCGTTTTGTCAAAT
>MWCM01000042.1 GCA_002070055.1 bacterium ADurb.Bin212 | reverse complement strand
TGTCCACCCTTTATCTTTTTCTTTTAACTTTTTAATTTCTCTCTCACACCACTCTAGTGTCTCTTGTTGGGTTTGGGTGATGAGGTCGGCAACCGTATCTACAACTTGCCAATAAGCACCGTCACTAATTAAACCATCACCTTTAAAGGCTCTTAGCTTAGTATTTACCCATTTATTAGTCTTTGTTTTGGTCATTTGGTTTGTAACCTATTAACAGCAGATATAAGTTCGTTTAACTTATTCTCAATCATTATTTCAATATCCATATCTCTGATGTCTCGCCAATCAGCAAAATTAATCTTTTTAATCTTCTTTACCTTAGTTGGCTTGGTGGCAAGAAGTTTTTCCATTAACTCGTCCTCGCCTATAAAGTAGTGACACCATTTTTCATAAAGTTCTTTTCGTGTATATCTATATTTCATTGTTTATGTAAATTTATAACTTTTAATTGTCGGTGGTCGGAAGGCTATATCAGGCCATGCTCGCAGTAATGCGGTGGGTGTACCTAGTTACCTTCCGACCATATAAGGTGAATCTTGGTTGGTAGTAGTTGGCCTTCGAGTGCGACTAAATTCGCTAATGTAACCAACCCCACGCTTTCTCTCTTTCGTTTAGGTCTTTCGACACTACCAACCTTGATTCATGTAAATGTGCTATTTAACTAATTTAAGCATATTACTTCTAATACGACGACAACCGAAGCATATTTGGGTTAAACTATCGTGAAAAGTTGAATAAGCCACTTGTTGCGTATGTTTTCCTTCACAATTTTGAATGTGTTTTCTAACTTGTTCTTGTGTTGGGCAATAAATATAATCAAATTTCATTTTATTTCTTTTAAAACTTTTAACCTGTTATCCATCCATTTGGATATTTTACTTACAGCAGACCAAGCAGCAGACTCAGCAGACCTAGCAGCAGACCTAGCAGCAGACCTAGCAGACTCAGCAGACCAAGCAGCAGACTCAGCAGACCAAGCAACAGACCTAGCAGACCCAGCAGACCAAGCAGCAGACTCAGCAACAGACTCAGCAGCAGACTCAGCAGCAGACCGAGCAGCAGACTCAGCAGCAGACTCAGCAGCAGACCTGTTAGCTGCCGTTGGGTATTTAAGAAACTTCTTAGCAGCTTCTATTGCTTCTCTGGGTCTTTTGTCATTCGGATAAACTTTTTCAAAATTGTCTATACAAAGTTCAGCAGCATAAATTGACAACGCCACACTATCTTTTTTAGTCCATTTCCAGGCTTTAACCACTCTTTGATTTTCCCATACTTCTTTATCAGTATCTTTTAGATTCTTACCCTTACATTCAACTTGACAAAGTATTTCACCTTGAACATAAGAAAAGGCTTGATATATGGTTTTAGAACAATGGTAGCCTTTTTCACAAAGAACCAAATTTTTAATAGGTTTTTGCCACTTACCAATTTCCCATTTGGTATTGCCATTTTCACTCTTAAACCCTTTTCTGATAAATTTGTATTTCATTTTATTAATCTCTTCATTAAACTAATAAGTTGACTTCTAGCATAATCACTTAAACCTTTATCTTCAAATAACTTACTACAAGCAAAGTGTGAACGTTCTTCTATATTAAGTTTCATTCTTTGTTAAATTTATAATTCCAACAACTCTAATTTCTCCACATTTTCTACAAATTACATATGCCCTTTGTGAATTATCTGATGGAACTGAAAAATCTGAAATTAGATTAAGCATTTCAAAAAAATGTTGCCCCTTACACTTAGTTTTGTCTATGTTAAGTTTCATTTTCATTTTATCTCCTCCATCATCTTATCTAACTTTTGGCGTAGTTCGGCTCGGAGTTGGTTTCTGGCCAACCTATCAAACATGTCTGTTCTTACCTCTCCTTGTCTTGGTATTTTTTCGTCTTTTCCCACCACCTCCCTAACCCTTTTAAGCTGGTCTAGGAGAGCCTTTTGTTTATAGGATTGTATCCAAGACCAAAGAACGTTCAGTTGCCAATCCTTCCACCTTTCTATTGTTATGCCGCTTAATTCTTTTTTAAGTTTTTCAAACTCCTCTCTATCTGTATCTGTTGCTGGTTTGTTTCTCATTGTAACCAACTTTATAACTTCTACTGCTATCCCATCATAGTCATAAGTACCAAAGGTGGGGTCTTTGTGCTTTTCTACTAACCTTTTTATGGTTTTATAACTTATGTTTGGTATGGTTTCATTTGTTTTGTTTAAAAGAATAACGCGACCATAATCAATATCCTCAGTTTCTATTACCAATTGGCCATGAAGGGGCGGTTGTTTGATGAGTTTATAAATAGCATGGTCTGGATTATCCGCAAATACATCAATATACCCAGTTAATGTTTGTTCAAACGTTACTCTATATTTTTTCATTCTTTTTGTTTAACCTTTAACTTTTAATTGTCGGTGGACTCAGGCGGTAGAGGCTTATGACTTCCTGTGTCAACCGCCTTTGTCCAAAAAAGGTGAATCTTGGTTGGTAGGTAGGGATTTGACGAGATGGCCCAGGAAAGCCCTAGTCCATAACTCGTATAGTCATTAAGAACTTACATCCACCTCCAGCAAAGCCCATTGATTTTTATAATCATCTTTGGATGATAGATAGACTTGCGCTTTGTATTGTGAAGATATCTCCTTTGGAATAATCCAGTAAGTATTCTTGTCGCAATCTACTGCTATTAGGTAGTCGTACCCATTTTCTGAATACCTATTAGCTACGGAACCCCTTTTTCCAGAATGTTTGACCAATATTCTCCTTGTCTCAACACACAGAGCTTCTGTTCCGTGGTTGTTCACTTTATATGCTCGTTTTACCTGGATGCGGTTTAATTTCCCGCTATCTATTATCAAGTCATATTCAGAGCTATGATTTATTGGCAAACAGACCACAAAACCCTTTTTAGTAGCTTGAGTTGCTACCATAAGTTCTGCTTCTGTTCCTCTTGCTATAGTGTTTTTCATACCTTAATTATAGCAAGGCTATCTACCTTGTCAATGTACTTTGTTGGAGGTGGAAAGTCACCCTACATGTTGGACGAGGAGCTTAACCGACTTTCAATCGGCAAGGCTCCCCGACCAACTCGGTTACGCTCGACCACGACGTTAGCCGTGCGCCTATCTACTAGCGTTTACCTATTCCGCCACTACCAACCTTGATTCGTGTAAATGTGCTACTTAACTAATTTAAGTATATTGCTTCTTATCTTTTTACACCCAAAGCATATTTGGGTTAGACTGTC
>MWCM01000041.1 GCA_002070055.1 bacterium ADurb.Bin212 | reverse complement strand
TTTACTTTGATAATAAAGTTTATATGGCTATCCCCACTGGTACTAGCACCACTAATAATAAGGTGCTAGTTGCCAACACAATGATACAACTAGATAAACCATTCAATCCTCATCCGTGGTTTGTTTATACTGGTTGGAATGTTTATTGTTGGAATATTTATTTGAGTGGTTCAATTCCAGCGCTTCACTACGGAGATGCTAAAACTACCAATGTCATTAGGGCAGAAAGTACAGACAGTGATGCTACTAGTAGTAGTGGTATTGATTTTGATGTAAGAGGCAAAATGATTGATTTGCAAGTGCCAGAAATGAAAAAAACAGTTAGGTTTATGAAATATGGGGTTCTTGGTAGTGGTAATTATAATCTTGATCTTTATACATCTCTTGAGGGTAATACTTGGACATTTAGACAAAGCATTAATATGGAACAGGGGAATACTTGGGGTAGTGCGGTTTGGGGAACTGATAAATGGAGTTATATTAATGAAACAAAGGCAAAGGTGGCTCTTAAAATTGGTTCTTCACAAGTAATGATAAGATTTCACAATCAGGGGAACGATCAACCAATTATGCTCTATCCATTTACATTAGCAATTAAACAAAGAAAATTAAAATAAGGAGGTTATAGTGTCAACAATTTCTCGTCAATACGAATACACCGCTGGAGATACCATTAATCCAGATGAAAATAATGCCAATGAAAATGCTATTTATAATTTGGTTAATGGCAGTCTTGATAATGATAATATTGCATCTGATGCCAATATCGTTGAAAGCAAAATAGCGTTTAATACTAGTTCTGGTCACAGTCATAATGGAGTAGATAGTAAGTTAATTACTATTAATCGGGCTTTTACTTGGACTATTCTTGGAACTTTGGCTACTGGTAATAATCAAGGGGCACAATATATCGTACCTCAAAATATGACGGTAGTTAAAATCTGGGGTAAATGTTCGGTTAGTAATGTTCAAGTTAGGGTACGAAAAAATGGTTCTGATGTTAAATCTGGGTTTGAGGTTGGTTCTACGGTGACTTCTAGCACTAGTTTTACTTCTACCAGTTTAACAGCTGGTGATGTTTTAACTTTTGATATTACGGGGGTTAATGGGACGACAGATGTATTTATTACTTTAGAATGTAAGCAACCTTAAAGGAGAATTATGAAAAAAACTAAAACCATTGAATATACAATCTGCGATTTTTGTCTAAAAGAAGGCAAAGAAGTTGAAGCTGTGGATCGGGTTCAACCTTCGGGATTAGATGTCTGTGCAATGCACCAAAAAGCCTTTACTGAAGAAATTAGATTGCCTGATGAGTTTGGCAAAGAAATGTCTGGTAAAAAAATTGTGGTTGATCCTGGGTATAATGCTCAAATGGTAATTGAGTATAAAAAAGAAAACATAAAGGAAGAGAAAAATGCCTAGATTTTTAGGATTAGGAAACGGGAGTGATGGAGTTATTGATTTAAGTTCTTATACTCCTTTAAGTTATTCTTGTTCTGGGAGTAGTGGGTCTTATTCTTTAACGGCGACTGGTTCGTTTAGTGCTGGTCAAAGATTATTTATTATTCAATCTCGGGGAAGTGGCGTGGGTGAATATGAAGATAATCAAGTGGTTTCTTATTCTCCTGGTACGGTTAGTCTATTATTTCCACTTGAACATACTTATACCGATTCTGGTGCTAGTCAAGCTCAAGTCATAATTGTTAAACAGGCTTCTGGAGTGAATGGCTCAATTACTGTGCCTGCGTGGAATGGAGATGTTGGCGGAGTGTTTGTAATGGCTTGTAATGGGATTTTTAATGGAAGTGTTAATGCAAGTGGTAAAGGTTATAGGGGAGGAGCTCGTGGCCTTGTTTCTACTAGTTATTGGGGGGCTCAAGGAGAGGGAAGTGTTGGATTTGGAACAACAGGAACAACCTCATCAAATGGTAATGGTGGCGGTGGATCATATACTAGAAATACACCCGATTCAGAGGGGCAAGGTGCTGGTGGTGGTGGTAATGGTACTGCTGGTCAAAATGGAAATTATTATATTGAATATATAAACTTTGGTTTAGGAGGATCCATAGTAGGACAAGCAGATTTAACTACTGGTATTTTTATGGGTGGTGGTGGCGGAGGTGGTGGAGGTTTTGATGACACCGCTGCCTCAACTGGTCCAGGACAACCAGGTGGCGGAATAATTGTTGTTTATACCAATAGTTTTAGTTCTTCGGCTTCTTTAATAACTAATGGGGTTGATGGGAATAGTTCTGATGGAGATCAAGGAGGGGGTGGGGCTGGTGCTGGTGGTTCTGTTTTAATAAAAGCAAGATCAGCGATTATAGGTTCTAGCAAAATTACCGCTAATGGTGGAGCAAGAGGAGCTGAAGGTAGTTGGGGTGGTGCTGGAGGAGTGGGTCGCATTAGAATTGAGGCTTGTTCTTTATCTGGGACTACTAACCCTAGTGCTTCCACCGCTATTGGTGGACATAATTACTGTGGAGTTTTAGCAGGAATGATATAAAGGAAATAATATGGCATACAAACAAAGCGAAGACTTAACAAACAAAATAAAAACAGAAGATCCAGAACTCTATAATGCTATTAATAAATATATTGATGATTTAAGAGATACTGCTCAAGGCGATTATGATTTTGTGGTTAAATTTTTAAAAAGACAATTTGAAACAGCTCTTGGCAGTGATGATACGGCTAGGGCAGATTTCTATGCTAAAGTAGCCAACACTCTTGAAGAAAGAATAGGTAGAATTCCTTATGACTATGATCTAATGACTGGAAGAGAAAAAGAAGATATTGGTCGTTATTTACAACAAGCTGACGCCGAAGATGTTAGACAACGACAGCAAGAAAAAGAGTTTGAGGCACAACAACAATTAGCTAGTGAAAAAGAACAAAGAGATGTTAGATATGGCGCTAATGAAAGAGGAATGCTTAATAGTGGCATTGAGAAGCGACAGGCAGAAGAAACTAAAACAGCCAGAGAAACCAACATTATTAAACCACAGCGTTCAACTTTTGCTTATCAACAAGCTATGAGAGATTTTAATAGAACTGGAGCAATCTTACAAAGCCAAAGAAATCTAGCAGATTTAACCACAGAAGCTAGGCGATCTGCTCAAGACTCTCAATATTCTTATGACTACGGAACTGGTCAAGCTAAAATGCGTTTAGAAGAAAGATTACGTGAAATTGATAGAGAAAATCGTCTCGAACTTGAAAGAGGTGCTCAACAAATTGAGGAAAATAGAGTTAATGAAG
>MWCM01000040.1 GCA_002070055.1 bacterium ADurb.Bin212 | reverse complement strand
ACGTTAAAGAAATTCTACCCAACTCTAGTCCTAACTGCACGACGTTTGAGGTTATGTTTTTAATATGCGTTAGCGGTCCGGACAATATCGAAGCATACCACAAGTGCCATATTTTATCGGCAGTTGTTGGCTCCATAGCCTTTCTGGTATTTTTAGCAAACTGCTCTAAATCGCCAGCGGCATCTTTATCTATTCGCTTTATATCCCCAAGCAGTTCCCTTAAAGCCGTCTCGTCCTGTGGTGTATTTACTATTTGAAATGATCTAAAAATATTAGACGCTTCAGTTCTCATTCCGGCTAGGGTTTTCATTACGGCTGTAAAGCGTAATGTTTTTTCTTTAAATATCTTAAGCTCTTCAGGGGTGGCGACTGATGTGTCTATTTTTTTAGAATAGTCCGATAAGTCTTTAGCCAAGGCTATTCTAATTTGGTTAGCTTTTATCAATTCGGGAGATGAAACTATGCTGCCAGGTGGGAGATCTAACAGATCATCGACGGTTATTTTAGCTTCTTTTGCTAGTCTCTGGAGTTCTTTAAGCGAACCCGTCGGGCGTTGGCTCTTAAATTCACCTTCTTTTTCAGCAACTTGCTTCATCAGGTTTATAACATCTTCAGGGGCGTTTATTTTATCAACCCTAAACGACGGTCTCGGAACTTTCTTTCCATCAACCATAATGTCGGAAACAAGTTGATCGCTTACAGTAGATGCAGTTGCAACAATTTTATTTTTGCCATACTGCTTTGCCAACTTTAACGCCGTTGACGCCGGTATTGTAACCGTCTTTCCGTCGTGTAGTTCATACTCAACAGTACCGTCTGGGTTTTGAACGAGGTCGATGCTGATCTTTTCATTGGGTGTTGTGGTTACGTTAACGCTCTCACCGTCAACGTTTTTAACTTGTAGCTTTTCAGGAAACCCTTCAAGCGGTATATTGTCGGTTGGGAGATCTTTACCAGCGGCTCCTACGGATTTATGCTTTAGATCTCTTTTTTGTTTTGCATATAGTTCGGCAAGTTCTTTCTTTTCGGCGTAAAACTTACCTTCATTTACGTCGTGTATTTCATACCCCAATTGAGGACGGTCTGAATTACTATACATCACGGCGTCATATCCACGAGATTTAGCTATCCTAGCTATCAGTCTATCCGATAACACCCAATTGTTCGGTTTATATTTACCCACCAAAAAGCCAGCCTCTTTTACGCCATCCTTAGCCAACTCTTTTAATAGGTTGTTTTGATTGTCATTTTCCCAAACGTTTTGAAACGATTTAGTTTCTTCAGAAACCCTACCATTGGAGCCGTGGAACAACTTTAAATCTTTGAAGTCTTTACCGCCACCAACTCCGTGCGCCCTGTTCCAGATGTCGGTGAGTTGGGATTTGGTTTTGTAGTAGTTTTGTATCCAATCATTTGGTATATCACCTAAAAATCTTTCAGAGGAATATGTGCCAGTTGTGAGATTAAAATTAGAGTCCCAATTAAGTCTATAAAGTTCTTCTATGGGGATTTTTATATGAACTACTGGATTCCCTTCTTCCCTTGTTTTAATGAAATCTTGGGCTAATTTAACATCATCTAAATCCAACAAAATATATGTTGATTTTGGTCGCAAATTTCCACTTGTTTCTCCAATATAATTAAGCTCGGTTCCTTTTATCCCATCCTTTTTTAAAACATCTTCACTTGCATTTGTTATATGATAAGCATCAATAGATTTTATTCCTCTTTTTTTAAAATCATTTACTAAATCTCTAAGGGCTTCTTTTTTCTCATCTGAAGATAAAGTATAACCCATATTATCTGAATTTTGTGCAATTTTTGATATATCTTTATCGGACAATGCCGGTTTCTGAATTTTGGATTGAGCCTCAACAAACTCCTCCGCCGTCTTATACTTACGGGCTTCTTCTAGGAGTGATTGTTCACCAACCCCATGCGCCTTATTCCAGATGTCGGTGAGTTGGGATTGAGCGTCTATCTTTTTTTGAAGTTTATCTATTGCTAATTCAGTATTGTATATTTTTTGAGGCAAACTAGAATGGGGATTGCCGCCCATTTCTTTAATTCTGTTCGATTTCCACGACCCTTGAAGTGCTTGTAATCGTTCTGGTGTTATGTCTGGTGTGTTCATCCAAACTACCGCATCACCCATCTTGGCTTGATACCCTTCTCCGCTACTACGCTTTGAAATTATATATTCTGGAAAATCTAACTTATTAACACTATCACTAATTTTGTTTTCCAGTTCTAATTGCGCTCGGTAGCCTTGTAGTTGTAATTTATTTTTTACAATAGATTTCAATGTTGACGAAATACTCTTAACATTTTTAGTGTTTTCGCCACCTAATAATTTGATGGCACTTTCAAGACTGACCGACTTAATTTCTCCGCTAGGAGTTTTTATCTTAAAATTGTGGACAATATCTCGCCCAGTTTCCAAATTTTTTATAGCATTTTCCCAATCTGAAATTCTACGGACAACATTATCACCCTTTAGATTTATAGTTTCTTCTGGTTTCCATTGCCACTCATAAGATAATAATTGTGTTCCGTTGCTTCCAGTTAAAGGTGTATTAAAAACAATTTCTTCTTTGGGACGGCTTCTTTTTATTCCAAACTCCTCAGCCGTCTTATACTTACGGGCTTCTTCAAGGAGGTCGGGTTGTTTTGTAGATACCAACACTCCGCCGTATGGGTCTTTAGCTAGTATAGTAAAATTGCCAGTCTTCTCTTGCACGTCACCAAATTGTTTAGCACCTTTTTTGGTTGTGGATAACCATTGTAGTGATTCAGATGGATATTGTTTAAGATCAACTCCATTTTCAACCTTAATATTATTTCCCAACTCTTTTACTTCGTAGTCAACAACCTCTTGGGCGGTAACGCCCTTGGGCATAGAACCATCACCTCCACCACGATAGTATCGCGCTATCCCCCCGGCCATCGGCTGTAAACCACCTTGAACAGCTTGGATTATTTCAGGGGTGATGAGGATGGCTTGTTTTTTGGAGCCGTCATTAACCTCAATCTCCACCAACTTACCGCCCAGCTTCTTCGTTAAATCCAAGACCTTCTTGGGAATCATTCGATTGTATAAATGATCTGCCCATTCGCCGCCGCTTTTCAGTTCAAGATTATCTAACATCTGGTATCGCTTGGAAGACCCTATAATCTTTTGAGACAAGTCTTTTCCAACCCAGCTAGATAGTTCATCTGGTGTTAAAACCTTATCTTGGAATAAATAGCTACCAGTATCTTTTCTCCAAGCGTCTAGCTTATA
>MWCM01000039.1 GCA_002070055.1 bacterium ADurb.Bin212 | reverse complement strand
AAACGGACTGTAAATAATAACTTCCTTTTTGGCATGAATAAGGTCTCTGGTAAATGTTCGATAAAAAGTCTTTTCATTGAATAAATCTCGGACTTTTTCGTGTTCGATCGCATTTTCTCTTCTTTTTAGGTACTCTTTCCAAGCTTGTGTTTGGTTAAACATAAATCTCCTTAATAAAATAATGTTTTTTAGTTGATTTTGTAGTAAAATCTGGTATATTGTTCATATGGTCAGTGAAAGTGAAAAAAACATGAGTAAAGAGTTGGGCCTGCAGTTAAAAAAATTGCGGGAAGAAGCCAAGCTTACTCAAGCAGAAGTAGCCACTAAGGCGGGTATCAGTATTAACTACTATGCACGCATCGAAAGGGGAGAAGAGAATCCGACTTGGGTAAAAATAGAGCACATTAAAAAAGCTCTAGGGATAAAATCACTAGACTAGAGTTAATTCATTTTCATCTTGGCTGTATGCGCTCATTAATTGGTCTAACCAATCGAGCAGCGGTTCAAATGAAAGTGCATTAAGTCTACCAAAGTATAATTTTGAGTAGCATAGAGTGATTTTATCCGCATACAGAGCGGTAAAACAGAGGTTCCAAATCTTCCATCCTGAAAAACAGTAATTCCCTCAGGAAAAAAGAAGTTTTGGAACCTTTGTTTAATTTCAAGGTTTTTTTGATTCGACCAGTTACTTGATAGCTGTTTCAAATACTGCATAGCAAATTTCACCACTTGATCAGAGCTTTCCTCGGGATCGACAATTGTATCGAGTTCAGACCTTAAAGTTTTTTGTTCATTGATAGTTCTGTTTAGTTGGTCATTCCAAAATTCTTCTTGTTCAGGGTTAGCCAATATCTTATCACCGATTTTTTGTTTTTTGTCGTCAAGATCGCTTATCTCTTTACTGATTGATTCTCTTTTTTGAATTATATACTCATTTCTTTTGTGCCAGTTTTTTTTAATAGCAACTACAAGAGCATTAATTAAATTCTCGTCATATTCAAAGTCGGTAAGGTATTCGGCAAATCTAGCATGAATCTGGTCTCTTCCAAAAATCTTATCCTTGAATTCGCATTTACATCTTTTGCTATAGTTTGGGAATAATCCACCATTCCCCTTGTTAAAACTACCTGATAATTTCTCGCCACATCTTTCACACCTAATCATCCCTCTCATTGGAAAATCAGGGTTATTCTTGAGATACTTAGGCATTTTTTTCTTTTTGCCATCCAAAAAACCTTGCACTCGATCGAAAAGTTCAGGACTAACAACCTTCTCAATTAGCTTGCTCTCAATATTTTGCCCAAAATCAGTTAGAAATCCCTTGTAAATTGGATTTCTGATCATCTTGTCGAAGTAGACAAAAGCAATCGGCTTGCCAGAATAATGCATTAGTCCTTCATCAATGACTTTTCTGTAAACCTCCATCTCTGAGTAAGACTGTGTATCCAAAAGCTCAAACGCACGAAAAATCAGATTTGCTTGCGGTTCAACCTTAACAATCAGTCTGTCCTTGCCAGTCCCAATCTTTCTTAAGCCAACAGGCGGTCTACCATTCCTCATGCCTTTATTTATTAGTTCAATACTTCCATTCACACATCTTTCTGCTCTGATAGCATTGTCAAGTTCCGAGACATTGGCAAGAGTATTTTCAATAAACCTACCAACTGGATCTTTCGAGAAGTTTTCAGAGGTAGATACAATTCTAATGTTCAACTTGTCGAACAACAATCTTAATTGACCATAGTCATCAGTATTCCTAGATAAACGATCAATCTTATAAACAATAATGGCGTCAATATTTTTATAATTTTTCGTACAATAACGAAGTAAGTCTTGTAAAACAGGGCGAGCAGTGGTTTTTGCACTCTCGCCCTCTTCAACAAAAGGTTCTCTTAGTAACTTGAACTCTTTTCTTTCGGCATATTCACGACAAATTCTCTCTTGTGTTTCAAGACTATGTCCCTCTTCAACTTGTTCTTTGGTTGAAACCCTACAGTAAATTATCGCATTTGCCATATTCTACCTATTACTTTTTGCTTTTCTTGACTCTATTGCAGCTCTTCTTCTATAATTCCTGTCAAATTTTGCCATTTCATTCATTATTCCGATGGTAAACATATCTACAGGAAGTCCTTCTTTCACTGAAACTATCTCAATTCCAGCTCTGTCAAACAGACCGATTACATGAGATAGACAGCCTGCATTCCTACTGATTCTATTATACTCAGAAATAAGCATAATTTCAATCTCATTTTGCCTTAAATATCCAGTCAGAGAGACAATAAATTCCCTTTTGTCAGCACTCACAAAACCGACCTCTTTAAAGACATTTTTTACATAAATATTGTGTTTTTCAGCATACTCTAAGCAGACTTTTTCTTGACGATTTAGTGCGTCAGATGAGTAGCGATTATCCTGAGTGGCTACTCGACAATAAACTAATGCATTTTTCATTTTTTCTCCTTTTTTAAATTTTCTAAGTAGCTATCGATAATCAGATTTGAGAGAATATCCAACTCTGAGACCATCTGTCTGGCTTCATCTTTGGGTAATTTTAATTTGGACACCTCCTGTCCAACGATTTTTTCGAATGAATTCTCGCTCATCTTCTTACCGATTTTCATATAAATTATGAAATAAAGTTATCGACCAAAACTTTATGACATCGGTTTTTGAGTGATAAATAAATAAAACCCCCTGGAAAGGATCAGCAAACCAGAGGGCGAAAATAACAAGTGGTGATCCTTTTTTAGACTAAAAAACCGTGTCTCATTACACGGTATAGCTAGTGATCTTTGGAATATAGAAAGTTAAGCGATCCTACTTAATTTCTCTTTTTTATATCTCTAATAATCTTAAGCACATAATTATAATCAATCTCTTTCAGTTCCGAAAAACTACTGTTGACCAAATCCATTATTTCGATTGCCTTATTGCCTTGAATATGAAGATCCCAAATATATTTATCCCTATCTCTTCTTCTCTTCGCTCTGACTGACAGAAAAATTGAGTTTTTATCCCGATATTTATTTTGTAGAGGTTCTATTTCTGAGACATAATTACGCTCAATATATTCAATGATATTATTTCGTGAGGCATAAGGGCTGATATGTAGAGAGATAGGAAAACATTTTTTGTTAATTGTTGATGAGCTATTCTTAAGTTTAATCAATTCCTGCTTAGTTACTCCTATCCAATCGTATTCTTTATTTCTAATAATTATGCTCAGAAGTGGAGCAAACTCTGATGGATTAAGACTTTTGCTGACACAAAAATTGTGGATTTTTTCGTTCCATGGTTTAAAACTATCCCAAAAC
>MWCM01000038.1 GCA_002070055.1 bacterium ADurb.Bin212 | reverse complement strand
TGCTTCAATTTTAGCGTCATTACTAGGAAAGAACCCGCCTACAAAATAGATTAAACTAGCGATTAGCATTAAAATTGCCCAAGCATTTTTTTCTACAAACTTGGTTGTCCAGTCTTTGGTTTCTATTTTTTTTGTCATAGCTAAACCTCACTCCAAGCACTAATTTCTACCGAACCATCTGCTGAATCACTAACAATAGTTTGTCTATAAGTTTTATCACCGATAGTTTTTTCAACAGTTGTGGTAGTGACCGTTCCAACCACTGATTTGCTAATAGACATAGACCCATTAGCACCAAGATCTCCAGTGGGACTAACTGCAATATTATAATAATTACCAGAAGCATCCTTACCAACCAATCCTCTTCTTAATATTGGAGGATTAACCGATAAATCAGCACTTAGGTTTTCCAGATATTGAATTGAGTATTCTGTTTGTTTATTTGCCATAGTTATTTAAGTCTAAATAGGTCTTGAATAATTGTTCTTCCACCAGCACCAGGAATATTTTTTATAACTTGTTGTTTAGGACTAAGAACTTCTTTACCCAACTGGTTGTATAATTCCATGGCTGGACCACCAGCCAAACTTTCTTTTATGACTGGAATTTGAGAAGCACCAGCTATAATTCCAGCTCCCCTCATAACACCAGCGGCGGTTTTGTTAGGAACATATTGACTGCCAGCAATAGCACCACCAGTAAGACCCAAAGTAATAACTACTCTTCTTGCTAAATTAGCTGTTTGTTCCTTAGTCATATTCATTAAATTGCGCTGTTCAAATTCTTTTTGCAGTTTAGGAGCCAGTACTTGTAATACATCGTTTAACCGATATAAATTAGTCATATTTTCAAGCAACTCTTTAGATTCTGGGACGGTTTCTTTTAGCCAATGAGTAAGCATAAATGCCACCTCTCTTTGAGCTGTTTTTGATTTAGCCACACTTGCTTTGCCAGTGCTGGTAAATGTACCATCAAATAATTCTGTAGCAATTTTTTTAACCTCAGTAGGACTGAGTCCTTTGTCTTTAATCATTTTGAAGACATCATCAATTATTTCTCCACCATCGGCTATAGCGTTTTTTATTTCTGATTCTGGAAGATCGGTGTTTTGAATGTTTCTAATAATCGTTTTTTTACCATCTTTTTCTAATAGTTCTTTAGCATCATCATAAGTAAATTTTATTCCATTATCTCCATATTCTTTCAAAATTGGTTCTAATTGTTGTGAAAAATCTGCTATACGACTTCTATTAACAATAACTCCAAATGGATCCATTTTACCAAAATCATTTTTAGCGTTTTCCCACCACCTAATTTCTCCCATTCCACTATCTAAAAAGAACTTTTTGACATTGCCAACTTGTTTGTTAAGAGCATCCCACGCCTTACCAGCTTTAGCGAGCATTTCTGCAACCAAAACTTCTTGAGCAGCTCTTCCTTTACCAACCAGTTTTGATATAAAAGGGACTTTTAAGACTTGTTTTTTAACTGTTGGAATTACATCATCAAAAGCGACATTAAGTGCCAAATCAATGGCAGCAGAGCTCCCAGCGTCAATAAAAACATCCTTAACTGCTTCGGCTGGTGGTTCATCTTGATAACCAGTAATGTTTTGCCACGACTCTCTAGCAACCCCTCTTAGTGTAGTGGCACTACCAGCAGCTAAGGCTGATCCTTTTTTACCACCTATTGTCTTACCAAGGGCTTCGGCGGCTACTTGTCCAGCAAATCCCAGGGCTCCACCAATCCCCTCTATTACCCCCAATGCTTTTGATTTCTCTTTGCCAAGATTTCTTGACTGTTGAAATATTAATTCTCCACTGCCAAGCTGTTTTTTTCTTTCTTCTTCTGGCAGTGTTTGCAAATAAGCCACTTTTTCTTTGAATGAGGCGTTTTGATCTGGTATAGTAACTTCTTGATTAATTGGTCTAAAACTACTAAGCTGTTGGTTGTTTTCTTCAATTGGTCTAAAACTGGATGGACTCCACTCTTTTTTAGTACCCAAACCAGTAGAGGGTATATTTGTCATTGTTTTATCTCCTTATAACCGTTCTTAAAGTATTCATCTTTTTCGCTAACAGGAATATATCCCTTTTGCCCATCTGGACTAACCACCAAAATTTCTTCACCAGTATTGGTTGATAATTCTGGAATTACATCAAAACCATATTTAGATTTAAAAATATTATTTATTTCTTCCCAAGCTAGTATGGCTTCTTCATCAGTTGATGTTACGTCTGGAAGTAGGTCTTTAATTCTTTGTGCATCTGGCTCAGTCATTATTCCTTTTTCACCAACAAAACTTCTAATAGACGATAAAACACCGTTTTTTAAATCTTTATATCTTTTAGCTGGAGCGTTTTTCCCAACAATTCCCTGTAGTGTAGCCCAAAATCCTCTTCCTCTACCAAGGCTTAAATCATTGTTGACGGCATAAAGATCGTAAAGAGATTTAATAACTCCACTAACATCTCCCCCTTCTTTTTGCTTAGCAATTTCTTCTGGATCAACCCCAGCCGCAGCTAAAGCCTGTACAACTTTTCCCCTGTCAGCGACTGGTATTTCAGAAACCTTTTTCATTGCCCCATTTTGAAACATCTCCAAGTAAGCAGCAGTTACATCATCTAATCCTTCTAATTGTAATTGTTTTTTCTCCTCTTCTGTCATTGGTCTCGGTTGGTTCGTAGTTGGATCAATAGTCCAACCAGTTTCTTTTTGTGTTTTAAGTAACTCAAGCTGAGCCTGTTGTTGACTAATTTCCATTTGTGCTTTTTTATAAGAAGAATCTTCCTCTTGAGCTTTAAGATTCATCATTTTAGTAATAATATCAATTACATTTTGTTGTCCGTGTTGAACCTGAGAAGCAGCAAAAGCATTAGCCGCCATATTTCCTCTGGCGATAGTTTGAGTGGGGCTCATCCCCGAAGGAAGTTGTGAGGTATCACCAATCATTTTAGCAGTGGCTTGTTGTCCAGGTGCTAGAGCTTCTACACGACTTGCAGTAGCACTAGCCCTTTCTAATTCTTGATTTAATCTTTCACCCAATGATTCGTAGCTATATCCAGCAGTATTAACCATTTGTTGTTTTTGCTCATTAGTTTGATTTGCCATACTATTGTGTCCTTATATATCCGATAATTGATGGATCATTTAATTTTATTTTTCTTGAATGAGTAACTTTTCCATCCCAATTCCAATTACTTTCGGTTAGGGTAATTGTCCCATCATTATTAACACTATTAACAACCGCTACGTGACCCCATTTGGTTCCTGGATCAATAATCACCGTATTTCCTGGCTTGGGTATTTCTTGATCTGGATAAAAACCAAGACCAGCATTGGCGTATCTAGCTACAGAATTAATTTTTTGTTCAATTTTGTCTCCAACCGCCCAATTTCCACCGCCTGGTAGTTTGACTATATTTTCAGCATAAACTCCACATTGACCACCCACCGTTCCTTCTGGAACTGCTGTTATTGGCTTAGTATTTAAATTAGTTTTAGCATAGTCAATTTCAATGTTGGGAGTCTGTGATAACTCTTCTGGGGCATTCTTGGTATGATCATAATACATTTTTTGATATTCAATTTCTGCTTTTTGATCAACTTCATCTTTGGCACCAACAGCACTTTTAATTGCACTTTGTTGATTTACTGTCGATTCTAAACTAGCTTGAGCTGGACCAGTGCTTTGTTGATAGTTTTGTAGATCAGACATAAAACTAACATCAATTTGAGAACCAGAAGAATAACCAATTGGTTTTTGTCCTTGCTGTCCTTGATAGTTAGTTAAATCTTGTTTAAAATTCATTACACTCCTGCTAATATTGCTTCATTAACTCTATTTTCCTCAATTTGTTGAGCACCTCTTTCAAGTTCGAGACGATTTTCTCTATCAATTTCAC
>MWCM01000037.1 GCA_002070055.1 bacterium ADurb.Bin212 | reverse complement strand
TCCGTATCTCGTATTGGCGGTAGGGCCCAGAAAAAAGTAATAAGAAAATTGTCGGATAAGTTAAAAAGTATAATAATTCGCTACCATGAAGTCGAAAAATATATTGCGTTTGGTTCAGAAGTCAACCAAGAAACATTGGAAACTATTGAGCTTGGTAAAAGGATTTATCAGATCTTTAATCAAACTGTTAGCGAGTTGTTTACCTACGAGCAAGAAGTAGCAATCCTCGCATTGGTTATTAGCAAGAAGATATTGAGTTGGGATGTTGAACAAATGCATGAATTAAGACAGCAACTAGTTTTATATGTTAAGGAAAATCCCCAAAGGCTTAAAGAAATAATCGAGGTAGAGTATACAGACAATACGGAATCACAAATTGATGATTACATCTCTGGGTTTATTTCATTACCAACGACTCTAAAGCCAAAAATAAAAGAGGCGGCGACAGAAGCAGAAAAAGAAACTATTATTGATGTTTTGAAGGGTAATCCACAAGATGCCATCATTGGAAACCTTAAAAAATAATATTCAGGTAGTTGAAGAACTAGCTGATATTTCAAATACTCTTGAGCAAATTGCTGCCAGGGATATTTTGAAAGTAAGAGAAAGAACTCTAAAGAGTAGAGACTATTTTAATGAAACCTGGAAAATTTATTCAGTTTTAAGGAAATTGGCACCTGTTAATCCGAATGTTAAGGATAGATCGCTGGTTGTGATGATCACATTTAACCGAGGAATGTGTGGTAGTTTGTTAAATAAGGTTATTTCTGTCGGGGATCAGTTATATAAAAAATACAAGGCCGATCTACTTATTACTGGGAGAAAAGGACATAGTCATTTCGCAAACAGAAACGAACGGACCATTCATTTTTTCAGCATTCCTAATCAAATTAAATTTGAAGAAATTGAACCTCTCAAGGATATCTTGGGTCAATATTCTGCCGTCCATATTGTTTTTCCAAGGTACTACTCCGCTACCAAGCAAGATGTGGAGATAGTTTCGTTGATGCTAGGGGAAGATAATGAGACAAGCACCGAAAAAAAGAGCACAAACTACTTAAAAAGAGTTATTTTGCCGAAGCAGTTCAAAATAGAGCCAACTATCGAGGAGGTGGTAGATCGGTTCAACAAGACAGTGATGGGTATATTGGTATATAATTATTTCTCTGAAGCTTTATTGGCATATAGTGCTGCGCAGGTTATAGCTATGAGAAATGCCAATAATAACGCAAGTGAAGAGAGGACTAAGATGATTCATCGTTATCACAAAATGACTAGAGAAATAATTGATATTAAACTTAGAGAGTTGTATAAAAGCAATCGAAATCTACTTTAGGAGGTTGGGTGGAGAATCTTGATGGAGTTAACAAAGGGAAGATTATTCAGGCGACAGGAGTTGTTGTTGATGTTTATTTTAGCTATATGATTCCCCCAATAGGCAGAAAGTTAATCATTGAAGATTCCGGACTTCTTTTGGAGGTGGTTGAGTACTTAAAGAACAGCACTGTTAGGTGCTTAGCGCTCGGAGAAACTCATTCTGTAAAAAGAGGATCTATAGTTATAGATACTAAAGAAAAGGTCAGAATTCCTCTAGGCAAAGATGTGATTGGTCGAGTTTTAAATATTTTTTGCGAACCCCTTGATGATAAGCCGCCGTACGAAACAGAAGAATATCGAGAAATCGAGCGATCTGCGCCAAGTTTTAGCGCAATTGATAGTGATCTTAAAATTTTTGAGACAGGTGTTAAAACGATTGATTTCTTTGCGCCTTTCCCAGAGGGTGGGAAAATTGGTTTCTTCGGTGGCGCTGGCGTTGGTAAGTCAGTGATCATTACCGAGCTTATTCATAATATTGTTTATTCTCATCAGGGCGTTTCGGTTTTCTTGGGTGTCGGTGAGCGTACTAGAGAGGGTTATGAATTGGTCGAAGAGCTAAAAAGCAAAGATTTGCTTAAAACCTCAGTGCTTATTTTTGGACAGATGAATGAAACTCCAGGCATAAGGTCTCGCGTCGCATTAACTGGCTTAACTATTGCTGAGTATATTCGAGATGTTCTTAAAAAGGATGTTTTGCTCTTTGTTGATAATGTTTTTAGATATGCCCAGGCAGGAAGTGAAATTTCAACTATTCTTGGCCGAATGCCCTCGGATACAGGTTATCAACCAACATTGAGTCAAGATATTGGTCTTATCGAAGAGAGAATAGTTTCAACTCCAGATGGGGCAATTACATCAGCCCAAGCAGTTTACGTTCCAGCTGATGACTTTTCTGATCCATCAGTTCAAACAATATTAAATCATCTTGACTCTAGCGTAGTACTTTCGCGTGAGTTATCTGAGAAAAAAATATACCCAGCAATCGATCCATTAAAATCAACATCCGTAATTTTAAATCCAGTGTATATTGATCAAGAACATTTCGATTGCGTTCAATCGGCCAGAAAAGTGTTGGAAAGATATAATGAGTTAAAAAATATTATTGCAATTTTAGGCATTGAGGAACTCTCCCCTCAAGATAGAGTAACGGTTGAGAGAGCAAAGAAGATACAGAAGTTTTTTTCTCAACCATTTTTTACCTCAGAAGCTTATACCGGCATTAAAGGAGTTTTCGTACCATTAAATGATACTGTAACTGGAGTAAGAAGTATTATTAACGGCGAACTTGATGATGTCCCTGAAGATTATTTCTATATGATCGGTAGTATCAATGAGGCGAAAGAGAGATGGCAAAAAGAGAAGAAAAATTAAATATTAAGATACTAAGTGAAGACGGTTCGGTTTTTACCGGAGAGGGAGAGGCTTTGATAGTTCCCTCTATCGCCAAAAAGGATCCGATCGCAATTTTGCCATATCACACCCCTCTAATTTCTCTTGTCGGTAACGGTGATGTTAAAGTCTTATTAAGCGAAGGATTCAGAACAGTAGCAACAATTGATAAAGGCATATTATACGTCGGTGATAACCAGGCCACGTTGCTTGTGAATACCTAGCCCTTTTAATATTAATCCCAATCTCTTATAATATATATAAGTTATTTTCCGGAGGGTATGAAAAAGAATATTATAAGAAAACTCCTTCTTTTTACTATATTGCCGATACTATTGGTTTTGGCTTTTTTCGGCTATCGTTTTTGGGACTCAAAAAACACTATTAATCGATGGCAGAGCGCTGAAAAATATTATCGAGAGGGTAATTATGAGAAGGCAAGTCAATATATTGGTTCAAACTCCTTGCCAGATGATCCGGCTAAACTTTCGATAATCGGACAAACGATGTATTCTGTCGGTTCGATCGATAAGGCAATAGAAGCATATCGCAAATCATATGAAATAAAAGCTAATCCTGAAACTAAATTAATGATTGCAAATTCATATGCGACTAAAAAAGAATATGATGAAGCTATAAAAATATATAGCGAATTGATTGACTCTAACCCGAACTATATTCAGGCATATATTAATTGTTCGGCGACTTATCGTTACAAAAGCTTGAAAGAAAAAGCTATCGAAGTTATCCAAGAAGGAATTAAAGAGAACCCTAATTCTGTTTTGCTTTATCAGACAATGGTTAGTATGACAGCAAATGACAAGGATTCAGGAGAGTATAAGAATGCTATTACTAATCTTGAGAAATTAAATCCGAATGATCCTTTACTGAGACAGTAAAAAATGAAAAATATTGCAAATATTTTAAAGTTGATATTGGTATCATCTCTGGCAGTTATTTTTGCTTTTAATCTTGTTTTTCTAAGCGGTAGCAAGATTCCAGTTGCAGAGGCGTTTTATTCGAACGGTCAAAACGCAAGCTTGTTATTGGGTCAAACAAATCCGGATAGTTCATTTAATTATACTTCGCAGACTGTTAATAATCCTATGAATATTGGTGTAAATTCGCCATCTGGCTCGGCTATGGATTTGGTCAATCATAAATTTTATGTATCTGATGAAAATAATAACAGAGTTCTTGTTTATAATTTAAGAAATGATAATTCATTTCTCGATTATAAAGCTGACTATGTGATTGGTCAGTCCAATTTTACCGAGACTAAAGAAAACCAAGGCGGAGCCAATCCTGGTCAAAATACCTTAAAGCATCCGACGAATGTAGTCGTAGACCCATCTACTGGAGATGTTTATATTTGTGATCAGGGAAACAATCGAGTATTGATTTTTGCAACAATAACTTCCACTAATCAATCAGCGGTTTATGTTATTGGCGCGGCTAACTTCACGAGTGCCAATACTACAAGCACCATTTCGAATAATAGAATGCTGTCACCAAGTGGTATAGGAATTTTTGGGAGCGATGTAAACCAGAAAATTTTTATTTCAGATAAAGACTTAAACAGGGTTTTGGTGTTCAATAAGATTATCACCAACGGACAGTCAGCGGTAAATGTTCTCGGCCAGATTAATTTTACCAATTCAGGCTCCGCCACTAACCAATCAAGTTTATCCGCACCGTACGATATTGCAATAAATACTCTGGGGCATATTTATGTTGCGGATAGAGACAATAACCGTGTTATGATTTGGACAAATACTATCACCAGTGATGGTCAAAATGCAGATCGAGTTATAGGGCAATCATGGTTTAATTCAAACGGTTCTGGTTTGGGTCCTGCTTCAATGAATAGACCGCGAGGTGTTGCAATCGATCCAAGTAATAAAGTTTTCGTTGCAGATAGTGATAATAATCGAGTATTAATCTGGGATAGTGTCACAACAAATGGCCAATCTGCGAATAGAGTTATAGGACAACCCAATTTCACATCAAACACTCCGGCAACAAGTTCGACACGGTTTTCTTTCCCTACAGGAATTTCAGTTTTTGCAAACAATAAACTATTTATCGCGGATACAAATAATAACAGAATAATATCTTACACCTCATCAATTACCACTAACGGTCAATCTGCAAACTTAGTTCTTGGACAATTAACATCAAGTGATGCCTTGGATTTTTATGGCAATACGATGAATAATCCTCAGAACCGAGGTTTTAATCAACCCGGCGGT
>MWCM01000036.1 GCA_002070055.1 bacterium ADurb.Bin212 | reverse complement strand
TGTATCATTTACGATGACAGAGTGTCCACGATGTATCTGGTCCTATATATAAAGCCTACTTTATTGTTTCCTGATTGACCTAAGCTTTTTTTCTCTCTCATCAAGCCTTCTCTCAATTTCATCAAGCTGATTATCAATTTTAATCAATCTTTTGAAATACCGACCGAAGGCTATAAATATTGCAAGTAAATAATACATCATGCTCCTTTATCGTTTGGTGTTTATGCCTTATAATAATAATGAAAGGAATAAAAATTATGGAAAATATTTTTATAGAACTTGGATTGGTTCTTGTGGTTGCTACTATTGTATCAGGGATAATGTTTTTGTTGAAGCAACCGCTGATCATAGGGCATATTATCACGGGTTTATTGGTTGGTCCTTATTTTTTTAATATTTTAAAATCCAAGGAGCAAATCGAAGCATTTTCACAGTTTGGGATAGCACTGTTAATTTTCATTATTGGACTCAGCCTTTCACCGAAAATAGTCAAAGAGGTCGGAAAGATATCATTGGTTACTGGCATAGGCAAAGTATTATTAACCGGCGGCATTGGGTTTGTGATCGGAAAAGCGCTAAGTTTTACAAATATTATTTCGGCATATATTGCGATAGCCTTAACATTTAGCAGTACGATTATCATATTGAAACTACTGTCTGACAAGAAAGACCTTGGAAGGCTTTATGGCAAAATTACGACTGGCTTTCTATTAGTGCAAGATATTATCGCCATGATTTTAATCATTGGTGTAGCTGCCTTGATAAACTCGCATGATAGCATTTCTATGCTTGCAATAAAAACATTTATCAAAGGCTCAATTCTCATCATTCCACTCCTTTTGATTAGTAAGTACCTTATACCAAAAATTATTCCTTATTTTGCAAAATCCACTGAGCTCCTATTCGTTTTTTCGCTAAGTTGGGGCTTGGGAATCGCGATACTGTTTAAAGAGTTTGGGTTTTCGATAGAGATCGGCGCTCTATTTGCAGGCATAGCCCTTGCAGGATCACCGTATAGTTTTGAAATTAGTTCAAAACTCAAACCTCTTAGAGATTTCTTTATAATTCTTTGGTTCGTTATACTTGGTACTCATATTACTGTAAATAATTTTTCACAAATGCTATTCCCCATAATTCTGTTCTCTCTTTTTGTCCTCATTGTAAGCCCACTTGTAATCATGGTAATAATGGGAGCCCTCGGCCACAATAAGAAAAACAGCTTCAAGGCTGCAATCACCGTAGCGCAAATTAGTGAGTTTTCGCATATTCTTGCAATTCTTGGTCTACAGAACAAGCATCTTAGCCTGGATCACGTTGCGCTCATAACTATGGTAGGACTTATAACGATGGGAATTTCAACGTACTACATCACCTACTCTGATAATTTATTCAAGTTCCTCTCTCCTATTTTGGGAGTCTTCGAACGCAAGAGCATTAGGAACAAGCGTCAGAAAGATACCGAGAATTACGACATAGTATTATTTGGATTTGACCATGTTGGCTATGAATTTATTCAATCATTTGAGAAATTGGGGAAAAAGTTCCTTGTAGTGGACTTTAATCCTGAAGTTGTCAATGAATTATCCGAAAAAGGAATAAATTGCCATTACGGTGATGCAGATGACAATGAATTTTTAGATAACTTGCACCTAGATAAAGCAAAAATGGTTATCTCTACCATTACAGATTTTGAAGCAGCCAATCTAATTGTAAGACATACAAGGGAAAATAACGGCAAAGCAATTATCATTGTTAAAGCTGAAAGAATTGAAGAGGCAACTGAATTATATCGTGACGGCGCTAGTTATGTAATGATGCCTCATTATCTTGGCACGACTCATACCTGTTCTCTGATAAGTAAGCATGGTTTTGATTTTAGCGAATTTACCAAGGAAAGAGAGAAGCATATATCATACTTACTAAAAAAAATGGAAAACAATTTAATGGAGACAAATGCCACGATCTAATTTTTTACCATCACTAATACAGACTGAATCAGAAATCTCAAAAACTTTTTCCGACAAAGATAGAAACAAATTGAAAGAGATTGAGAAAAAGTGTTTCGATGCAATTCTTGAGAGCGAAAGGCAATATTTTAAATCAATATTCGATCAGTTAAATAAAAATAATATCTCGGAACAACAACTTGAAGAAGAGTTGGGATATAGACTTGAAAATCGTATCAGACAAACGCTTGAGAAGGAGTTTAATAAATATGAGAGTGAATTTAACAATAGCTCTGACGTAGCGCTTAAGGCTCTAAATTTTAGAATTTTAGCAAAGATTGATGCTCATATTACTAAGTTGATTAAAAACCTAGGCGAGAGCGAATCCAGGAGACCACACCGTTTGAACGAAAACAATCGTCTCCCAATAATCGGGTTAATTATAGTACTACTGATAATAATTCTTGTCATCGCTAGCTAATTTACTATTTCCTTGGATCATCTATACTATTATCAAGAATAATAGAAGGAGTTTATGTTTGATAGTAAAGAGACAGATAAGATACTAAAAAATGTGGTCTAAACCAGCGGAAGCACTCGATATTGCAGCAAATGCTACTCAAAAGTTTGCAGAGAATGTTACCAAACAAAGACCGCTGAAGGATGCAAAGGATTTCTGGCATGGTCTAGGTCCAGGACTCACTACCGGAGCCTCTGACGATGACCCCTCGGGTATAGCAACCTACTCCCAGACCGGGGCACAATACGGAAACCAGCTGTTATGGCTCTCAACTTTAACTTTTCCGTTGATGGCAATCGTCCAAGAGATGTGTGCTCGACTTGGTCTCGTTACTGGAAGAGGATTGGCGGCAAATATCAGACGCCATTATCCTAGATGGATTCTTTTACTCTGCGCTTCGCTTCTATTTTTTGCTAATGTCTTTAATATCGGAGCAAACTTAGGTGCAATGGCCAAAGGAACACAGCTCTTAATCCCTTCTATTCCTTTTTATTCGCTTGTTATCTTGTTTACTATAATCACACTCTTGATGCAGATATTCATAAATTATTCCAAATATGCAAAATATTTGAAGTATTTGGCGCTTGTACTACTTGCTTACATTATTACAGCCTTTGCCGTTAAAGATTTTTCTTGGATTGAAGCACTGAGACACGGAGTCACGCCATCAATTACTTTTTCAAAAGAACAGATATTTTTGATTTGTGGCATATTGGGTACAACTGTTTCCCCTTATCTGTTTTTCTGGCAAACCTCTCAAGAAGTTGAGGAAGAGATTGCTGAAGGTAAAGTCACTTTAGCATCGAGGCAGGGTACCGATATTACAGCAATTAAAAAAATGCGCTTAGATGTTTGGTCGGGGATGTTTTTGTCAAACCTTGTAATGTTTTTTATCATTGCCGTTTGTGCAGCTACCTTGTACAAGCAAGGTATAACAAATATTCAAACAGCTTCTGACGCTGCAATGGCGCTTAGACCACTGGCCGGAGATAAAGCATTTTGGCTATTCGCTATAGGAATTATCGGAACTGGCTTATTGGGTGTTCCGGTTTTAGCTGGCTCTTCGGCATATGCGATTTCCGAAAGCTTTGGCTGGAGGGAGGGCCTATCTCACAAGTTAAAAAAGGCCTCGGCATTTTATGGCATTATTATAATTTCGATGTTAGTTGGAATGGGCATGAACTTTATTGGATTTGATCCAATAAAAGCTTTGATTTACTCGGCCGTAATAAATGGTCTAGTAGCGCCAGTTATTTTAGTTCTAATAATAAAAATGAGTAGCAATAAGAAGATTATGGGCGAGTGGGCAAACAAGCTTCATATCACATTCTTTGGATGGGTTATTGCCGGAATTATGATGGTTGCTGGTATAACAACAATTATTTCGTCTATTTTCTTTTAAACGATAAATAAAGATAATTGAGTGTCTATTTATTTTCTAACGGAATAATCATTCCTTTTTTGATTTTAACATAATCAATCAACCAGATAGCGGGCAATGAAAGAACAAAAAAGATTGGCCACCATAAAAAGTTTATCGGTTTAGTATTAAACACCGTGTTTAAAGGCGTATAAACAATTATTAGCGTTGCAATAAATGAAATTGCCGAAGCGATGACTAGCAATTTGTTTGCAAAGAAATGCATTTGCCCCGTTCGTTGTTTTAATGAGCGGAAACTAAAAGCAGCAGTGATTTCAATAAATATTAAGGTTAATAATGTGGCAGTCCTTGCAGTATCAAGGTCAAAATTTAGAACTTTGTAAGTGAACGCAAAGACAGCGAGAATTACTAATCCTGCCGAAACGCCAAGCGAAACTATCAAAGTAATGAGTTGTTTTGTTAGAACTTCAGAATTTTTGCGAGGTTTTATTCTCATAATATTTTTTGCAGGAGGTGTAAAACCTAAAGTAATGGAAGGTAAATCATCAGTAATCAAATTCATAAATAGAATCTGTAAAGCAACTAGTGGTAATGGGAGCCCCAAAAGGATAGCAAGAACAATCAGCGTGAGCTCGGCCATATTGCAAGACAGCTGATAGGTAACAAATTTCTGGATATTGCTGAATATTGTCCTGCCTTCCTTTATTGCTTCTACGATTGTTGAGAAATTATCATCTTTGAGTGTAAGATCGGCAACTTCTCTAGTTGCATCAGTGCCATTTTTGCCCATTGCCACACCGATATGAGCTTCTTTCAGAGCCGGCGCATCATTTACCCCATCACCAGTCATAGTCACGATTTCGCCATTGTTTTTTAAAGCGTCAACTATTCTAAGCTTGTGCTCAGGTTTAACCCGAGCGAATATTGAGACATCTGATATTATTTTTTTCAGTTCATCATCACTTAGCTGGTCAATTTCTGGTCCTGTTAAAACTTCGCCGAAAATGCCAATTTTACTAGCGATTGCAATCGCTGTATGTCTACTATCGCCAGTAATCATTTTTACTTTTATACCTGCCTTATTCGCATCGGCAATGGCCTCAGCTACGTCTTCTCTGGGAGGATCCGTGATACCAGCAATCCCAATCAATACTAACGAATTTTCCTCTCCCTCAATCCTGTTTCTATCCGTGTTTTTGTAGGCAAGAGCAAGAGTTCGATAGCCTGTCTTAGCGAGTTCATTTAATCTATCTTCAATTCTATCCTTTTGCCCTTTATCGAGTTTCTCGACGCCGTTAGCAGTAAGTATGTAATCAGATTTTTGAAGAATCACCTCGGGTGCACCTTTGGTATAGATAGTCTTATTTTGATCTTCTTCGACCAGTACTGCCATAAATTTGCGCTCAGAGGAAAATGGAATTTCACTGATTCTCTCGAAATCAAAATCATCCTGGTAAACATTGCCCTTC
>MWCM01000035.1 GCA_002070055.1 bacterium ADurb.Bin212 | reverse complement strand
TGTCGCTAGAAAGTTGGGGCTTGGTTTTACGGTTACAAAGAAAGTAGCCGAATTACCGGATTTAGAAGAGTTGCTTTACGCAGTCAGATCATTTAACAACTTTACTCAAAAAGATGATCCGTACGGTTGGCATGATCTGGGACGGCTTGAGTGGAGGGGTCAAAGCGTCCTGTGGAAGATCGACTATCATGATCCGACACTTCACTGCTTTGCAGATCCACTATTGGATGATTGCAAGCGGGTCATTACTGTAATGCTAGCCAAAGAGTATTAAATAAGCTAAGCCCGGGAGTCAAGGCGATCTCGGGCTTTTTTCTTGTTATAACGTAGTCCAAACATCACCACCAATTCCAAACTCTTTGACTTTCTCAACAGTACTCAATCGAACAGTCAAACTTGGCTCATCAAGTTCTCTGAGCTTTGATTTGGCATAAGACTTAACATATTTAAAAACCTCATCATTGGGACAAATTATCAAAACTGTCGGAAACGGCATGCCGGTTTCGGCTTCCCAAGCGTTCTCTTGGTAGAATCTCAGATATTTTTTGATTCTTTGTCTCAATCGCTCTTCCGGCAAATTGGCCAGTATTTCCAAAAAGCAGTACTTTGTCTCATTTGGGTTAATTTGTTCGATAAATGCATGAGGCGAAAGGTCATTTAATGATTCTGCTAATGGCATGGTTTGATAGTCGCTTTTAACATACATTCCAATCTTTTTGTTCTCATTAGTTTTGCTTTGAAGATCAAGATAAATATCAGCAATAAGGAGGCAACTCTCGATGAAAGAATTTGATCGTTCATTTTCACTATAAAGCTTTTGCAATGATTGTTTATTACTGTCGTCTTCTTCTAATAGGAGGGGGATACTGTTTTTTGTTAAGTAATATATTTTGGCTTTGCTTTTGGGCAACTTTGTTAATTTGATAAGTTTTTTATCTAGTAGATCATTGAGCCAGAGGATGATTCGTTTATGATTTTTGTGATTTAGGAATTGTTGTATTTGGGTTCTATCTAGGAATCTGAAGCGGTGAAGGAGGGATAAGATTTGTTGTTGCTGTATGGTTATTGGTGAAGTTTCTTTTTGTGTAGTTATTGAGACATTTTTTTCTTTATTATTTATTATGCCAATCCCATCCTTACTCCCTTCCTGTATAGGATAGGTGCAAAAATTTTCGGCATTTTGAGCGTGAATTTGCCCTTTTTGAGTCTCATTAGTTTTGACCAATTGAGACACTGTCTCAGATGTATTTTGTCTCATTTCCTCATCAGTTTTTTCATCTTTAACTGGTGAGGTCCTCACTGGATTGGAATACTGTCTTCTTGATAATTCGATAACTGACTGCTCAATATTTTTGTTACTTTCAACTGTAAAATTATCCGCTTGTGCCAGGAAAGTATCTTGTGCCTGCCCGACTGAAACTTTCATGTAGAAGTTATACAAAGGAAGGTTAGAAATCTCATGTTTTAAGACCTCTGGTGAAAAGATTGGCAAGATAAATTGCTCGTCCTCTGGGTTAGCTGTTTTAAAACAAATTACTGTGCCGACATTGGCAAGAATAACTTTGATAATATCTCTGTTCTCAATCTGAGAGATTGATTGATGAGCCAAGATTGTTGAAAGCCGGTATTTTCTTGCTTCTGATACTAACTCGGCAAAAGTACTGGTTGCAAAGTTTTGAAACTCATCGATGTACAGGTAAAAATCTTTGCGTTCTTCTTCGGGAATCAGAGCTCTTCGCAAGGCTGCTAATTGAATTTTGGCAACGATAAGTGAACCAAAGAAACTTGATTCGTCTTCGCCAATTTTCCCTTTGGATAAATCGCACAGCAAGATCTTGCCGTTATTAATAACATCTTCAAAGTCTAATTTGCTTTCCTCCTGGCAGAGAATATTGTAATTAATCGGTGAACTTAATATTCCACCAATCTTATTGGTAATTGGCGAGACAACATTATTCCTCTGAAGACTGCCAAGTTTTTCAAACTCATAAACACAATAATCTTTTAGGACTTGGTTTTTTAATTCAGAGACAACCTTTTTCCTGTACGGAGTTTTGGTCAAGATATCTAGGACAGTGAGAAGTGTTGGCGATTCAGTTTCAAGGGCAGTTAAAATGGTGTTTCTTAAAACATACTCCATCCTCGGACCAAAGAACTTAGCGTCATAAAACTTTTGGATAATAGAGATAATACTGCTTGCGACCAATGACTTTTGTTTCTGCAATTGGCTTGCTGTAAAAGTACCTTTTGGTAACTCTAAAAGATTTAAAGCGATCGGAAAGCCATCATCATCTGGGGCAAACCAAACAACATCTTTGATTCGGTTTTCCGGAATTACAGTTAAAAGTTTTTCAACCAGCTGGCCGTGAGGATCCAAGACAGCCACACCTTTGCCGTTTACAATGTCCTGATAAATCATATCTGAAAGCAAAGTAGTCTTGCCTGATCCTGTTGCTCCTAGGATATATGTATGTCGGCGGCGTTCTTCTAATGTTTGACCGATTAAAGTTTCGCTTCCGCCATAGTTATTCTTGGCAAAAACATTATCAAATTTATTTTCAGTTTGTTTAAAGGATAATGGCGCTGGCAACGGCTGGCTTTTACCCTTAACCATATCTTCGGTCTTAGTTGTGCCAGCATATGGAAAATGATAAAGGTCGGCTAATTCAGAGCTTGAGAGAATTGGGTTATCAAAGAGTGATAAATCTCTTTCGGCAAAGTTTTTCGACGATAGTTTTGGAAAAGGCAGTATTTTAATCACCGGTTTTGCAATTAGACTTTGGTATGGGCTTGTCAGTTGTCCGAGAGTTGCTAAGAAACCAGAGACTCTTTGCTTTTCCTCTTTTTGATCATTGGTTTTGACATAAAGCCTGATCGATGTTTCAAACAGAGGTTTTTCAATTTTCGTTTTAACAGCTTGATGTAATTCAAGTTCGTGCGTAGTCAAAACAAGTTTTTGCTTTTCTGCTTCCTTGGCTAAAAATGGAACAGATTTACCTTTTGAGCCAGTTGACGCTACTTTGGCTTTACCAAAGTTTAACAGAAAAATTACTGAGCTAATTTCAACAAAACGAGCGATGGAAAGAGCCGGAAAGATCATCGGCTCAGAAATTACTGATCCTTTGGATTCAGCGATGGAGTTGCGAGACAAAATCCAACGAGGGCAAGAAAATTTATTTCAAGTTTCCCTTTATATCACTATTTCGGCTGACTCATTAGTTGAGCTCAACAAAATAATTAAACTTCTTGATACCGTTCTTGCGACCAGACTTTTCTATACGAAGCCTGCCATCTTCCAACAAATTGAAGGTTTACAATCAGTTCTGT
Organism: bacterium ADurb.Bin212; assembly: GCA_002070055.1. Lineage (GTDB taxonomy): Bacteria > Patescibacteriota > UBA1384 > XYA2-FULL-43-10 > XYA2-FULL-43-10 > MWCM01. Next base: position 2,106 of record MWCM01000035.1, on the reverse strand, counting down.
CAAGGTGCGATAACCAGCTTTGTCAAAAGCGAAACTTGGATAGTTCAAGTGTTGCTTTAACTTTTCCTTTCATTTCCTCGGAGTTAGTCCACGAATCGGGCGTACTTTATGGGATCAATCGATCAAACAGCTCTCTGGTTATTCTTGATCGGTTTAGTCTGCCTAATGCCAATAGTATTCTTTTTGCACAATCAGGCTCTGGTAAAAGTTACACCGCTAAAGTCGAAGTCCTTAGACACTTAATGCAAGGCACTAAAGTTATCGTTATTGACCCAGAAAGAGAATACAAGCGTCTTACTGAATCAGTTGGCGGCACATATATTAAATTATCTGTTCATTCTCGAGAAAAAATTAATCCTTTTGATTTAGAAGTAAATGCCTTTAATGAAGAAGATGGTTTTACCGATCATGTCCAATCCTTAACAGAAATTATTTCACTTATGGCCGAAGGTTTAAGTGCCGAAGAAAAATCTGTCGTTGACAAAGCCATTATCAAGACTTATCAGAAAACAGGCTGGACTCAAAAGAATTCAAACAAAAAGAAAACCAACCGAACATATCCAAAACTTTTTGACCTTTATACAGCTCTTCGAGGAATGAAACAAATCAAGCTTTGCCGAAGATTGGAGAAGTACACGACTGGCTCGTTAGCCCAGGTGTTCGATACTCAAACAAATATTGAATTGGATAATAGATTAGTCGTTTTTGATACCAAGGACTTGCCTGAATCAATGCGCCAGATCATGCATTTAGTCATCGCTCAATTTGTCCAAAACCAAGTAAAGTCTAACCCTTGCAAAAGAATACTGGTTATTGATGAAGCCTGGCTAATGTTAGAGCACGAAGAATCAGCTAGGTTTATTGCTGGCTTAGTTAGAAGAGCCAGAAAATATTATCTTGGCGTTTCAATCATCTCTCAGCAAGCCAACGATTTCCTTGGTAATGTCTATGGCAGAGCAATTGCTTCTCAAAGTTCGTTGAGATTATTGATGAGACAAGATACCACTACTATAAAAGGTGTGGCTTCAGAGTTTCACTTATCTGAATTTGAGCAAAGATTTCTCTTAACTTGCGAACGAGGTGAAGCGCTTATTATTGCCGATCAGCATCATGTGGCAGTTAAGGTCACTGCTTCGGAAAAAGAACATCCGCTCATCACTACCGATCCAAGCGAAGTTATTTCAAAGAAAAAATGAATCCTCAAACACTTAAATTAGTTGTTGCTGCTTTTTCGATGAAAAAGGAGATCAAGCTTTTCCTTTGGACTATTGCTATTATCTGCTTACTGCCAGTTTTTACAGTAATAATTCTGACCCAAGCGGGTTTTAATTTTGTTTCTAATGTGCTCGCAAATATTAATCCAATAACTTCATTAGTAGAGATATTAGACCCAAGGGACGGCAGTGTTACTTATACTGTTACTGAACCAAGAATCTGGCCTACAACAGGTAATATCTCACTTGAATTTGGACAATTATCGCCATATCAGCTATTTCATACTGGTATTGATATCGCGGGAGAAACCGGTACCCCCATAGGCGCTTTTATGGAGGGTAGGGTCTATTATGCTGACGAAACAGCGATCGGCTACGGCAAGCATGTAAAGATAGATCATGGTCATCACATAACCTCTGTCTACGCTCATCTTGATTCAATCGTAGTTGAAGAAGGGCAAAGGGTTGAATTGGGTACTATCATTGGCACTCGAGGAGATACCGGCTGGTCAACCGGTCCGCATCTACACTTGCAAGTTAATGTATTTGGAATACCGGTAAATCCGAGAGTGTTTTTGAGCGGAAATCCATGAAATTACAGCCAATCTATAGATATTGAATACGTTATTTGATTAAATACATATGATGGAATCTATTCTTCAACCAACAAAAAATCTGATTCGGCTTCTAAAGATGCCTGATCACAAGGTCGACTTATCATCGATGAGATTTGGGCACCCAATTCAGATACTTCCCTTAGCTGCCATGATAAGTGAAAAGTCCTTGGGATATATTCCGCCAAAAAGCTCTGATTGTGCTAGTTATCTAGGCAATTTTAACTTCCCTGATGGTTTGACAGAGTTCAAGTTGTCCTCAAAGTTTATTCCAATTT
>MWCM01000034.1 GCA_002070055.1 bacterium ADurb.Bin212 | reverse complement strand
AAATAGGGCAATCACCAACAAACATTAGGGTCAAACCTGATGCTGGTCTCGACAACCTAGGTGGTTGTCCTTTTTTATATGAAAAAATTCTCTAAAAATTTATGGGATAGGTTGATTAAATCTGGCTTAAAAGGAATAGCCGCTGGTGCTTGTTTTGCAATTGCATTATCGGCCAGTGTCTATTTTGCCAGTGCACACTTTTCAAGGCCTGTTTCTACACAGAACGAGATCAAACCTAGTCAAGAGACGATAAATAATAATCAAGATGATATACAGGTCGCATCAGAGCAGAATAGCAATTCTTCAGAGAGTGAACCAGCAGCAGCCGAAGTCAAAACGGAAAAGCTTAAAATTAGCTCGACCTCATCAAGTTCGCCAACATGTAACGAAGAACTAAAACAGCAAGCAATAAACTTTGAAAATTCGATCTACAATGCAAAAGTTGAAGCCGAAAATGCAAGAAAGCAAAAGGCTCTAGATGACTTGAAGACGGCAAGAGATCAGAAAATAGCTCAGATCGGATCACCGAGCAGTAGTCCAGAGTGGACCGCTTTAATGAAAGAACAACAACAGAAACTTTCTATCCCATACTCTCAAAAAAACTCAGAATTAGCCCGACTCCCTCACGATTCACAAGGCCGTATTCTCGACATTGAAAAAGAAAATCAAATAAATGCAAAGTATGACCCTTTGATCAAAGCTATAAATGATGAGTATGCCGAGAAAAGAAAGTTACTGACTAATAATTACGCTCAAACTGTGAAAGGTTTCTATGAAGAAGATCAAAAAAGTGCAGTAATTATTGTTCGCGATTCAAAGGAAGCTTTAGCAAAATTAGCTTCTGATCATCAAGTAAAAATAGATCAGATAAATAGCACTTGCTATTAAATGAGGGAAGGACATGAAACAACCAAAAGGTGAAGAGTTCTGGGAGAACGAGAAGAAAGAGTCTCAAAAGAAAGGGTTTTCATTTAGAAGAGTGTTGCTGGCAATCGGCATTGTTTTTATAGTGTTTGTGATTATCGCTGTTATTGTTGGAGCAATCAGTGAAGCCTCGAACAAAGAAGATGCCAATAAATCAGAACTGCAAAGCAAACCGCAGAAAGCTAGTTGTGATTATAGTGAATTTAACTCTGACAATCTTTTCAAAATGATCAATGTGATGAGGGTGGAAAATAATAAAAGCTCCCTTGCTAAGGACAATTTATTGACCGAATATGTCCAAACCAAAATTCCTTCAATTACAAAGGGCGATCCTAATACTGGAAAAGATTTTTTCACTTGGGCCAGTGGTAAAAATGGATCAACCTTCAAAAGTACTTACCCAATTTATTTCTATGATTCATTGAATATCTGCGAGTTAAGAGATTATATCAAAGGAAATAACCAATTATTCTCTTATGTTACCGATTCCAGGTTTAACCTTGTCGGAGCCGCCACCTCAGGCAGCACATCTTTTATTATGCTAGGAGAGGCTCAAGGTGCCAGTTCATCAAGCTCTTCAACTCAGCAAGATCGAGCTTATGCTCAGAGTGAGATTGATAGACTCACAGCAGGCAGAGATTCTTTGCAAAGCACTCTCGATAAACAGAAACAAGAACGAGAAAATTGCACAAGTGATATGTGCCGAGAATACAATGACAAGGCTATAAATAGTTTGATTGATGGAATTGCGAAATTCAATCAAGAGATAAATGAATGGAGACGGTCTCTGGTGAAATAGCCAAAAGACATGAGGACATACAAGGTACTTATTCTCGAGGATGATTTAAAAACACTCTCTTTTTTATTGGATCGACTGGCTGAGTTCGAGGAAGAAAATATAGAGAGCTTCGATATTGCCGTGTCTATTTTTTCCGAATATACCCATGTCGAAAATTATATTAACAAGCTTCCTCGAGACACTTTCGATGTCATTTTACTAGACAGAGATTGCAAGTTGTGTGGCTCTTTTCATGTATTAGACATTGAGAAATTCGGCACCGATAAAGTTATTTCAATTTCCTCGACCCCACAGTGGAATGAAGAAGCTGGCCAAAGAGGAATTGAGAAAATAGTGCATAAAGATTACGAGAACTTAGACCAATTTGCCGATTTAGTCGTAGAGCACATTAAGTTGATACTGAATACCCCGTCTCAATAGTGGACATCCACGATTCACCTAGCATTTCAGCGTAATCCATCTCACAAGTTGACACTATACGGATCAAATAGTCTGTGTATTTCTGTGCTACTTGAGATCAATTACCAAAAACTCTTGCACGGATAGATTCAACTTGTTCTATACCTAAAACACCTTGCATCTTCACTTCTCGTTTCTCGGGTGCTTTTAACCCAACGATATCAATAACTAGCGATAGAAACTTGTGCTGTATATTAAAATCAGCAAAATCAGTCATAACGAAAGAACCAGTCTTCCCGTCATACATTATTCTTTTTGCATTTAATCCATCTGATAGTTTTTCTGCGATTGTATCGGCATTGATATTATTTTTGGAGAGAGCTTTCTCAATCATGTCGGTAATCTTGGGATTGCTCAGATTAGTGCATGCTAATTTGGAAGCAGTTTTATAGTTTTTTGTTTCATACGCAACCAGAGCAGCTTGAACTCCGTTGCTGCCGTTAGTGAGATATTCATCTACAAATTTTTTCTGCTTTTGGGTAATTCTTTTTTTCATCAAGCACAATATATCTGTAATTTATTTTTTATCAAGGGGGGCACTTCAAAAAATTTTGTGCATACGAAAGGTGCCCCTTATGAACAATCGATAATTTGAAAATCGGGGGGTGGCGGGGTGGCAAGGTGTGGCATAACAAAATAAATTAACATTTCCTAGTCTTCCAAATCGATCCAAAAAGGTATAGGATAAATCTAATTAACACAAGGAGTGAAATATGTTCTTTATCTTTTTCTTGTTATTACTGCTTTCTGTTATTGCTTTGATGATTGGATTAGCTAGCCCTAAAACGTTAAACAAGATTATCAAAAGAGATTTCTTTAATTCCAGAAAGTTGGTTGCCAAATATTTAGGTATAGCTTCTATAGTGTTACTTATTGCTGCAACTACATCCGCTAGCACACTACCAGAGCCAGAGAAAAAAGAATCAAAACCAGCTCAAACTGAGCAAAAGACTACTCCTAAAATGGAAACCAAAGAAGACATCAAAACTGAAGAAGTTACTTTTGAGACCAAAAACCAGGATGACCCTACGCTTGAAAAAGGTCAAACAAAGACCAAACAAGAGGGGCAAAATGGAGTAAAAAAGATTTATTACAAGGTGACTTTGCAGGATGGTAAAGAGACTGGCCGAGAAAAAACATCCGAAACAGTTGTATCTCAGCCTGTCGACAAGATTGTACTAGTTGGCACAAAAGAAAAGGTTGCCACAACGCCGACTTCACCCTCGACACAACCAACTACATCATCGAATACCACTCAAACTAATTCCACTCCAACATCCAGTTATACATGTGGCACAAAGAAAACCTGTAGTCAGATGACCACTTGTTCGGAGGCACGGTATTTTCTAGATACTTGTGGTGTATCTAGTCTTGATAGGGACAAAGATGGTGTGCCTTGTGAGGATATATGTGGCTAAGTACAGTTAAATACTCTCTGAAGCTCAAAAATGAATGAATAAGAAACCTAACAAAATTATCTCCGTTGTCACAGCCAATTACCTGGAAGATTTAGTCCTCGGGCTTCTTGCTCAAGCTTTTGAACCGTATATTAAGCGGGATTTTAAGGCAAAAAATTTTCAGGTTAGCTACATTGAGCATACTGCAGCAACGGCGGGAATAGTTCTAGCCGTAATGGCATTAGAGGGATTTAGGAATAAGATTTATTATCACAAAAAGATTGAACCTAAAAATCCCGTGAACGACTACACCTCAATATTAACTAAATTAAATAATAATTTCCCGTCCACTAAATTCAAGAATTATCTTACAGAATTATTTATTGCTAGAGATGTAGTGGCTCACAATCATTTGTATGAGGTAAGTTATCAATATGATGATAATTATAATGTCGCAAGCTGTAGGCAAAAACTTTTGAAAGGATACGGAGATCCAAAGCGTAAAGATAAATTGTTAGTGAAGAATAATGCGAGAAAAACAAGACAACTTAATCTCAATCTTCAGCCATTGAAAATTGGATTTGAGGACTTATACACCGTGTTGTTTTTTATTGATACTACTATTGCCATCTGCCAGCAGCAACTCGGTTATGGATTTATTCCATTTAAACCACGGCATAAGGTTAATGGAGTATATGATGAAAATCTTTCCAGAATTTTAGCAAATTATTATTACAAAATACCTAATAGCTCATTTAAAGATAGAATTCAAAAACTTACGCTGGATTTGAAAAACGATTATCAAGAATTTATTGCTAATAATAAATTCCTTATAAATGGCTTCACTGCATATTCTTTTGATACTCACTATGTTATAGACAACCACTGCCCTAAATGTGAAATATTTGGTTACCATAAGCCCGATGGCGACTATTGTAAAGAATGTGGATACAGTCTGTCTATCGGTCAATCATAATGGTTTGCTTATTGATAAATCTCATCACATACCAGAGTGCTTGATCTATGTCCGATCTTATTCTGCTAGAATTATATGTTTCGAAGATAGAAACTTTGCCGTGAATTATTTTGTTTCTCTCGTCATAAAGTTGTTTTATTGATGTTCGGATCTTTTTGTACTCTTCATAGTTCTTTGCAATAGATGTTGAGACTACTAGTTCTCGTTGCTTTGCTACCACATCGCTTTCATGCTGATCGCCGATTAGCGAATCCAGCGTAGAAGTGAGGAAAACTGTTCTGAGATGATCTTCTGGTGTTTTTATAGTTTCAAATAACCAGTAACAGCTATTTTTAATCTTGTTCTTAAATTCAGGATCTCTAGAACTATCATCAAGTTTGCTAATTAGATCATTGGCTATCTCTATCTTTGATTGTTTAATAAATGGGTTTATCGTCAACGCTTCCTTGCCAAGCTGTAAATTGAAAAGAAATTTTTTATCATTGTGAGTTGCTGTGATGTATTCCACATTTTGAACTTCTGAGGCGTGAGCAATATAAGTGTAACTGCCAGAGTGGCTCATTACTTGAGAGTATATATTATTACTTCTTTCAAAGATTCCTCTAATGTAATAGATAGCAACAATAATTTTGAACATAAATAACGGATCGTCCCCTTCGATTGAGTTTCGACATAAATCGGAATAGTATCCTTTCCTTTTTATTTTTACGACAAGATCATTCTCTTTTGGATCATAATTGCCGATATATGCTGATAATAAGCCGTCATCCTTATTGTAGTTATCAATATCAGATTGGCTAATACTAAAAATCGAAATATTTGAATTAATTTCGCACTCATTGAAATCTTTTACTTGGAACAAAGGGAATATGAAATCATGAGTATAAGGCAACTTATTTATATGATTCAGAATGTCTTCTGACAATTCACCCAAAGTCTTGTTGTCGAGTATCTTATCGAGTTTTTTATTCAATTTTAGATCATCTGTTTTTCTTTTTTTAACC
>MWCM01000033.1 GCA_002070055.1 bacterium ADurb.Bin212 | reverse complement strand
CTTGGGAGTAGCGTTTTTGTAAAAAGCAATGATTATTGATGAAGCAAAAATTACAATTAAAGCTGGTGACGGCGGTGACGGCGGTATATTTTTTAGGCATGAAAAATATGTTCCCAAGGGTGGTCCAGACGGCGGTGACGGCGGCAATGGTGGCAATGTATTTATTAAAGCTTCAAGACATATTGACGACTTAACTGAATATGTCAGAAAAAGAAAGATTTTTGCCGAAGATGGGCAAAACGGCATGAAACAGAAAATGTTTGGTAAAAAAGGCCAAGATTTAATTTTGAATGTGCCTTTGGGCACTCAGGTTTATGAAAACAATCAACTGCTTTTTGATTTAACCGAAGATGAGAAAAAGATTTTAATTGCCAAGGGCGGTAGCGGTGGTTGGGGTAATTGCCACTTTGCAACTTCGATTAAACAGGCTCCGGAGTGGGCAAAAGAAGGTTTACCGGGAGAGAAAAAAAAGATCAGGTTGGAGTTAAAAATGATTGCAGATGTTGGCTTGGTTGGTTTGCCCAATGCCGGTAAATCGACTTTACTCTCCGTTATTTCTAATGCGAGGCCCAAAGTTGCCGACTATCCATTTACAACTATCGAACCGAACCTGGGCGTTGTGAGAGCTGAAAATAGATCGATAATTGTGGCTGATATTCCTGGTCTAATTGAAGGAGCAAGCGATGGAAAGGGCTTGGGCACAAAATTTTTGAAACATATTGAGAGAACACGCACAATTCTCCATTTGGTGGATGTCAGCGGCTTAGATCCGTGGCGCGACTATCATACGGTGCGTGACGAACTAAAAAAATTTTCCGAAAAGCTAGCAAAAAAACCGGAATTGGTAGTACTTTCAAAAATTGAGCTCATCCCCGACAAAGAGATTAAGAAAATTGTAAATAAATTCAAGAAACACAAAATAAATACAATTTTGATTTCGGCTGCAACACATTCTGGAATAGACGCCTTGATTTATGATATAATCAAGCATATTAGCTAGGAGGGAAATGTCCAAAGAACCAATTATCGGCTCCGAGTCAGACAAAATGACTGAAAGTGAAAAACATTTTAAGGTTGTGGGGCTAATGACTCTCGGCTTTCTTATAAAGAGGAAAAAGTTGGTGTTGGCTGTGGTGGCGCTTGGTATAATTTCAGCAATTGTTCTAACCTATATTTTAATCTTTTAGTGAGAAAAGAGCGCTATTTAAACAAAACAAAGATTAGATCGTCGCAGGTCTAAATTCTTAAGTATATATTTTTCTTCTTGAGTAATTATTAGAACTCGATATATCTCATAACAAGCTAGTAAGCTGCTTACAAAAAACTGTTTTTATTTTGCCCACCAGCTTCTTTTTTTAGTCTCGCTATCTTTCAGCTTCTGCCACAGCTCTCTCTGTTCGGAGGTTAAATTCTTAGGCATTTTGATTTTTAGTGTCACATTAAGATCGCCTCTTTTGCCATTTTGCAGTTGTCTGCCTTTACCTTTAATTTGAAAAGTTGTGCCGTTTTGGATTCCCGCCGGAATCTTTAGCTCTATTGTTTCGTTACCAACTTTAATATGAAGATTATCGCCCATCACAGCTTGGGCTGGAGAAATCTCTAGCTCGGTATTGACGGTTGCAAAGGCTTGGCCAAAAAGATCTTCAAAAATATCCCCCAAACCACCAAAACCGCCGAAGTCAAATTCAACGCCGCCGGATTTAAAACCTCCTCCTTGGTAACCGGAGAAATCAAAGCCACCAAAACCTTGATGACCATAGCCTTGTCCACCGTTAAAAGCGTTTGAGCCAAATTGGTCGTATTGTGATCTTTTTTGGGGATCGGAGATAACTTGGTAGGCTTCATTTATCTGCTTAAATTTATCCTCAGCCTCTTTGCCGCCGCCCCTATCGGGATGGTACTGCATGGCAAGCTTGCGATAAGCGCGCTTAATATCATCGCCGCTGGCGTTTTTATCCACTCCCAAAATTTTATAATAGTCTTTATTCATAATTTCATTAAAAAATGTATCAAACCAACCTGACGGCAAAAATTCAAGCAGCGGTTAATTATGATACAATTTTTACTCTATAACTTTACCAGTTGAAGCTTCGATATTCTTGCTAAATAAATCTGTGCCGCTGTTGTATTTAACTGTCCATAATAAAGTGTTGGAAACCGGATCTTGTCTTAAAAAAATCTCTGCACTACTTAAGCCGTTGCTTTGCCGCCACTCCCTGCCTCCAGCATTTTCGGCTATTTGCAGGGCTGTCACATAATTGAATTTCCAAAGGGAGGTGTCCATGCTGGGAAGATCTCCCAAAAAATCATTTTTTGGAATTGCCGCCCTAATAAAGTTGCCACTGCTGTTAGAAAAGGTAATGGTCCAATTGTTTATTTTGTCATTTTCGGAGGAGAATATGTATCTGGTATCTCCAGTGTTTAATTCTAAAGATGATAATATGACTTGAATGGCAGAGAGTTTATAATTCTGTCCGAACTCATCGGCCTTACTTTTGGCTTGAGCATATTGTGTTTTGACCACCTCATCGAATTCACTAGCTGCAATAGTTGTAAGATTCATAATGGCGGATTGCGCCTCTTCTTGGGCCTGCTCAGCCTGTTTCTGCTCTTCTTTTTCCTGGGATATTTTAGAAAAGTACGACCACAATACAGCTATAATAATAGCTGCCACAACTATAAGCATCACTGCAGGTTTCTTAAAAATATCCATGCCCCTCCAATATTTGATACTTATATTATTTTAGCAACAATTTGTCAAATTACAAAACTTTTACCAAGAGGGTTGCCCCTCTTGGTAAAAAGTCTAATAAATTATTCTTTGTCGGCTTCTGCTTTCTCTTCGGTCTCTGTTTCTGAACTCTTGTCTTTATCATCCGTTGCTGATTCTTGTGCCGGCTGTTGGTACATAGAAGCGCCAACCTCTTGCAGAGACTTACTCAAAGCTTCTGTTTGTGATTTGATCTCGTCGGTTTTGTCGCTGTCTTTTACCTCTCTGAGATTCTTTATTTTTTCCTCAACATCTTTTTTTAGATTGCTGTCGACTTTCTCTCCAGCATCTTTAAGTACTTTCTCCGCGGTAAATATAAGCGAGTCAGCCTGATTTTTGGCATCCACTAAATCTCTCTTTTTCTTGTCTTCCTCAGCATGTGTTTCTGCATCTTGCTTCATTTTCTCTATCTCAGCTTCGCTTAAACCGGAGGAGGCGGTAATGGTAATTTTCTGCTCTTTACCACTAGCCTTGTCGGTAGCTTTAACGTTCACGATGCCGTTAGCATCAATGTCGAAAGTAACCTCAACTTGTGGAATGCCCCTAGGTGCAGGCGGAAGGCCATCTAAAACAAATCTACCTAAAGTTCTGTTGTCTCCCGCCATCTCTCTTTCGCCCTGAAGGACATGTATTTCTACCTGTGTCTGATTGTCTGCGGCAGTGGAGAATATTTGCGATTGAGAGGCTGGTATAGTAGTATTTTTCTCAATCAGTTTTGTCATTACTCCGCCGAGGGTTTCTATTCCCAAAGACAATGGGGTTACATCAAGTAGTAAAAGATCTTTAACCTCTCCCCCTAATACTCCGCCCTGAATGGCCGCACCAATTGCCACGGCTTCATCCGGATTAACAGAGTGGTTGGGTTCCTTGCCAAAAAACTTCTTAACGGTTTCTCTTACTGCTGGCATTCTGGTCATGCCGCCAACCAGTATTACTTCGTTAATGTCTGCAGTCTTAACTCCGGCATCTTTTAATACTGTTTCGCACGGTTTGAGTGTTTTTTCGATTAAATCACCAATCAGCTCTTCGAGCTTAGATCGGGAAATGCTCATCTGTAAGTGCTTAGGACCTTCTGCGTCGGCGGTGATAAAGGGCAGATTAATCTCTGTCTCGGCAGTAGTCGATAGCTCAATTTTGGCTTTTTCTGCTGCTTCCTTGACTCTTTGCAGGGCCGCCTTATCGCTATGTAAATCTATGCCTTGTTCTTTCTTGAACTCGGCAATTATATAATCCATAATCTTTTGATCGAAATCGTCACCACCTAAGTGAGTGTCGCCGTTGGTTGCCTTGACCTCAAACACACCATCACCTAATTCCAGAATGGTTATGTCAAAAGTTCCTCCGCCAAGGTCATATACTGCAATTTTTTCGCTTTTCTTTTTGTCCAAACCATAGGCAAGAGCAGCAGCTGTAGGCTCGTTGATAATTCTTTTTACTTCTAATCCGGCGATTTTACCCGCATCCTTAGTGGCTTGTCTTTGCGCATCATTAAAATATGCCGGCACAGTAATTACGGCTTCTGTTACTTTTTCTCCGATATATGTTTCCGCGTCGCTTTTAAGTTTTTGTAATATGAAGGCAGATATCTCTTGAGGGCTATATTCTTTGCCGTTCATTAAAACGCGAATAGAACCATCGCTTGCCGCTGTTGTTTTGTAGGGCATTTTTTTGATATCGTCTTGAGTTTCTGAGTCGTTAAAATTTCTACCGATAAATCTCTTAACAGAGAAAATGGTGTTATCTGAATTGGTTACTGCCTGTCTTTTGGCCAGTTGTCCAACTAAACGGTCACCCTTTTTGCTTTCAGCTACAACCGAGGGACAGGTCCTTCCGCCCTCTGCTGTGTTGATAATTTTTGCTTCGCCACCCTCCATAATGGCTACCGCTGAATTGGTTGTGCCTAAGTCGATGCCGATAATTTTTCCCATACTTATTCCTTTCGTGCCCTAATATTTGGGCTATACAATGATAATATTTTTTAATCTAAGAGGGAGCCGGATTTGGATTTGATATTTTGGTGGCCAAGCTTCCTTTCAAGGAGGTGCTCTCCGGAGGGGGAGAGGGCACTTCCTGTAAGGAAACTTGACTGCCGGCTCCTATTAATAATGTAAAGTAAACTTTACATATTGTCAAGAGAATATTACTCAATTTTGGTATATATGAACAGATTATTGTTTATAGATAATATAATATTGCTGTTAACAAAAAGTTTGAGCCATAATTCACATGCAACTCAAACTTTCTACGCTATGTGGCTGGTAAAAGTCATCCACATAGCTTAATACCAGATTGTAATTATTTAGCCACTTTAACTTTACTTGGTCTAAGCACAATATTGTCGTAGGTGTAGCCCGTTGCCACCTCTTCTACAATTTCTCCGCTTGATTTATTGCATTCTACTTCCTCAATTGCCTCATGGTATTCCGGGTCAAATTGTGATCCAAGCGCTTCGATGCGCTTAAGGCCAGATTCCAACAAAATGCCTTCAAACTGTTTTTCTATCTGTTGCACGCCCTGTGCCCAATTATCATTTTGTAAATTCTGTGGCAGATGGCGGGCGGCGAGCTGGAAATTATCGAGAACGGGCAAAAGCTCGGCAATAAGGCCGGCATTGGCTGTTTTTGTCAGTTTGGCTTTTTCATCAGAGACCTGTTTTTTATAATTCATAAAATCGGCTTGAGTTCGTTGCCAGCCATTAGTTAATTCAATAATCTTTTGGTTAAGTTCGTTCAATTCTTTGCTTTTTTTGTCATCTTTTTTCATAATTTACCTCTTTCGATGAGTATTCTATCTCATAATTTTATATGGCGCAATGTTTGTAAAAAAAGTTGATACAATAATTATAGCTATGTTCAGTGCCTTTTTAAATAAAATCTTAAAGCTAAACTTGTATCCATATCAGGT
>MWCM01000032.1 GCA_002070055.1 bacterium ADurb.Bin212 | reverse complement strand
GTAAAATGAATCGGCGTCAGTTAAAGCTTCATTTCTTACATCTGTTATATCTGTTGTGATCTTATTAAAATCAACCGGTGGAACAGGGAATACTTTTGATCCTCCAAATATTCCATCACCAGATACGCCCGGGATGTCTTCCCCCCCGGGCACACTATCGTACTCCAAAACTGTGGCGTATGCATCTTTGGTTATCTCTCCCTGATTATAAATTCCGCTCAGATTAACAAATGCAGTGCCATTAATCTTTTCGTTTGGACCAAGCCATAATTCAGAATTTTGCACAAATAATGTGTATTTAGAATAAGAGGGCATGCCCAGCTCCGATATTAACTTTCTGCTTAAAGTTCTGCCATTTACTCTGCCAATAGATTCTATCCTCACAATGCTTCCCATGTCTTCGGGGGGGAAAACCTTAATCTCAAAACTGCCGATATTTTGCCCCGAGGCGTCTGTGTACTGATGGACAAACGGACCATAGCCATCTTCCGCAGAACCGACGCAAGGAGAAACACCATCACAATAATCGGTATTGTCATGAGACAAGTGCCAAAGATAATAATTTATTCCAGCCTCGGCAATCTCCAAAGCAAGCACCTTGTCCCTATGATTATTTGCCAACTTAATGTTCATCATTGCCATTGAGACCACAGCTAAGGCTAAAGCCATGAATAACACTGAAGTCATCATGATTATGGGTAGAAATGCTGCTTTTTTCTTTTTTTGATAAATGATTTTCATGGGTTACAAATTTCTCTTTAAATTGCGCAGATTAACAATAGTTGTTTCGTCGGCTGCAACAGGTGGTTTAGCTGTGTCATAGTCGATTTCTATGCTTATTCTAACCATTTTTATATCAGCCAAAGTAACAGGAAAAGACAAAAGAGTAGCAGAATCATTTGAATAATCATATAGTGAATCGCTGTAATAGCTGAATATCTCGTTTGGGTTGATAATCCCATCGGCGATATCAACAAATACCTCTGATTCGGGAGGGTAGAAATACACTGGACCCTCTCCCTCAGGAGATATTATTCCCCTCATAAGCGCTCCATTTTCGACAAAATATCTAATAAAACTTGGGGCAGGCCTAGTGTCGCCGGCGATATAAGCATAAAATGATAACTCATCTGAATCAGCCAATACAATCTCCTCCGCACCTCTTGTTTTGTTTTCAAAGTCCCTAAGTATTTTAGCTGCAGAATCCTGCATCCTAACACCCTGTAAGCCTTGCCTATAAGATTTGAAACTGTTTGCCAAAAGCGTTGCCACCAGCAAAGAAAGCATGGCCATAATAAATATGACTATAGTAATTTCAATTAAGGTAAATCCTCGTTTTTGTTTAATTAACAATTTCAAAAGCATCCACCTTTCTGGAGAATTCTGCATTGGGATTAGAGACAAACATGTCCCAGTCACCAACACTCCCACCAGTTAAATCAAAAGTACCAGATATCTCATTATTAGAGTGCATATCTACATCCGTTGCAACAATTTCTGCCAAAGTGGTACTGTTTATTAGTTTTAACACAGAACCACTATCAAAATTGTCTCCGTATATGGTTATAGTAAGGGCATCCACGATCATGCCGGTCGGCGGATCAACGCTCTCGATGGTTGGTGCAGTGGATGAAGTTGTTAAATAAATATCAATAACTGCGTCATTGGTATCCGGTGGCAGATAAAAAGGCATTCCAGGATTGATGGAACTAATGTAATATCCTGGGGTATTTACCGTTAAGTTATAATTTGCGTAAGCCAAATCGGATATGATAATCTCGCCATTTCCATCAAGTTGATGATCAGCCACATATCTAAAGGTGCTTGGATTAAAATAAATCTCAAAATCATCTTCTAGGTGTATGCTTAGATTCGGAATAGGCGCTCCGTTTAGATCAAAAGCTCTAATTTTTAGAGAACTCACTAAATCGATATGCATCGATACTCTTGTGACCTGTTGAGCAATAATATCGATATCCGGGTAATTTTGATTGGGGTTTTGCGCAGTTCGCGGGTATGTCATAGCTAAAGAGTAGCCATCTTTGGTTATTTCCAAGTGATATCCATTGTGGCTATCTGGCGGCAACATGGGAACCATGACACAACCATCGACACCGGTCACAAAAGTAAGTAGCAATGGTGGGTCGAGATCGTCGTTTGAGATAGTTAAGGTGGCCCCATCAATCGGTTCATCGGCAGCATTTACAGCACAGAAAAACAGGATGCCCGTGTTGGTGGCTGTTTCGGCGGCATTGGCCGCAATATTTGTTGTGAAACTAGCAAGATTAATATTCGATCCGCTTCTTCTTACTTTTACCTCTACTTTTTTGTAATCATAGGGATAGGTATCGATCGGATTTGTATTAATTGTGCCGTCAAAAGGATCATCAACATAAGAAACGGTAGTTTCCACAATGTAATTCACATTGTTCCTTGAAAGTGATTCAGATGATGGAATAGTGCCCGGAGGATAGGTTTGACCTGTAGTCCCAACGCTGTCATATGGCATGTTTCTGATTATTTCGATTCTTTCATTAGCAATGGACACAGCCGTTATTTTAGCTTTTGATGCCCGAACAGATTTGAAAGCAGATGAGAAAGCAGAAAATACCGCTAAAGCAATAATTGCAATAATAGCGACATCAATAATAACCTCAACCATTGTAAAGGCTTTATTTGCAGAACCACTAGCACTTCGAGCAAGAAAACTTAATCTAGTTTTATGCTTTTTTTCGATATGTTGTCCCCTCCCTCTATGCTCTATATTATACAGCTATTTCTGCATATAAATCAAAAGACATATTGAAATTAGCCAAATAACTATCTGAACCGCAAGACCCAAAATCGGTCCTAGCTTAATTTTTTGAATATGATTATGAAATTCTTGGAACTTCCTAACGATAAAATACCTCTCTGTAAGCCGCCTGACAGGAGGCATTAAACTAAAAAAGTCAGGCAAGAGTCCACCAACGACACCCCAGTAAAAAGAAGATGAAAGGGCAAAGTTCTTTGAGAGCAGATATATTATTACACATCCCAGCAACAAATCCGTGCCAGCCAGTAGTATCTGACGAAAAGTAAATTTTCCATCATCAGTTGTGTCGTAATGAGGTATGGAGTCCATGACAAAATGGACAAAAATACCCAGCAATATTGCCAAAAAGGCATTGCCAATACTTTCTCCTGCAACTCCCGAGCTTAGCGCATGAGCAGTGAAGAGCATTTAATTAACCGATGAAATTAATTTTTATGCCATCCCCAGATACCGCTTCCCATGCTTGAGAACCGATATTTAGAGGCAAAATGTTGGGATGGCTATTGTAGCTATCTACAATTTTAGAAACGAAATCAGATTTTTTTTCTTGATCAACAAGAGCGATAACGCACCCCCCAAATCCGCCTCCCACCATTCTGGCGCCGTAACAACCCTCAATACCAATTGCGAGCTCTTGCATTATGTTCAATTCGTCACAGGTGACTTCATAATCATCTCGTAAACTATAATGAGTTTGATTAAGTAGCTCTCCAGCTTTGGTGAAGTTTTTATCCTTAAGTGCCTCCATAAAGGCAAAAACTCTTTCTCTTTCGGTAATCGGATGCCTTAGCCTCTTATACTCCAATTCACTTAATTCGTCTTTGTATTTCTCCAACATCTCCGAAGTGACATCTCTAGCGTTTTGTACCTCTGAGTGATGTTGTTCAATTTTATTTATCGCAGAGAATGCGCTTTTTTTGCGGTTATCATACTCTGAGAATAGCTGATTGTGCATAACTCCGGTGTTGCAAACCACAAAAGTTATCTCTTCGGGAATTGGGGAGTATTGGTAGCTTTTCTCTCTATTGTCAGACAGGGTAGCATGAAGCTTTTTTCCTGCGGTTATCGCCAAATGATCATTAAAACCACCTCTTGTGCCATACCAATATTCCGCCCAACAACCCATCATAAATAATTTTTTAAGCAAATCTTGTGACTCCGCATCATCACCTTTAGTGTTAATAATGGTAACTCCCTGTTCTGGCGCATAATCCGTGCTGCCATTGGTAAAACCATTAGCAACACCCAAAGATGCGAGTGTCGTCATGGTTAATGCAGAGGAAGAAGACAATCCGCCACCGACCGGAATACTGGAGTCAATAAGCATATCAAATCCTTTTAGGCTTCTACGCTTATACTCCTCGGCATACATTGCTATTGCTCCTTGCACATACTGCACCCATTGCACTTTATAGCGGTCATCTTTGGTAGAGAATTCAAAAAAAGGCTTTTCGTTGTCTTTAAGGTTTAAAGATAATATTCTAATTCTGTCATCTTCCCGTGGCTTAACATACGCCTTCATGTTAAGATTTTCTATCGCAGCAGACAACACGAAGTTATCAAAATAATCCGAGTGCTCACCAATAATATTAACGCGGCTTGGAGTAACAATTTTATATGTTGGTTCTACCCCAAAAGCCTCTTTGAAAAATTCAATATTTTTGCTATCCATACACATTCCCCATCTAATAATTTTGCAAATAACTATAAAAATCTGCACTTAATACTTAAGTATAATTACCGGCAGTTTTAACAAACTATATTAATTAACGAATGTATTGTAGCACAAACCAAGGTTCTGTTCCATATAGAAAAGTATAGAAACTTTTCAAAAAAATACGGAAGAATTTCCGTATTGTTATTAGACACTAACTAATATATAAGCAATTTAACCACCAAGTATGTCTCCGCCATCTGTGACTCAGTCTAAAAGCGTTAAACGAAGGATGGTGGGCGTGATAGGAATCGAACCTATGACCTCGGCTTTATCAGAGCCGCGCTCTAACCAACTGAGCTACACGCCCACAACATAAAAATGTTATCAAATTTATCGCTGCATATCAAGTAAAAAACCGCTCCTTAAAAAGCGGCTCATTACATAAATACAGAAAACCTGAATTTCATTAACAACTATATAGTGATATCGAGACGAGTATCGATCTAACTCGTGCACAGCACGAAATTTTCAATTTACAAATTTTCAATTTTCAATGAATGACCAATTATTAATGTTATAAACATTTTAAATTATTAATTCAATTTAAATTTTAAATTCTAAATTAAGCATTTCGTGCTGCGCACGGCTATTTCCTTTAGAAAGGAGGTGATCCATCCCCACCTTCCGGTAGGGATACCTTGTTACGACTTAGTCCTGATCACCGATCCTGCCGTGTCTCGCTGTTGCAAGATTCAGGCATTACCGGCTTTCCTGACTTGACGGGCGGTGTGTACAAGACCCGAGAACGTATTCACCGTAGTATGGCTGACCTACGATTACTAGCGATTCCGACTTCATGAGGGCGAGTTGCAGCCCTCAATCCGAACTGGGGGTAGTTTTGATGAGATTAGCTCCACCTTTCGGCTTGGCAACTCATTGTACCTACCCATTGTAACACGTGTGTCGCCCAGGGCGTAAGAGTCACGCTGACCTGACGTCATCCCCACCTTCCTCCGACTTAACGCCGGCAGTATCGCATGAGATATTTAACATACGAAAGGGGTTGCGCTCGTTTACCGACTTAACGGGACACTTCACAGCACGAGCTGACGGCGGCCGTGCAACACCTGTCACCGCGTTCCTTACGGCACTCCCTAATTTCTTAGGGATTCGCGGGATGTCAAGCCCTGGTAAGGTTCTTCGCTTATCGTCGAATTAAACCACATGTTCCACCGCTTGTGCGGGTCCCCGTCAATTCCTTTGAGTTTTAGCCTTGCGGCCGTA
>MWCM01000031.1 GCA_002070055.1 bacterium ADurb.Bin212 | reverse complement strand
GAACGAAGCCATATATTGAATAGCCTTTTTTATGAATCAGAGATACAGCCAATTGAAGAAGCCAATGATGAAAACGATTTATTTTCGCGTACACAAAACTTATGGCTAGAAAAGTTTAAGAATGAGGTACTGGCGTATTTTACAAGTGGAAGTATTGGGGATGGTTACGTTACACTCGAGCCACTTGTAAAGAAGGATGGATTATACGATTACCCCAAGGAATATTATGAGTCTGTTAAAAAAATCTACGCTGAGAAATTTGCCGATAGATCGGATTTTGATGTTAAGTACGAGGCGGAAGTAAGACGATACTGGGAAACAGTAAAGAAGACTGCGAGCGATATGGTTTCTCTATTTATGGGTTATGCGTATGAGTATGATATGGAGAGTGATTATGGCGACTATGAGGAGGCGTACAATACCGATCAGGGCGCGCGATCACTTCGGCTACTTAAACTCTTTACTCTTTTCCCTGGCAAAAGTTGGGGCAATTTATTATCACGAATCCATCAGTGTGCAGATGAATGGGAAAAACTTAGGAACATCTATCCCAATACAGAGGGAGTGGATGATGAGGATACTAGTGAATCTGATTTGCGCAGTTCGGAGTGGATAGTAAGCCAGATTGGAGAAAAATTTTTACCTTTATGGAAAGCGCTAATTGATCGGGAGTTAATTAAAAAAGGGAGAAAACCCCGATCAATTTATATTGCCTATGGAAATGTTGTTGATAACCTTGAGAGTGAAATACCTGACGGGTCAGTTAACGCAGAGCACCTTTTTGAACTAGCTGATCATGTTGATGACTCAACAGCGTTCGATAGTAGTCATTTTTGGGATACATTTGTGTCTGAGGTGGGTCATTACTTTGATCCAGATGAATATAACGATTGGCATGGCCTTTTGCCACTCAGTCGCGCCGAGGCGGCAGAAATATATATTGATGCCACAAAAAGAATCACCACCTATCTGGCAGAAAATGCCTCCCACTATGCAGAGAAAATTGTTGAATTAGAAGATTTGGTAGATGCCCATTGCTATCAGCATGGTATTGATCCGGAATCGCTTTATGCAGCTGCATAAAACGGCAATTGAGTAGCTTGGTAGCTTCGCCAAGGCTTCGCGGAGCACAGCACGGGCCCCGATATACTCACTCCGCTCGTTATCGGGGTCACAGCTATTAGATTTTTGGTAGGTGGGAATCTCACCAGCGGGGTCCTGAACCCACGTCTCTATCGGGCTTCCGTGCTATCTGCTAAGCGCTTTGATTTATTGTTGCTTTCAAATTAACGGTTACTTTTTGATCGGGGTTCTTATCCCCGTTACACAAAAAAACCACGATCTTTCGATCGCAGTTTTTTTGGTAGATTCGGATTTTAATTTTTGGAACCAATTGGTTAATGAGTTCAAGCTAATTTACCAACTTTTTCATAGTGATTGCACCTTGATCGTAAACCAATCGTGAGGTCGTTTACCGAATATTAATAGAACTAGATATTATTAGTAATATATACCAATCGGAATAGAACCTTTTATTGGTTCAATTTTAAACTTCTGATTATCCCCATATGTAATTTTGTATTCACAGTACTTGCCTTTTAATAATTTGCCACTCGTATTACTTAGATATTCTTTCCATTTTTCAATTAAGCAGCCAGCAAAGAATTTGGTGAGATTATATAGTCTATTAACCTCATCCCAAACAATCACTGTCTCCGTAGAGTTGGCTTCATTTATAATTAGTATCCCCTCGTCCTTAAAAGAATAGCTGTTGTGAGAAAAACCATTTCTCAAGACACCATTAAAAAGATCTTCCAATATTGCTCCCAATTCTTCATTGCTATCTTTGATAGTATTAATTTTTTTATTAATGCCTATTTGCCCATTATCCAATTTTGCAATCAATGCCCTAGCATTAATGATTTTCTCATCATTGATATCGCCCTTAGTTAAATTATTTAATTCTTTCCAATATAAATCTCTGTTCTCATTTGAAGACTGAATTGTGTTTCCAGCTCTTTCGCCTTTAGAAATTTTCGATAAGTCATAGAAAAGGTTAAACATTTCAGACCATTCAAAAAAATGGCAGTATAAGAGCAAAGAGATACGCATAAGATCTTCGCCAGAGAAATTGCCGGATAATGTAGCTTCCCCGACAAATCTGAATAATTGCTCGAAATTCTTTAATGCATTTCGATCATCCCAAGGACTCAAATTGGCATGTTTAATGAGAGATGCAATGAATTCTGCATCATCTGTTTCGTTGGCGGTTTTGAAACAATTACTTAGAATCCTGTCGATATTTTCTTTTTCTTCTCGATATGATACTCTTTTCATTTTTCCCCTAATTCTATTAATTTTAATTAAATAATACACTAAGTTGTGAGTTGTAAAAATGAGCAAGCGAGACGAGATTAGTGAAGACATAATACAAAAAGAATCCATAGAGTGGGCAAAGTTTTTATATCGTCTATATCAAGACAAAAAAATAAGAGACATGGTAATGAAATCGGATGAACGGGAAGAATAAAGATAAACTAAGCCCTAGACAGCACAACGAGATTTAATATAGAACTGTTTTCAGTTAAGCAAGCTTTTGATAAGCTGAATCTAATGAAAAGAAACATTGGGTTATTTTTTTATTATTTATATACTCTTGTAAAACAATGGGTAATTCTGTTGGGCATTTTGCCATTCTTATACGATTACACAAGCTCGTATCTAGTCCCGTTTTTACCAGAAATTTCCGAATTTAGGCCACCAAAATGGCTACTTTACTTGATTTTCTCTCTTTGCTTTCTTATCGCCAACTTCAAATTATGGAAAGAGGAAAGGAAGAAAGGGGAGAATATCGTTGATTATGAAATTACTTCATCTATCGACAAGCCAGATATATCAGAGGATATAGAAAAAATTGATAAGGCAATAAGCAAAGGCAAGACGATGTTACTTAATACAAAGAAAGACAATAGTTATTTTCCACTGCCTTCACTAAACCAGCTTTTGGGATACAATGAACCAGATTGGCAAAAATACATTGAGAGATTGGAAACCACAAGGAAAAAGCTTTTGGACTACATCGAGAACAAATTTTACATACAACTCGAAATTCAAAATATAAGCACAGAATATGATGAGAAAATAAATATTGAGATCACTCCTAATGCTAAAGTTGTTTTTCTTGAAGAGCACTTGTTTATACTGGATAAACCAGAGGTTCCAAAGGAGCCCAAGACGGGTTTTGGATTAACTGGCATCGATTTTGATTTTCCGCTAATCGCTCATAAGGCAAGTTCCATTCCCTACCGAGAAATTCATAAATTTGATGAAAAAAGAATCGATGTAACCCTTAGAGAACTTTGTGCAAAAGACAGTGCTCCGATTATTAAAGATGGGTTTTATATCCAATTGCAAGACACAGAGTTAAGAGAGTGTGAGCTATCAGTAAAAATATTGACTAAAAACACCAAAAATCCAATCACAAAAAAAGTATTAATGATATTTCCCGAGGAAGAAAATGGGGCCAACCCTAATATTTGATAAATCATTTCTTCAGAGTTTGAGTATTGATGAATCTTGCTGGTTAGATAATTTCTATCTATCCAATATTACCCCTTTGTTTTACATTGAGACATTGGCAGATTTAAGTAAGACATCAAAAGACAGCAAGAAGTCCGAAGATGTTGTAAGTTTATTGGCTCACAAGACACCTTCGATGGGTGCCTATCCCAATCTTCATCATAGGACTATTCTGTTACAAGATTTAATTGGTAATCATACGCCGATGGATGGACGAACCGTAGTCTCGGGTGGACAAACAAGGATTTCAAGGGATGGAAAAGTTGGCCAATATTATGATGAATTTCCAGAATCAGAAGCGTTGAATCGATGGCAAAATAACGAGTTCTCAACTATCGAATCAGAATTTGCAAAGAGATGGAGAATTGCCTTATCTACCTTAGATTTCGATCAGAAAATTGGCCTGATAAAAAATATTGTTCCAGCAGGTAAGACATTTAAGAGTTTAGAAGAAATCAAATCTTTCATTGATATATTCATAAAAGAAATTAATGAATACATGCTTGATCTACTATTAGAAGTGCTTGATATACCGACCATTTATAGTAACGGAATCAAACAACTATGGATAAGTAAAGGAAGGCCTTCGCTTTCTGAATTTGCTCCATACGCAACCTTTGTTTTTAAGGTTGATTTATTTTTCTATCTTTCTGTGCATTATAACTTAATCTCAAAAGATAGGCCTAGCAACAAGATTGATTTTGCTTATCTTTATTACCTACCATTCTGTAATGTCTTTGTTTCGAACGACAAAAAGACACACCACAAAGTAGCAAAGATGTTTATGGAACATGGTCAGAGCTACATTGCTGGCGATGACCTAAAGGCTGATTTAAAAAAGATCGATGAATACTACGATAAGCTCCCAGAAGAAACAAAGATCAAGGGCATAATGAGTTTCGCAATATATCCGCCAGAAGGGCTGGAAGGTATTACAACTAAACTATGGGATAAATATTTGCCAATATGGAGGAAACAAAGGGAGGAGAAAAAGATTGTAAAGACAAGGGATACTAAGCAAGATAAAAAAATTATCGACGAGATTAACAATCGAGAGAAAGAATCAACGCCAGTTTCCTCCGAGAAATCACACCTTGAAAATGCAGACTATGTTATTTTTAAAAGATCAATAATACCCCGAAAGGGAAAATGGAGGATAGTATCCCCAGAAGTTGAGAACAAGCACAGATGATCACTTGGACAACTTTTCTTTTACTATGACAATGAGCAGAATGAAAATCAGTGCTAAATGTTTATAAAGAATTGTGATCAAGCCAATGACAATTCCTAAAACAATAAATGGTTGATAATCAAGCGAAAATTTTAAAGATAAATAATATCCGCCAACAAAAGAGAATATAGACAGAAAAGCAAACAAATTTTCAAGCCAAGAAATCTTATCTAGGATAGCACTGGCTAGGTCGGGGCAGGTGCCCCCCCTTATTGGTTTTTCGATATTATCACTTGGTGTGTCGTTCATGTGTAAAAAATTTTTTAACTAAGGGGTATAAAAATGCGGAATATTTAAAATAAATTGAACTCAGTTCGGCTTATATTGGCTTATATTAGATAAGATTTCTATGTATTGTTGATTGATCTAAGTTTACTTGATATTGCTTAATAATTGTCAATCTTATTTTGCCCAAGATTGCCCAAGAAATCCAAGATTATTTTTAATTAGATTTGATTAGTTTTTGACTAATAAATATCCAGAGGTACTTATCTCAAAGTGGCTAAGATTTGCTAAGATTTTAATCTCAATAAGTAACCCTGATCGCTCATGTGTTACAGCTATGGGGGTAACTGTAACTTATTTTTCAGGTTCTCCCAATTCAATGGCAATGAAATCGCCTTCTACAGCTATCCCAATAAACTGGTATTCCTTGGACAACAAATTGAGGTTATGAGTGGGTGAACTTTTCCATGCCTCCATCATGCCACATGCACTATCAGTTCGAGACCCAATATTTTCACCTATCGAACTAAACTTAATAAGTTTGTCCCCATTTTCTTTTTGCCAGTTACTGAAACTAGCTTTTGTTGTGTGAGTCATGACTTGGTTCGTGAACATTTCATTTGCCCTAAATTGAGCATAATTATCAAGGTCGACGACCGTTTTAAAAATAGGAAGGTTGTTTTCCAGTCTGTATTCGTTTATGAGAATTAAAAAATTATCTCTTGTGAGATCTTTCCTAAGATCGCAACTATTTGTTGTGCGATTTACTATCACCCCAGCACCGATAAAAAATGAGATCGCATTACTGATCAGGAATAATAATACTACAAGAAGAGGCTTTGCCCACCTCTTTTTATTTCCGTTAGCACTTTTCTCTCTTCCATCCCAAAATTCATTTTTTGGCATTGTCTCAATCATTGTAATGATCCATCGTCTGCTTAGCCAACTCTAATGCTTTGGTTTTTGATTGATGATCTTGTGAGACAAATTCATCAACTAGATTATTTAGTTCTTGATTTCTAGCTATAAGTTTCATGACTTGAAATAAAATCAACGGAATAATTATTAGATACCACTTGGACAGAAATATAATTGCGACAAACAATACCATCGCTGATCCATGAACCAATAAATCTCCTTTGTGACTCCAATAGATTTTAGGTCTGTTGATTTTCATATTAAAAATGCACCACCTGTAATAGTGCCAGTGCAAAAATACCGTTAGAGCAAATAACACAAATAATATAATATATCGCATGATTTACCTCCGTTATACAAAAAAGGACAGCCTCTCTAGGTTGTCTGGACCAACAATTGGGGTTGTACCCAAATGCTTGTTGAGTGGCTGCCCTTTTCATGGGTACAACCACTCTGCATAGGTACGCAGAATGTACAACCAATATTCAATTGTTGATCCAGACACTTACATCTTACCATAGCTAAAAGCATTTGAATATATATGCTTCATCTAGGACGAGCTCAAGAAAAAGGCTTTTGTTTATTTTTATCTAAAAAACGACTAATGTATCATTAAACGAATAAAAATCGATCAAGTGCCATAAGGACGAGCTTGGAAAAATGAAAAAAGGATCAAAAAGACAATCGGGTATTGAGCGTTTGAAGAATTACTTTGAGGAAGTAGTCGATT
>MWCM01000030.1 GCA_002070055.1 bacterium ADurb.Bin212 | reverse complement strand
CAGCTGCGCAAACTGCAGATCGTATCGTTAGCGTTTTCCCGCCTCATCAGCAACAGCAGGTTCGGAGCCAGTTGGCTAGTGTTCTACTGGGTGTGGTTTCTCAGAGGTTAATTCCTAGAGTTAACGGCGGTAGGGTGCTTGCAGCAGAAATCATGATAGCTAATTCGGCGGTTAAGAGTTTAATTAGAGATAATAAAATTCATCAAATACCGAATATTATTCAAACTGCAGCTTCAGAGGGCATGATCAGCCTAGATAAGGTTTTAGCAGAGCTGGTTTCGAGGGGTGAAATTACATTAGAAGATGCCTTAACTTGGGCTGTGGATAGTAAGAGTTTAAAGATGATGGTTTATTAAAAACCTATGAAATTTTTATATAAAGCAAAAAATGGAAAAGGTGATGTTGTAACCGGCACAGTGCAGGCGAAGAACGAATTTGAGGCGGAAAAAATCCTCTTCGACAACAAATTGATTGCTATGGACATAATAGCCGAAAGGTCATTTGATTTTTCAAGTTACTTTAAATTCAAGCCCTCTATTAAAGATAGAGCCATTTTTGCTAGGCAGTTAGCAACTATGGTGGGAGCTGGTTTAACCCTTAGTAAATCTGTTAGTGTAGCAGCTGCAAACGCCCGTAACGAACAGCTAAAAGAGGTTTATTACTCGGTATATAAAGACATAGAAGAGGGCAAAAGCTTTTCCGCAGCACTATCCAGCCATCCCGAGGTTTTTGACAGGGTTTTTGTAAGCGTGGCAAAGGCAGCTGAAACTACCGGTAATTTGGATACTGTGCTTGGTCAAACTGCCGATAGGCTAGAAACAGATAACGATTTTTCCTCAAAAATTAAGGGAGCGCTATATTACCCTGCTTTCATATTGCTTGCCCTTATCGGCATTGGTATTTATATGCTTGTGAAAATTATTCCACAGCTAAAAACCTTGTTCGATAGCGCTGGTTCACAGCTGCCATGGGCCACCAGAGCTTTAATCTCTTTATCTAGCTATATTCAAGAGAAATGGTGGATAGTTTTGGTTGTGGTTGTTGCTGTAGTTTTTGCCATAAGGGTGTGGTTGATATCTGAAGCGGGCGCCAAAATTACCAGTATCTGGCTCTTAACCTTACCCGGTGTTAAAGATTTGGTTTTAGGTATATATATGACACGTTTCGCAAGAATTATGGAGATGCTTATTAAATCTGGTGTGCCACTTTTAGATGCACTAAAAATAATCTCCAGTACTATAAACAATATGGTTTTAGAGGAAGAGATAAATAATATGGTAGTAGAGGTAGAAAGGGGCGTACCTTTATCTACTCCTATGCAAAGAAATGAATATTTCCCCAAATTTATCGGCCAAATGGTGGCTGTGGGTGAGCAAACAGGTAAATTGGACCAAATTTTAGCTAAAGTTGCGGAGTATTACGAAAATGAATCAGCTACCCGCATTAAATCAATTTCGTCGTTAATTGAGCCTATTATACTGGTTATTGTGGGCGCAGGCGTAGCCTTTTTGATATTTGCTGTTTTGGTGCCAATATATTCTTTGGCTCAAATTCAATAAGAAATATGATTTCTGGTTGCAACGCGTAACAAGCAGAAATCTTTTAAAATATTTCCGGTCTTGCCGTAAAGGAGGGGTCGATCAAGACTGTAGTAATTAATGGAGGAAAAATGAAAAGAAAAGGTTTTACATTAATTGAGCTTCTAGTAGTTATCGCCATTATCGGCATTTTGGCAACCATAATTTTGATTTCCATAGCAAATGCTAGGCCAAGAGCACAGAGATCGGCAGCACTTGAAAGTTTAAATCGAGTTATTAGCACTGTTTCTGTCTGTAGGGATGCTGCTGACAACAACCATGTGGCGCCTTATGCTTTGGGAGCTTCGGTTGCAACTCAGGATGTATGTTTAGCAGTTGGCACTCCAGCCGTGCAACCACCAGCACAGGCGAAGTGGTTGAATCCCAATTTAGCTGGCTACACCACCACACTCAGGAGAACAGTTACCACAGCTGGAATTACAGCTTTGTGTGGTACTGCAGGTTGTAATAGTATTTCGAACCTTACTGCAGCAGCTGGTGGAGCTTCCGCGGATATTATTATTGATCAATCTAACGGTGTTGTTGTGGGAGCAAGATAAAGAATTATTTATATGGAGGAAATCGTGAAAAGAAAAGGTTTTACATTAATTGAGCTTTTGGTGGTTATTGCCATCATTGGCATCTTGGCTGCTATGGTGCTTGTTGCAGTTAACGGTGCCAGAGCAAAAGCTAGGGATGCAAGCCGCAAGAGTGATATGAGAGCCATCAAGGGCGCTCTAGCACAGTATCAAGCGGACAACAACGAGGCATACATTACTGCAGCCGCATGGGCAGATGCAGATGCCACTTTGGGGGACTTGGTTACCGGTAATTACATCAAAGAGATTCCGGTTGATCCAAGTGCTGGCCGTCCTGAATATCAATACACCACAGAAGACACCACTACCGATTTCGCCGTTATCTGTTCATTGGAGAACACCAATGATTCAGAGACTGGTGATGTAGATGCCGGAAATATTTCGGTAAATGGTGCAGATGTAGCTGTGCCTGTATCTGATCCTGCTTACACTTATGGTTTAACTAGCGACTAATTGTTTGCTAATCGAGTCCCGATTATTTCGGGATTCGGCTTAGCAGATAATTTAAAAATGGAATAATTGTGGCATACTGGATTGTTTTAATGTTTATAATAGGTTTAGCAGTAGGCAGTTTTTTAAATGTCGTTATTTATCGTATTGATGACCTAAAAAGCATTGTTAATACCCGATCTCACTGCCGTCATTGTAAAAAAAACATACCCTGGTATGATTTGGTGCCAGTGCTTAGCTTTGTGTTGCTAAGAGGCAGGTGCAGGAGCTGTAAAAAAACTATCTCTTGGCAGTATCCATTGGTTGAATTATCCACAGCCATAATTTTTGCACTTCTTGCTTGGTATTTTGGGCAGTATTGGTTGGTTGGCTTGTATGCTCTTATTTTTTCGATATTGGTAGTTGTTTTTGTTTATGATATAAAAACGCAATATGTACTTGACGTATTTTCTTGGAGCTTGGTTATTCTTTCTTTAGTTACTGGCTTGATATTTTTTAGATACCACCCAATCGATGTGCTTTGGGGAGTAATTGCTGGTGGGGCAGTGCTGGGGTTACTGGTTGCTATATCAAAAGAAAAATGGATGGGGCTTGGCGATGTATTTATTGGCGCATCGCTAGGTGCAATTTTAGGCGGACAGAAAGCACTTCTTATGATATTTTTATCGTTTATTATCGGTTCTGTTTACGGTTTGTTTTTAATGTTGCTCAAAAGAACATCCATTAAGCAATCTTTGCCATTTACACCGTTCATAATAATTTCATCTCTTATCTCTTTATTGGCAGGAGATTATATTTTAAGTTGGTATTTGGGTTACATTTATATGTATTAGGAGGGACAGTGATTAGAAAAAGAGCTTTTACGTTAATTGAGCTTCTAGTAGTAATAGCCATAATTGGCATTCTGTCTACCATCGTTTTGGTATCTTATAACAATGTTCAAGAAAGATCGCGCATCAGCCAAGCAAAAAGCGACGTTAATTCAATCGCCTCAGCAATAAAAATGATGGTAATAGACACAAAGGAATATCCTTTTCATATAGGCTATAACTGCAGGAACGGATTATATTCTGGGGATGTTGAAGTACCAATAGTTAATGATGCTGGAGCATATGAATTGGGTTCCGGAGGAGGAAATGCTACCGATTTAAATAAAAAACTCGGTCTGATGATAAACGATGACTCGCCTAACGAATATTTGAACTGGAGCGGACCGTATGCTGACCAGGTTCCATCGCAGGATCCCTGGGGCAGAACATATTGGTTAGATAGTGACTATATATGTACTCAATCTGATATTGGAACTAATGACGATGCGTGCCATGGTCATACTTATCCTGTATCTGGAACAATACCAATTCGTGCAATTATTTCTTATGGCTCAGACGGTATAGGCTATGCTGGAGATAATATCTCTTCGTTAATGTGTAAATACTAAGATCGCAAAATGAAAAACGCTTTTACCTTAATTGAATTGCTTATTTCCATATCCATAATTTTGCTTATGGCAGTTGTGGCAATTCCGGCATTTGATTCATATTCAGACAGGTCAGATACTGCCGCCAAGGCAGAGGAGATAAAATATATTATCGAGAAAGCCTACAGCGCCACGGTATCACCAGAGAATAATTTGGATGGCTCTATGATTGGCTTAAGGTACCCCGAATCTGATCAGATTTCTTTATTTAAGGGATTGTATGCTCCTGATTGTTATGGGGATATAAACGGAGCAAATTGCCGAGGTTGGAATGCTACTAACCCAAGCAATATATTTACACACTCCGAAAGTGTAATTTATGCTGGGTATTCTATAAACAATTCCTTATACACAAATAGTCCTGGTTCGGGTTTCCCTTTTAGCGACATGCAAATTAGATTAATAAACGATCCTAATGGCGACGGTGTATATTTTTGCCCATTTGAAGATGATTCCTATAATTGTGACAGAAATTATACGAGGTCTGAATTAACTTTAACAAAAAACGGTGGCAGCGATAGCTACAAAATTACCATATTTAGATACCCGTTTAGAGTGGAGGTAGAAGAAGATTGAGAGAATATTGTCAACTTAAAAAGAAAAAAGCGTTTGGATTGCTGGAGGTGTTATTATCCGGAGTAATTATTATAATTATCTTGAGCGCCTTAACGGTGGTAGCACGAAACGCTGTGGATAACAGTGTGCTTTTGCAACAGCGTGCCCAAGCTACATATTTAGCACAAGAGGGCATAGAGCTAGTTAGGCAGATAAGAGACACAAATTATATCGATGGCAATCCGGATACAAAGTGGAACACTTTAGTCGGAAGCGATTCAACTGATAGCAGTTTTACTGCTATGAAAAATTATTATATACCCAACCATCTTATTGCAGACAGACAAAGAGCCTTATTGTATCTTAGTGGTCAGGAAAGCTTGACCAATATTACCATAGATGGAACAAATTTCGAGCGTGGAATTGTCATAACTAATTTAAACCAAGGGGCCTCGACATCAGATTTTCTTCCTCGAATAAGCCTCAATGGCGCTTTTCCTTCAATTGGCAAATTGGGTTGCAAAGTAATGGTAACAGTCCGTTGGAAATCTAAGAATTCCGACAAAAGTATAGTTTTAGAAACCAGATTAACCAATTCCAGACAGGGGTTTTGATATGCGTAAGGGTTTTACATTATTAGAATTGTTGATAGCAAGTAGCATTTTTGCGATTGTAATGCTTATTACAACCGCTACTTTTACATGGGCGTCTTCTTATAATAATAAGTTGGGTGAGATGCGCAAAACCTCCCTAACTGCCAGAAAAATAATGGAGATGCTTTCGCAAGATATCCGTATGGCAAATGGAGACATCAAACTTATTAGAGGAGGTGCTCCTGGTAGTCCGTGGATTTCGGGGGAAGTTGTAGTGTTAAGGTGTTCGGCCCCAAGTATTTCATCGTGCGTCCCTAACACCTCTTTTCAGAACAATGCAGATGTAGTTTTCAATCAAAATAACAATGCTTTGCTGATCGCTCAGAAAGACAGAGAAAAGGTGGTTTTGTATAGGTTAAATAACGGTAGCTTTAGTCGGTCAGAAGTAAAGTATTTAAGTTCCTATGACTTAGCCCACACTGGTCTGCCACTTAGGGGCGGAGTGCCGTGGAGCGACGCGGGCGCAACGTCTAATATAAATTCGACTGGTACTGATGTGGAGGTTCAATTCGCCGGATATACGCCAAAGGTGGAAAGTGCCACCAGAAAACAACAGCCTTTTGTGAAGATTAGACTAGTTGCGCAATCGGAGAATTATGATGATTTGGCACCGGCATTTAGATCAAGAATTGAGCTACAAACTTCCGTTACAACACGATTTTATAATATTGATAAATAGTGGTAAAAAAATGAACAAAAAAGCCTTCACATTAATTGAATTGCTAATAGTAATAGCCATAACGGGTATTTTGGCAACGGTTATTTTGGTTGCTTATGGGAATTCCCAAGCGCGGGCAAGGGATTCTAAACGCATTGGTGATTTAGGAGCGATATCTTCAGCGGTAAAGCTATTTTATGATGAAAACAGGGTTTATCCAAGAGTAGATGTTGAAGATGGTGTGGACCCGACCGTGACTGATCCATGTGTTTCGAGAATCAGGTCGGTCAATAGTAGTAGATGGAGCCATCAACTCGTAAACAAACTAGGTAAGCATATATCGACCCCAGTAGTGGTTGATCCCATTAATAATGTTTCTGATGGCAGCACCAATAAACCAATTTGGCAAGAGACCGACACTGAGGCTTATTATTATACTTTCCTTTCGACAAAAGTGTCTTATGTCCTGGCGGCTCGGATGGAGAATTTTGACAGAGGTAACTATACCAGTCTTGGTAAGAGTTACGTTTCTCCTCCTAAAGGTGTATCTCCAGATTTTTGTAAAGGTGTTGCTACTGAGGTTGGTATGACGGTTACGAGAGAGAGTTTTGCAGTGGACAAAGTAATTGGTAGCGACAATATTGGCTACTACTTTATCGGCGCGAATTTAAAATAGCATTTGGGTTTTGCGTAAATTGTGAAGTCTCTTTTATTATATCGACAAATAATTAATCTTTGTGTATTTTGTTAGTGGGGGAGAGTTTATAGTTCTTTGGAATAATTAATA
>MWCM01000029.1 GCA_002070055.1 bacterium ADurb.Bin212 | reverse complement strand
CCCGCCGAAAGCGGTCGATAGAAAAACTTAAGAACATCTTTAACTCAATTTAATAAAAAATTAAGGTTTAGAATCTATAATTAATTAAGCGGATATTTCCGAACTAATTCGTTATTTAGTTAGCTTTTAAATTAATACTATATATAGGAGGGTATTTTTTATTCATGGCTCGTTATGAACATCTGCCGATTTTTAAAGATGTGTACGATTTTAATTTACATTTTTTCAAACTTTCTAGAGGCTTCCCAAAAGATATCAAATATGGGCTTAGCCAGGAGATAAAAGAGCAGACTTCTCTTCTTTTAGATCAAATCATATTGGCAAATGATAATATTGATAAAAGACAGTATCTAAAGAAGGCTGAAAGTTGTATTGAGCTAATAAAGATCAAAACCAGAATGCTTCGAGATTTAGAGGTGCTTAGCATAAAAAGTTATGGTTTTATATTTGCTTGGTTAATAAAGATTTCCAAACAAATAACGGCCTGGAAAACCTGGTCGGAAAAAGAACATTAAAAACTAATTTGGTCAGAAAAAGGCAGGGGTTTGGAGCTATTGGATTTGATTGTCCAAGTCTATCTGATAGGGCTTTTGTCTCACTACGGCTATCGCCCCCCCACACCAAATCATTATAATATAAGCATGTAAGCATGTATTATCTCTACATTCTCAAAAGTTTGAAAGATCACGACTTGTATATCGGTTATACCAGCGATTTAAAACGCCGATTCCAGGAACACAACGAGGGTAAAAATAAATCGACTAAATACCGGACACCTTTTGAACTTATTTACTACGAGGCATACAAGGATAAAAGTGATGCCAAAAAGAGAGAGTGCAATCTTAAGTTGAGAAGTCGAGCTTATTCTCAACTTAAGAAAAGGATCGAAGGCTGTTTATAATAATTTAGTGTGGGGGATAGATTAATATTTTCCTACTCCGCTTGCCGGAGATGAAAAATTGAGTAAAGAAAGTCGATAGCAGGAAGTACGTCTTCCAACAACTTTTGGTCAGCTACTGAGAACTCTGCCACGAATGCTTGGAACGTGAACTTGAACAATGGCAACACGAACAACAACAATAAGTCCACGAACAGCAACCAGGTGCGTTGCGTGAGGAAGTGAGGCCTGCCATTTTCTGACCGAAGATAAAATTGATTAGAAAAAGGCAGGGGTATGGAACTGTTAGACTTGAATCGCTTCTGTTTAGCAGTGCTTTTGTCTCACTACGGGCTACCGCTCCCATGTGGAATAACAGAAAGCTTTTCTACTTGGTTTGTCTAAGCTGAAAGGCCGAGCAATGAAAGTCGGTAGTAAACAGTTTGCCCTTCCAACGGCTTTTGGTCAGCTACTGAGAACTCTGCCACAGAGGCCTGGCGAGTGAACTTGAACAATGGCAACACGAACAACAACAATAAGTCCACGAACAGCAACCAGGTGCGTTGCGTGAGGAAGTGAGGCCTGCCATTTTCTGACCGAAGATAAAATTGATTAGAAAAAGGCAGGGGTATGGAACTGTTAGACTTGAATCGCTTCTGTTTAGCAGTGCTTTTGTCTCACTACGGGCTACCGCTCCCATGTGGAATAACAGAAAGCTTTTCTACTTGGTTTGTCTAAGCTGAAAGGCCGAGCAATGAAAGTCGGTAGTAAACAGTTTGCCCTTCCAACGGCTTTTGGTCAGCTACTGAGAACTCTGCCACAGAGGCCTGGCGAGTGAACTTGAACAATGGCAACACGAACAACAACAATAAGTCCACGAACAGCAACCAGGTGCGTTGCGTGAGGAAGTGAGGCCTGCCATTTTCTGATCAACTTTATATCTTTAACAGATTAATAAAAAATTGTGAAAACTTGGTTTACGTTCGAAAATTTATACAACGCCTATCTTGATTGCAAGAAACGAAAAGCGAATACCTTAAATCACCTTCAGTTTTATAAGGATTTAGAGATTAATCTTTTTGCACTTGAAAAAGAATTGGTATCAAGAACTTATCGTCCAGGCAGATCGATTGCTTTTGTCGTAGAGAAACCAAAGGTCAGGGAGATTTTTGCTGCCGATTTTAGAGACCGTGTTGTTCATCATCTTTTGTATAATTATCTTTCTCCATATTTTGAGAGAATATTCATTCATGATTCCTGGGCTTGCAGGAAGGACAAAGGGACTCACCAAGCGATGTTCCGGCTAAAGAAGTTCGCACAAGCTCTCGAGAGAGAGAGAGAGAGAGAGAGAGAGAGAGATGGCGCTTTGCGCCAAAATTACTACCTAAAAATGGATATAAAGAGTTTCTTTACCAGTATTGACCAGGAAATTCTCTATAGTCTCATTACTAAAAAGATAAAAAACGAAGAAATTCTGTGGCTGACCAGAACGATCATATTTCATGATTGCGCTCATGATATACCCCCGAAAATTCAAAGTCGCCCGAGTCTTTTCGATAAATTACCCAGAGAAAAATCCTTATTTACCGTAAGGAGAGGAAAAGGATTGCCGATTGGCAACTTAACCTCTCAATTTTTTGCCAATGTTTATATGAATGAGCTTGACCAGTTTGTAAAGCATAAACTCAAAGCCAAATACTATCTGCGTTATGTTGACGATTTTATAATTCTTGACCGAGACAGGGAGAAACTAGAATATTTTCGATCCGAACTAACCAAATTTGTAGAAGAAAAGCTCGCCATGACCGTTCATCCTGAAAAGCAGTTTATCCGTCCTGTTTCTAGTGGCATTGACTTTGTCGGTTATGTTGTAAGACCTGACTATGTATTAATAAGAAAAAGGGTAGTCGGAGATTGGAAAATAAAAATGGAAGCAATGACAAAGCTTAGTCGAAAAAAGGGAAAACAGGTAATGGCCTCCTACTTGGCACATGCTATTTGGGCAAATAGTTATTGGCTAAGACGAGAGATGATAGAGAAGTATCCAAGATATACTCATGTCGGAAAGGGAAGCTTGATGGATGACCGATATCTTATTAAATTTTTAAATTCGCTTGAAACAATTTAGGAAATTAGTAAAAGGTTGTTAAATATTTTTAGCTGTTATATAATTAAACAAAATAGGAAATCTAGCCGTTTTTGATATAGGCCATCGGTTAGTGTGAGGGGAATGAAGGAAACATACCAAGAAAAATTTAATAAGTATCTCGAAGATGAAATCGCCAAAGTGCAGAAGAGTACAAAGACGCTTTTTAGGTGTTTCCAGCCAATGCACTTAAAACTTAGGGATAGATTTACCTGGTATTATAAGTGGCATTTAAAGCCTTATCATAGACATGTCCATTATTCGACTTTAACCGCTTCTATTTTGGGTGTGGCTGTTGCCCTGTCTTCTTTCTTCTACGCTAATCCAAGTCAGCGGTCTTTCGCGAACGAACCTCCTTCCGAGCAATCCGAGGTTCCAATCTCTGTGTCTGGACGAGCTACGCTTGTAAACTCAAATGGTGATTTTAATTTCAACTCAGCGCCTTATCATAGCAATGTCGCTATTGATAATATCTCCAAGAATTTCACCGGTTACGCTTGGAGCGAGGACTTGGGCTGGGTTGCTTTTGGTAGCCAGGACAATAGCGATGGCCCTGTTGCTGTCGATCAGGTATCAGGCAAAGTGTCAGGCAAAGCAAAAGTTCTTTCGACCGGTAGTTTAATCAATTTTAACTCTTCGCCATATAATAGTAGTGTCACCATTAGCATAAATGGCGATTTTTCCGGTTACGCTTGGAGTGAAGATTTGGGCTGGGTTAATTTTTCTGGCGTAAAAGTACCAGGAATTACCTTTGTTTCGCCAAAAGCCCCATCGAATGTCAGGGGATATGACGTTTCAGATCGAAATCTATCCGATTATGCCGTACTGGTCAGATGGCAAGCGCCGCTTGAATTTGATGAGGATAATTTTAAGAATTATCTGGTTGAAAAATCGACAAATGGCGTTGATTTTACACAAGTCTCAGCAACAATGTCCTTCGCCTATTATGATACGGCTGTTACTGTGGGTCAAAAATATTTCTATAGAATCAAGACAGAAAATACTACCGGAACGACCGAAGTTTCACAGATAGTATTTGTGACTCCGACAGGCAAATATACAACTCCGCCAAATCTAGTCAGCGGTCCGGATGTAACAATCAATCCGACTTCGATCGCTGTTAAATGGGCAACCGATAGGCCAAGTTCCTCATTCGTTCAGATCAAAGACGGTAACACCTTTGTTTCAGAGCAGGGACAGACCGAACAAACAACTTCCCATGAGGTTAAAGTTGTTGGACTTCGATCACAAAGGGAGTACGCATACGTTATAAGATCTGTTGATATAGACGGCAATGTGTTTATCGGCGAAGAAAAGAAGATTCAGACAGCAAATACCCCAAATGTCTATGATATTCAGATTACCAATGTTACCCAGACATCAGCGATTATAAACTTCAAGAGTACCGCTATTGCTAATTTCATTCTTCGATATGGCGAGGATGTAAATACGGAGACTATTATCTCTGAAAGTTCCGATAGCAAAACAACAAGCCACAGCATGGCTTTAACAAATCTAAAACCAGGAACTTTTTACTTCTTTAGAATCGTTGGCGAGGACTCTGAAGGTAATGAGTTGAGAAGTGAAGACTCTTTCTCAACATTACCAATGCCGGAAATCTCCAAGTTTGGAATAGAGCCTGTTAAAGATGCGCCTTCTACTACGCTAAAGGTTACTTGGAGAACAAATGCCCCAACAACATCAGCAATTAAATACAGTGTCGATGGGACAAAATTTGAGGAAAAAGCTGCCTCTGATTTGGTAACCGATCATGAAATTGTTATTTCAGATCTTGCAGATAATAGTGTTTATACAGTCTATGCTGCCGGTCGAGATCAGTTTGGAAATTTGGTTGAATCTGAAAAAACAACATATAGCACGCCTGATGATACTAGGCCGCCAAGAATTTCAAATATAGTTATTGAGTCATCAAACGTGGGGAGCCAGTCTGACAACAAGGCACAGATTGCGGTTTCATGGAAAACGGATGAGCCGGCAACGTCGCAGATTGAGTACGGAGAAGGTATAGCAGGCGAAGAGTACACAAGAAAAACATCGCTTGATGGAAGTTTTAAAAATCATCACTTGGTAATAATCGCGGACTTGGATCCTGGCAAGCCATATCATCTTCGAGTGGTGTCGGCCGACCAAGCCGGGAATATTTCAATGAGTGGCGATAATACGGTAATCACTGGAGAAGTGTCAAAATCTGCCTTATCAATCATTGTAAATGCTTTGCAAAATGTATTCGGTTGGATGGGTAATTTAATTAAATAAGAAAACATAAATGGCATTTGGATTGGAAAAAAATAATATAAATCATGAAAAAGTAATTATTGCCTCGGAGATAAACAAGTCTTTTGATTTAGGAACGAGAAAAATTGCTGCATTAAAGAATATAAACCTTGAGATAAAATCAACAGACTTTTTGATTATCTTTGGTCATTCAGGCTGTGGAAAATCAACACTTTTAAATATTATCTCGGGTATCGATGAGCCGACAAGCGGCAAAGTGATTGTCAGGGATGAAGATATATTCTCGATGAGTGAAGATAACCGGGGGCAGTTTCGATCAAAAAAGATGGGCATAATTCATCAAATGCCTTATTGGATAAAATCTTTGAATGTGATCGAAAATGTTGCAATGCCCTTAATTATCGAGGGTGTTAAAAAACACCAAGCCGTTGCTAGGGCTAAAAAGCATATGCATGAATTGAAAATATCCCATCTATCACACCAAAGACCAACGCAACTTTCTGGCGGTGAGCAGCAAAAGATAAATTTCGCTCGAGCAACGGTTTCTAACCCTTGGATTATTATTGCAGATGAGCCCACAGGAAATCTTGATAGTACTGCTTCTGATGAGATGATGGCGCTTTTTTCTCAATACAATCAACATCAGAAAAAGACGATAATTCTAGTTACACACAATCAATCATATTGGGATATGGGTACTAGAAGAATAGAAATGAAAGACGGTGAGGTTGTGAGGGAGGTTCATCATGGATAGTTTGTTTATACTAGAGTTTGCGATCAGAAACCTTAGGCTTCATCGTTTGCGAACCCTTCTTACTCTTTTTGGTATCGTAATTAGTATTTCAGCGATTGTATTTTTAGTTTCTTTTGCCTTTGGTATTGAGCGTCTTGTGACAAAAGAGGTTACAGGTGGAAATGCTTTTCTTTTGCTGGACGTTGGAACTGGTAACTCGCAGATAATAAATCTTTCAGAGAGCACTATGTCGTCAATCAAGAATATATCTGGGGTGAAAGACGTTTACGGTATTACCGGTGTCGGTGGAAGAGTTGTCAAAGACGATAATTCTATGGATATTTCTTTTTACGGTAGCGACCTGGGTTACTTAAACAAGTCCGGCATCAATCCGATCAAAGGAGCCCTTCTATCTGAAAGTGGAGATGAGATACTAGTTAATAGTAAGTTGCTCTCATTCCTCGGGTTAACTCAAAGTGAATCCATTGGAAAGACAGTTAGTTTAGACGTGATTATTCCAAAGGAGATCATAGATAAGGATGAAAACCTCAATTTAAGTTCACAACCTTTTAAGATTGTCGGTGTTATAAATGATGATTCTGCGCCAAAAGCTTATACGAATTCTTCGGTCTTAAAGAAATACGGAGCTAGCAAATATAATCAGGCAAAAGTAGAAGTGGATTCAAAGGACAGTGTTCCGGAAATTCGTAAGCAAATCGAAAATATGGGCTTAAAGACTCAGTATG
>MWCM01000028.1 GCA_002070055.1 bacterium ADurb.Bin212 | reverse complement strand
ATGCCGGAAAGATCCGTTAGCGTTAGGCCGGCAAAGCTTGGTGATGAGGTGGTGGCGATGTTTTGGGGCAATGACAAGACTATTGAATCATTTGCGCCGTTGTCTGTTATGGAAATTTGGTTATCACTACCAACCAAAATCCTCTCTTGTGTTAAAGTTTCGTTTGCGGATAGAACTATATATTCTCCATTAACTGGAGCAGAACTTGAGCCGCCAGGAATATCCTGCCAATACAAACCACCTCCACCGTCTGTAGAGAGAATTTGACTAGTATCTCCGTCAGCGCTCGGAAGTGTCCATATTAAATTTGAGGATAATTCGCCCGGAGCATTGAATCCAACGTAGTTAGTCCCACCTTCAGTCTGCTCAATCAACCGTACTTCACCGGTAAGCGAAAGTGACGTAAAGGATGGTGATGAGTCTGTGGTAAGATTTTGATTAACTGTACTGTCGCCAGTAACATATAGATGGTTATTGCCACCCGTTAATGTAATTCCCGGTCCAGAAATGGTCAAGGTTCTAGGGATAGTTCCGCCAGTTATCATAAATCCATCATCGAGAGAATTTAAAGACAGAGAGTTAACTGTGGTAAAACTTGGAGAGTCAGATACTCCTATCGTAATAGATCCAGAGCCATTATTTATAATTGCGTTTTGTCCCGCCGTCAATGTTGACAAGCTATACTCCGAACCATTTCCGATAAGAAGTTGTCCAGCGCTAGGAGTTGATGATATGCCCGTCCCACCATAGTTGATTGCAAGAGCATCATTTAGGATTAGTTCATCGACTTTTAGTCCCGCATATACATTCGAACTCACATTAGAAAAAAGATTAAATCTATCTAATACTGAGTCCCACTTGAGTCCCGCCTGTACCAACCCCCTTCCAAATTTTAGCACTGACGACTCATCCTTCTGGGCATCATCGTTTATTGTAAAAGATTCAGCAGAGGTTCCAGTAACCACCAGACCACTAACATTTTCAACATAAAGTGTTTTCCAAGGGTTTTGTGAAGATCCCAACTCTAAGCCACTTACACTGGGCACAATTGAAGCGTCAGAAGATATAACGGCTCCATCTCCAGAAGAGGAAAGGCCTGAGGCGTTTGCGGAGATAATTGCTTGAGGAACGGCGCCGATACGCGTCCTTGGCGACATCTCTTGGTCACTACCGACCTTAAATGCTAGATATAAAACTTGGTTGAAATCAACATCGTCAAAACTATTAACAGAACCGAGCATTATACTGAAGTTTCCTGATTCTGTATCTACAACCCTCTCCTCCTGCCAAAGAGGCTGACCGTTCTTCTCAGAATTATATATTCGAAAAACAAGACTGTACTCCCCATCGCTAACAGGATGACCATCTGTAGATAGCAGGGTCGCTGAAAAAGGTATTTGATTAAGAAATGCAGCGCGAACAAACAAAGGTTGCACCAAAAAAATAAATACGGCTAGAATGAAAACTGCAAAAGTTGTTATTTTGAGCATCTGTTTATTCAAAGAGCCTCCCGAATGGTTCAAAAATCTGCTGTATATTCTCAATGATTATCTGGAGAAAAGTTCTTTTTTGCTTTGGAGTTAATACAACAAACTCTTCGCTCACCCCCTGATTGCCTGCACTATCGCTTGATACAGCAACGATTTTATATGTTGTTTGAGGATTTAGATCAGGAATAACAAGAAAATGATTTTTCACTAAATCCGGAACTTCCTCGCTCACTATAAATTCGTCCGAACCATTCTCTTTGTATTTTACTCTTGAAGCTGAATCTTCGTTCGTTTTCCATGCAATAGTTCCGCGAACCTTACTTTTATTAGAGTCTACACTGAAGTCAAATTTAACATTCTCTATTATAGGAGAGCTAGCGTCTCTCAGGGTTCGAAATTCTATACTTGATGTGTTCGACTCATTGCCCTCTTCATCACGAGCAACAATATTGCAAGAATAAAGCTGGTCACTAACAAGATTGTTAAGAATAATCTCATGATCCTTGGCAAAACCTGGCTCTCCCACAGTTATCTTCTCAAGATTATTTGGATTTATACAATCTACAGTCGAAATTGCGAAATAATCTGTTCCAAATTTAACAGTAGCTTGTTTTTCTTCTATTGCATCAATAGCAAGATTATTGACAACAGGATTAGGAAGTGGAGTCTTAAATTCTTTTTCCTCAGATTGGCCCATGTTACCAGCTGAATCCTTGGATCTAACTATATAAAAATAACTAACCTTGGGATCTAAATTGTTCAATTCGATTATATGAACAGTTTCGTTATCATAGGCCTTGGAGGATTCAGTATCATAGACTCCACTCTGCGTTCCAAAGAATACAGACGAAGACGAAGGCTTGTCTGTAAACCACTTGATTTTAGCTGAGAAAGGACTTATTTCGACAACCTCCGGACCGGAACCCAAGATTAACGGGGCAGAATATTCTGTGGTTGATATAAACATTTGGTGCCCAAAATTAACATTGCCCATCTGGTAATTATCTGATGATGACCGCAATGAAGCAAAAGCCAAATCAGAGCGCAAACCAAATTCAGTAAGCACCCAAAAAATAGCAAGGAGGAAAAAAATACGCCTCAGCAAATTGTTCA
Source organism: bacterium ADurb.Bin212 (assembly GCA_002070055.1). GTDB lineage: Bacteria > Patescibacteriota > UBA1384 > XYA2-FULL-43-10 > XYA2-FULL-43-10 > MWCM01. The sequence continues at coordinate 4,882 of MWCM01000028.1, read as the reverse complement.
CCCCTTCTTTTTTTATATAATAGCAGTATTTATTATTCATATCTAATTGATTCAAGTGGTGAAATTTTCGATGCACGCTTTGCGGGATAAATTCCGGTAATCAAGCCTATCAATATTGAGAAAATTAGTGTAGCTAAGATTATCCACCACTTAAAAATAAATAAATCAAACCCTTCGCTTCCGACCTTTAACGCCAAAAATCTAAATGAACTATTTATTATTATCGAAACGATCAATCCAATTACTATGCCCAAAAAGCCACCACCCATACCAATGAGGGCGGATTCTGTTAAAAAAATGCTTCTTACACTTTGTTTACTCACACCAAAAGCTCTCATATAACCAATATCTCTCGTTCTCTCCAAAAGAGAAATAGTCATAGTATTGAACATTCCGATTGTTGCAACAAATAATCCGATTACCCCTAGTAGTGAAAAACCAGCCTGGATATAATTAAATAGCTTCGAAGTTTCTTCGACCATATCATAGACGGCGTCCGCCTCAAAGCCAATCTCCCCTATATCCTCTTTGAGATTATTTATCTGACTTACATCTGAAATACTAATTTTTATTCCAGATAGATTAAGCTCCGGAGCAACATTCTTTACTTTTTCAATGTCAATATAAACTGCAGGGACCTCATCATTATCCAAAACTCCCACTACTTTAACCTCTCCGTCAACCCGCGGAATGCTTGTATTTGCAATGTTACTATTAGCGGGAATAAGTTCTCTGATGTTCAAATATTTCCCCAACATTTCTGGTTCAGAGAAAAGCTGAATTGCCGCCCTGGTAATCAAGCACTCGCCCTGTCCTTGCTGGAAGTTCCTGCCCTCTTTGACAGCAATTCCGTCATATTTAATATAATCAGGCGTAGTTGCATTCACGCTTATATCAGCAAATGCCTTACCCCCATCATCAGACGCCTGACCACTTAAATATATAATAGGGACTGCAGCATTAACAAGCGGCATTTTAGCAACTTGCTCAAAAGACGAGTCATTAATATATGATAGATTTCCTGGAGAAATATCAGCCGTCGAAAGTGTCTCAACCGGCGCAATTCGATGAAGAACTAAATCTTGGAGACCTAGAACAAATGAAACCAGCAAAAACATAGATCCCACCCCCACGCCTATTGCCAGCATAGTCAAGAACGTACGCATTTTTCTAGCTGAAAATTGCTTAATTACTAAAAATAAGTAATCAATAAGCCCAGCAATCATTTAGACTCCTTGGGCGCTGTCAAAAACATTAATCTATGGTTGTTTTTTTCCTTAATTATTTGGCCGTCCTGCATATAAATGACCCTGTGTGCGTAGTCTAAATAACTCGGATCGTGAGTAACCATCACTACTGTTTTTTTGCTGTGGCGATTCATTTTACGTATCATGTTCATGACATGGAGACCTGTTTTTTTATCTAAGTTACCCGTTGGCTCATCAAAAAACATAATCCTTGGATTGTTGATTTGACTCCTCGCCAAAGCCACCCTCTGCTGTTGCCCTCCAGATAACTCCTGCGGGTAACGACGGGAAAATTGATCCAAGTGAAGCTCCTCTAGCAACTGCATCGCTCTTTTCCTCCTTGAGTTGAAGGGCTCTCCTATAAACATCTTAGGTAGGCAGACATTGTCTAGCACATTTAAATTTCGTAAAAAAGAGAATTGCTGAAAAACATACCCAATCTTGTATCTATGCACCTCGTCAAGTTCGCGCTCACTCATTTCGAAAAGTTTTTTTTCGCGCAAGTAAACTTCACCTTTTGTAGGACGCTCTAAACCATATATTATATTCAATAAGGTAGATTTTCCACACCCAGAGGGCCCAAAAAGAATAATAAACTCACCTGAGCGAATCTTGAGGGTAACTTCCTTTAAGGCCATTGATTCGGAAACAGACGAATACTGCTTGGTTACATTCCTAGCCTCAACAACTATATAGTGCTCTCTCTCCATACCCCTCCGATAACATATAAAACAAAGCTATCTAAATGACTTACTAAATATACCACAAAACAAAGGAAATCAACACTGTAAAAAAAGACTCGCTTTCATTCCTAAAGATACCAAGACGCTAATGTAAAAAATATTGTACTAAATACAATTTGGTGGTGTGTTCTCGCTCAAGCTCGAACTATTTTTGAACAAAATTCTCAATAATTTAACTTGAGTTAATTGTAGCAAAAATTGCTCTAATTTCCCAGAGCAATTTATGCGTTTGTTTTAATGTTCCGCCTTCGCTCGCCCCGCATTTTGCGGGGCTTCGCTCGGCGTGTTCTTGTGCGGTCGCTGGAGGGGTTTGGGGAGGAAAGCGACCGCATACAAATAGGGCAGTGGAGAAAAAAAGGATTTTATTTTTTTGATTATCTTCCTAATATTGCATCCAGCATTTTTGTTTTGGTGATTACAGCAGAAGGAATTAATCCCGATATTACAGACACCCACATTATCATTTCTGCGCGCACAAAATAATCTGAGCCACTCAAGACAAGCGTTGCGTCACAGATTGGCAAAGAAAATGGATGCGCATTATAATGCGGTACTAAAATAAAGTAAAATACTGCACTGCCAATCAAAACACCGATTACTGAATAAACAGCCGATAATATTACATAACTCGAAACAATAATGTAGGGCTTTATGCCGATTGCTCTTAAAATTCCAATCTGCTTTCTTTTATTCACAATATCAACATAAATCACGATAAAGACAGTTACTGCGGCAATTAAAACGCCAACAAAAGTCATTAAAATATTGATGCTAGTGAAGCTTTCGCCAACAGATTTCATAAGTCCCGCTACCTCTCTCCATGTGTAAATATCACCATCAATATTTCTGCTTCTTAATTGCGACAAAACAGCCTGTTCATCTGCTGGGTCTGCGATTTTAATTGTTATATTATTGGCTCGGTCATCTAGCGCTGGCATTATATCATTGAGGGCATTTTCGGTAATAAATGCTCTTTCATCAGAGGGTAAAAACTTGGTCTGGAAAATGCCTTTTATAGTAAATGTTTTTGCGACTCCGTTAATAATCAAGTCAACTTTGTCTCCAGCACTAGCCCCTTTAAATGAAAAAGCATTTTGCTCTACGCCTTCACCACCGGCGATTTGTCTACCAATCAGAATTTGATCATCGTCATTCTCGTCGAGGTAAGATCCCTCAATGATTTTTTTGGAAATATCGGTTACTCCTGCTTCATTTTTGGGATTGACTGCGAGAATTTGCCAACCCCCAAATATCCCGTTATATTTCAATTGAGCTGGTACATAGGTCTGTGCGCTTGCGCCAGTAACTCCATCAACAGAACGAATATCTGACAGTACTTTTTCTTTGCTAGCAATGAACTCATCCCCGGTTTTAGGGGTAATGTAGAAATCTCCTGTCATGGTGTTGATAATCTGAGTGTTAGTGCCTTCAATAATTCCATTAAACAGTGAGGACATAAAAATCAAATTGACAAAAGCAACTGACATCAAGAATAGTATTAGAAAAAGTGTCCACTTTCGGCCTCTTTGCAAATACTTTAGCGTTAAATAAAAAGGTAACCTAGCTTGACTTTTCATATTAGCCTCCCGTCAGAGAGTTGAATTTTGCGACTTGCGTAGACTAGCTCTTCTTCTTCATGTGTTATCATCACAATCGTAATTCCATCCTTCTCGTTAAGATTTTTGAAAATATCGAGCACCTTTTTCGAAGCAACGGTGTCTAGATTGGCAGTTGGTTCATCAGCAAATATAATTTTAGGTTCGTTGACTAACGCTCGGGCAATGGCAACTCGTTGCTGTTCTCCTCCGGAGAGCTCCGAGGGGAGACGTTTTTCTTTATTGTTAAGGTCTACTTTGTTCAATAATGAAACTGCTCTTTTCATGGCTTCTTTAAAAGTGCCGACCATCATTGCGGGAAGCATGACATTTTCCAGCGCAGAAAGCTCCGAAATCAAGGCATATTCTTGAAAGATATAGCCCAATTGGCAAAGTCTTAATTCGGAACGTTTTTTTTCTGATAAATGACTGGTTTTTCGTCCTCGAACAATAACTTCACCGCTGTTTGGAAAGTCGAGTAATGCCATATGGTGTAGTAGGGTTGATTTTCCTGATCCATTTCTGCCAGTTATCATCAGAAACTCACCTGCTGCTACCTCGACAGATACATCATCCAACGCTTTAACATCACTGCCACCCGAGTGATAAATTTTGACCAAATTTTCTACCTTAATTATTGATTCCATGAATTCATTATACATAAATAAATTAATAAAAGGTAGGTTCTGTATTGGTTCCCTTGAAACCTTTTTTTCTCCACTGCCCTATTTGTATGCGGTCGCTTTCCTCCCCAAACCCCTCCAGCGACCGCACAAGAACACGCCGAGCGAAGCCCCGCAAAATGCGGGGCGAGCGAAGGCGGAACATTAAAACAAACGCATAAATTGCTCTGGGAAATTAGAGCAATTTTTGCTACAATTAACTCAAGTTAAATTATTGAGAATTTTGTTCAAAAATAGTTCGAGCTTGAGCGAGAACACACCACCATAATGAATTTAATTGTTCGGAAGCCGCCTCGCGCGAGCCAAAGGCTCGCGCTTCGGCTGGCAGTTGCAAGAGTAAATTGTATTGTTTTTCAAAATTCATTTTTAACTTTCCGTCCAGTAAAATACGGTTGCTGTGCATAGCACAGAAAGTATGACTTGCTCATACTTCAGAGCCGACGGTTTTATCGCCCTTTGGGCGAATTGGCAAGATTTCTATTATCGGTGTAATTTTCAGAAAGCATTTAATAGACAAAATATAGGGAGGTAAAAATGCAAAAGTATTTCATCTATTGTCGAAAGTCGTCAGAGGAAGAAGAACGACAAATTTTGTCTATTGAGGCCCAGCTCCA
>MWCM01000027.1 GCA_002070055.1 bacterium ADurb.Bin212 | reverse complement strand
TTTAAATCTGGCCGCTGACGCAAATGTTGCCAAATTGGTTCGGCTTGCTTCCAAATTTCTTCTGATGGATCAACGGCTTTTTTACAATGAGGACATAAACGTCTAACTAACCGTTGGCCAATAGAGCACTCCAGAGCGCTAGCCAGCATTGGCCGATCAACGCCTAGCCCAGCAAACCGAGCAATAGCGCCAGCCGCACTATTGGCATGAATAGTGGATAGCACTAAATGACCAGTTAAACTAGCTTCAATAGCTGTTTTAGCCGTTTCTGGATCACGAATTTCACCCACCATAATAATATTAGGATTCTGACGCATTAATGAACGCAATGCTGCCGCAAAAGTATAGCCACCAGCTGAATCAATTTGGGTCTGCATCACTCCATCCAGATGATATTCAATGGGATCTTCAATAGTAATAATTTTTACCTCCGGGGTATTTAATTTTCTAAGTAAAGCATAAAGAGTGGTTGTCTTACCTGAACCAGTAGGACCAGTAGTAATAATAATACCCTTAGTCTTATGAACTGACTCATTAATAAGGGCTAAAGAAGTATCCCGAATACCTAGATCGGATAACTCCAAACTAATAGATTGACTGGATAGCAAACGGATGACTACTGTCTCCCCATAACCGCCAGTGATCAAAGAAACACGGCAATCCATTCGCTCTTGCGGTAAAATCATACTAAAACGACCATCAAAGGTTGGCTGTTTAGTGCTAAGCGATAAACCTATTAAATTCTTAATCTCCCCAATTAACGGAACATAGTGTTCTGATCCCAGGGTAATAATATCGTGTAAAATACCGTCAAGACGGTAACGAATCTTTACACCACCTTCAATAGGGTCAATATGAACATCGGCAGCTTTACTAGCAATAGCTCCAGCCATTATGGCGGTGAGCATCTCACTGGTCGGTTTATTAGCTAATAATGTACCTGCTTGATTAATATCTTTAGCTATGGCTTCACCAAATTGCAAATCTGCCTCTTTAATGGTTAACCCGCGCCCTAATGTCTGAGAGACAACTATATCATATAAATCATCAATATAATCCGTCTTACCTACTACCCTTAAAACTTCTTCTAACGAAGTCTGGCCATCAAGCATTTTTAAGATTCCGTCTTGGAGCATAGTAACCATACCATCTTCAATAGCTTGCCGCATTACCTTAAACGAAGGCGCCCCCTCATTCAATAAAACCTCCATTGGTTCAGTCATGGTAAAAATCTCAAAAAGACCAACTCGTCCCTTATAACCAAAACCGGAACAGTGGGGGCAACCTGGCCCAGCTTTATAAAAAGTTGGTAACTCCCGAGGCACATCAATATTAGCCTTAGGAGAAATAACCGCCAAAATCTTATTAATCTGTTCTTTTTCCTCTTCAGTTGGCTCATGGACCTGCCGACAATGAGGACATAATTTACGGACTAAACGCTGGCCAATAATAGCATTAATAGCTGGCGCTAATTGGTATGGCTGTACTCCCAAATCAATTAACCGTGGCAGTACTCCAGCCGCATCATTGGTGTGGAGAGTAGAGAATACTAGATGACCAGTCAAACTAGCCTGAATAGCAATAGTGGCAGTATCTAAGTCGCGAATCTCGCCAATCATGATGATATTAGGGTCCTGCCGCAAAATTGATTTAAGACCATTGGCAAAAGTATAACCTCGGCTTTCATCAACTTGGCTTTGGTTCATACCCTCTAATTCATATTCAATCGGATCCTCTAAGGTAATAATCTTAACATCGGGAGAATTTAATTTATTAAGAACAGCATAAAGAGTAGTCGTCTTACCTGAACCAGTAGGGCCAGTAGTTAAAATAAGGCCATTAGGTTTAACCATCTCTCGTTCCAGGGTGGCTTGGACTGCCGGCCGCATTCCTAGACTCTCTAGAGGCAAAACAGCTGACTCGGGCCTTAGTAATTTTAAAACAACGCTCTCACCATAAGCTGTTGGTAAAAATGAAGCCCTAACGGCTATTTTTTCTTTAGGAAGAAAAATATCAAAACGGCCATCTTGCGGTTTATTTTCTATGTTTAATTTTACCCTGGCTAGCACCTTTAATCGAGATAAAACTTTTTTCCATTGATTCTTAGAAATAGAGGCCACATGTTGTAAAACCCCATCTACTCTCATTCTAACCGCTATTTCAGTTTCTTCAGCTTCAATATGAACATCACTACTAACTGTCTTTAGGGCGGCAGCAATAATTAAGGTCATAATCTGGCTTATGTTAGCTTCTTGTAATCTACTATTAAGCGTCTGAAAATCATTTAATTCTTCCTGATAGCGAGCTAAATCTGCCGGACTAATTTCTACTCCCTCCAATCGTTTAATTTTAGGCAAGGTATCATAAACCTTGAGACCATATTCCAAACTACGTGGAGAAACTAAGTAAAGTTTACTTTTCACATGATACTGGTTCTCTAATTCTTCTATCTTCCTATTCAAATGATCACTGGGATTAGTCGTGCCAATTCTAATATTACCCCCTTCATAGTAAAAACAGACCGCTTGCAATTTTTCTGCTTCATCTTGGTTTAATAAAACAATCGCTTCAGGACTTATAGGAAAACCAACCAAATCAACATATAATAAGCCAGCCTGGGCCGCCTGGGCCGCCACTTGATCCTCAATTGCTTGCTCACGTAATTCTTGTTCACGACGCGCTAATTTAGCAGCTTGTGAATCTTTTTGCTGCAATGCTTTATTATTTAATAAATCTTCAATGGATAAATTATCTTCTTCAGCCATAAATTTAACTTATTTGATTTTTACGTTCATTGACATAATTAGTCCAATCTTCAGCCATGTTTACCAAAAATTTAAAGGGAGTTTCAATGATAAAATCCAAAAAAAAGGCAAAAACGTTAATTTTACTGAACTTTTCACTAAGATATTTACCAACTGAAATAACTGGCAGACTAAAAAGGTCAAAAATGGTGCGCCACAGACTTTCTCTCTCCTCTATAACCCTAAGTTCATTGGTGGCTCTTTTGATGCGGATAATAAAAAAGCTGACAAACACCAAAAAGAATAGAAAAATTAATGTACTAACCCAAGTAAAATGGAATATGGATAGTAGCCATATGATGGCACCGAAAGTTAAAATAAAAATTAATCCATAAAAGAAATTGAAAACCTGCCGGAGAAAACTAGTCTTCTTCTGGGGCATCCTTAATAGAATAGGCTCTGAACGCCTATATTCTTCAAAAGATAGTTCATTAACTAGATTAATAATTTTTTCTGTGTTACTTTCATCTGGCACTTTGGTAACTAGAACCGAGAAGAACAGCAAGGCTGGGGGAAAAAGAGCATTAAATAATAAAGCCAATGGCTCAATCTTTGCCCCAAACAACTTATTAGCTGGAACTTCTAAAAGAATAACTAAAATACCTTTAGTAATAAAAATATAGATAATACTGCGGACAGCGGCTCGCCATAATAATTTTTTAGCTTTAGTATATTTTTTTTCACAAATTTTCTTAATCTGTCTAGAAAATGATTTAGGGTCAGTTTTAAGGTTGGTATAAACTCCTATCGGATCTTGACGCAAAAGTTCTAACAAGACAGAGGTTGCCACAGCGTAACGACCAGTAATTTTATTAAGTGGCTCAGCTAGCGGATTCTTTAGTTGACTATTAATGGCCTGACGAATTTTTTCAATATTTTTAGCTATTGTCGGCCAACGGCTCTCTGGCAAACTTTGCCAACCAGCAATATAGTATTTCAATAAAATAAAAGATAACATGTCGTCATCTAGCTTAGCAAAGTTGCGGTTAATTGAAAGATAAATTTGAATCGGTAAATCCTTAGCTAATTCTTGCTGGTCAACCAATTGAATATTGGCCGACAGATAATCATAAAGATTCTTAATGGCTTGATTCAGCACTGGGTCCTGGCAGAGGCGAGCTTCAATCTCACTAGCCGCTACTGCCATTAGCCAATCTACTAGCTGATTGTGTTTGGCTATTTCTTCTCTAATCTCCCTTAAATCTCTTTTGGTCAAATTCTTGCTAATCTCTTTGCTTATACTAGGGGCAGCAATATTTTTAATGATCAAATATTTTTTAATAATAACCGCCACCTCATCAATGAGAGTTATGGGCAGTTGATTGTTTGGCAGATAACCGCCACGAATTAATTCTGCTAATACACGCTCGCTAATTTCTGCAGATTGGTAATCCTTGGTTTCTCCCTCAATTACAATTTCCCGTCGTAAAATTCGCTTAATAGCCTCTTTCCGAAGCAAATATTCTTCCTTATATTCAACAACATTACGGATTTTTTCATAGAAAAAGGCCATGCGGGAAATAACGCTAGAAACCCTGATTTTAGGCTGATCTGATGTATCTTTAACCGGACCATGCTGAACACGATAAATTACTTGCAACAATTTTTTAGTATTGACATTGGGAGCCAAAGTCAAAGATGCCTGCTCGTGTAATTTGGGATTAAGAATCATAAGAATATTTACTATCTATAAGAATAGCTAAAAAAAGCTTAATAGTAAAGGGAAACAAGATAAAAATATCCTCATACTCTCTAAAAACATTAATAGCCAAAAGTAGCCATTTTATATAGTATAAACAAGCAAAAACAAACCTACTATGATAGTAAATGGGGCTGTATAACTATAAGTAATGTCTTTGTAACCAACGGGGAGAACAAAATGCGGACAAGGGACAAAGTAAAAACTTAAAAAAGTGGTGGTTGTTGGACGAAATCCGAACTTTCTTTGACGAAAATCCGGATTGCGAAATTTGACCGCTCCGCCCCGCCCTCGCTTGGGCTGACGAAATTTTTGCGGCGGGCTAATTATTATTTCTAATTTCTACCGCTTCCTCAACTGCAATAGAAATATGTTGTGAAATCCAATCATATTTCTCTTTACTGTTATTTCCAGGCGGATTATAGCATTTTACAATTGACGATAACTTTTTACCACTATCTCCGTATGAAATAAAGTCAAAAGGATTTTTGCCTTGATTCGCTGTGTATCCGTCTTGATTCTTCAAGCCATGAACACATATTCCAACTACACCCATCCCCGCGTTCCAAGATTCTACAATTTCGTAATTTATCCATTTTCTATCTGCGGTATTCTCGCCAACAAGCACAACCGTACATGATCTATATTTCATTTGGTCCTTAATCCATTCTTTAATAGCATCATCTCCACTTCTAGTAATTGTTTCCCAGTCGTTATCCGGTGCTGGCTTGTTGCCCTCAATTGCTCCGATATTTCGAACTTGGGAAGCTCGCCAGCAATCTGGTTTGTAATGGAAACTATAAAATACTTGTCTTTTGGTTGCCATATATTTATTTTATTTGAAACAAAATATAAATTGCCGCGCCGACAAGCGGCAGATAGAAAATTAAAAGAGTTGGAGAAAACATTGAATATATCAGCGTATTTTTCTTTAATTTTTGATATTCGCTAATATCCATAGAAAAATCAACTTCTTCCTCTTTCAATTTTCTAACATGATTATATAAATCACGATATGATCTTTCTTGCGAGAGAAAATATCCATCCAAAATCCAAAATACAAAAACAAGAACAATTAAGAAATAAAAAACATAATCGGGGCTATTATTTTTTGAAAACAAAGCTAACAAAGCGGCAATTAAAGTAATAGTCCACCCTCTTAAGAAAAATAAATTTTCAGCCATTCGGCTGACAATGTTCTGTATAAATTCAAGATGTTTTCGTTTATTCTCCATACTAATCCTGTTTTTTTTCCCAGAATTTTCTTATTTTTTTAAAGTACTCGACTCGCTCTCCGATTTTTATTATTTCCTTCGGGTAAAACTCGAGCATAATATCACATAATTCCAACATCCACTTTTTTCTACTATTCTTGGGTGCTATTTTTACAACATTTGCGTTGGCGATCTGAATTTGACCCCAGCCGAGCGCGCCGATTGTTAGACAATCCCAATCAAAAAACTCAATCGGTGCAAAAGTTACTTTAACAACTTCCGCCCGCGTGCCACTGATTTTGTAATCTACTTTCAGAAGACAAAAATAATTTTTATCTTCCTCATAAAAGCGAGATAATCTTTCAACAGATGTTAGATTTGGCATATTGAATTTTGTATCAAGCCGGTGCGTTTTTACATCCACGACATAATAAAATCCGTCTTTATCGGTAAATGCCAAATCTGCCATCGCACGGCGTGCGAAAGATGACGAATATTCGCCGACAAGATCGCCGAGAATAGCTTTGAAGTTTTCGGCGATAATGTTTTCAGTGGCGTCGCCAACAGCACGCGGGCTGTTTATTGTGCGGGCAGAAAGGAAATCTTTTTGCTCATTCAAAAACTTTTTGAGCCGTTGCTCAATTTGCTCTCTGTTCGTATTGCCGTAAAAAATTTGACTCTTTTTCATATAAGTTTGTTGCTAAATAAATTTTCCGACATCTCGACTTTATTTTTCTTTCCGTTTCCATTCATTTGTTCGTTAAGTGTATTGCGTTCCCAAAATATGCCGTCCGAGTATCCTTGTATATTTTTTTCGTTTCCTGTCATATTCAATCGCTTTTCAGCAAGATAACAATAATGCTCATCAATTTCTATACCAACATACCGACGACCAAGTTTTTTTGCGACAACCGAAGTCGTGCCAGAACCGAGAAACGGATCAAAAACAATATCATTTGGTTTTGAACTGGCCAAGATAACTTTTGCGACCAATTTTTCTGGCTTTTGTGTTGGGTGATCAGTATTCTCCGGCATTGACCAAAAAGGGATTGTAATATCGGTCCAAACATTCGACGGGTGGGTAATTCTATACTTACCATTGTCACCGTCTTCCCAATCTTTCGGCTTTCCGTTTTCGTCTTTGTATGGTGCTATAACTTTGCGCTTCATTTTTACGGCGTTAACATTGAAATAATATTTATCGGAAAGTGTGCAAAACCAAATATCCTCGGAGCAATTTTTCCAATTGCTCTTTGCGCCCCGTCCTTTTTCCCGTTCAAAAGTTATGCGGTTTTGTATCTTAAAATATTTTTTAGCCACATTAAAAATTGCTCCTGACGATTTCCAGTCGCCGCAGATATAAACAGATGCGTGCGGCTTCAATATCCGAATAAGTTTAGAAACCCAAGAATCAAGCCACTGCTCATATTTTTCTGACTCCATTTCTTTGAATGAAGTGAGATTAAAAGTTTTGTTGAGATTATAGGGCGGATCAACAAAAACTAAATCAACAAAACTATTTGGTAAATAATCTAATACTTCAAAAATATCTTGATGTATGGTCTTATTCTCAATTTCTTCAAGCGAAACTGCCTTGTTTATTTTTATTAGCCGTTTTTTTAAATTTGAAATCTCGCTATCGCTCAATGTGATAGTTCTGTTTCTTGGTGCCCGTTGTTTTGGCGTTTTATCTTTCATTTGTTTATTTAATTAAGTCCTCAATCGGAACATTTAACGCTTTCGCGATTTTTTTAATTGTATCGACGGTCGGATTTTGTTGCTTGCCCGCTTCAATGTTGATTATCGTATTGTTAGAAACATCGGCAAGCCGGGCTAATTTTTCCTGTGATAAGCTCAGTTTTCCCCTTGCTCGCTTGATTTTGCTTGACTCTACCATATTTGAATAGGAATATTAAATTGTGGTATGATTGATTTATACCTAAACTTACGAACCACAATATAATATTACTAAAATATTTTGAAATAGTAAAGCAAAAAGGGAGTTCCTTAACCTTTTCCGCGTTGGGAGGGAGGGGCAAGGAAAAATCGCGCGCCAAATCAAAAAATGCGAAGAAAACTTTTTTGCGGAACAGCGAGCGGAGCGAGGCGGCTAATTCAATATAGTGGACCTTAAGGGACTCGAACCCTCGACCTCCTGCTTGCAAAGCAGGCGCTCTAGCCAGCTGAGCTAAAGGCCCATATATTTATTTAACTCTGTTGATAGCGCAGTAATGGACTAAGTACCCA
>MWCM01000026.1 GCA_002070055.1 bacterium ADurb.Bin212 | reverse complement strand
AAAGTTCCCAAAAATGTCTGGTGTTTAAACATAGACCAAGACGAACAAGTCTTATGTAAGGGGTTAAGGGAGTTTTTAAATAGAGTCAGTCCTGATTTAATAGCCGGTAAAGATAGAGACTTGCCCCTAACACTACGCTTCCCTTGTATTAACTTAATAGACGACACAATGCACTATGACGACAATAGGGTATCAACCTTTGCTACCAAATTCTTTTTAAATGATAGAAATGTTCACTTTACCCCAGGCTACCACATGTCTATCTGTTATTTTGAGACTGAACAAAACACCAACTCTATTCCTGTTCCAGGTGACTGGGTTATCAAACACTATGCTTATCTTGATAACGAAAGGATACAAAATTCAGTCAACAACCCTAAGCGTTATTATCTGCCTGAGGAGTGGGACCGCAAGAGTTGGAATGTTAAAAGTTTACCCGACAAATGGATGTAGTCTTTGTATATGAATCACGCCACCCAATAGAGGTAAAAGATGGGCTTACGACTTCACTAGAGGCTCTAAAAGACACTTTTAATATAAGTAAGGTAAATATTGCCACCCAAGAGCCTTCATTTAAAAAAGATGATTTTATTTTAGGCTGGGGAGCATTTGGAAGTGAGGTTGATAGACTGGTGCGCCAATATCCTAACAAAAAAGGATTATGTATAGGTGGGTGTAGCCAACCTTATGATACTTTGGACTATGATGTCTTATTTTATGAGACAAAATGGTTTAGGGATAAGATAAAGTTTCACCCAAATATAATTCACGCTTTTGGAGTTGACACCAGTGTCTACTATGATATGAATGTGGATAGGGATGTGGATTACTTGGGGGTGGGAGCGTATGCACTATGGAAAAGGTGGGATAAGTTTGTCGGATTAAAAGGTAAAAGAAGAGTTATTGGTGAGTTTCAACGCGGTAACCCTGAAGAGTCACAACAAATTTGGGATATGTTGGAAAGTGATGGGGTGGTGTGTAAAGACATGGTAAAAGCCCAAACACTTAATTGTGAGTACAACAGAGCCAAAACAGTCTATATACCGGCAACCTTAATGGGGGGAGGGGAGCGGGCTATCCTAGAAGCTAGGAGTTGTGGCTGTAAGGTAAAGATTGAAGATGACAACCCTAAGCTAAAAGAATTACTTACATGTCCCATATATGATATTTCTTACTACACTAAACAACTAAAGGAGGGCTTATGCTTGTAGAGACAGGGGGGTATGGACTAATGGGTAGGGAGTTGGCCAAGATTATGGATATTACACAACTTGGCCACCAAGACTTAGAGATTAAGGATATTAGAAGTGTTGATAGAGTCCTACATAACGCCAACCTTGTTCTACATTTGGCAGCAATGGTAGATACACTAGGGGCGGAAAAAAACAAACAACTAGCCTATGAGACTAATGTCATAGGAGCAAGGAATGTATCAAGTGTTGCCAAAACCTTATATGTATCAACTGACTATGTTTTTGATGGGACAAAAGGCAATTATAGTGTTAGTGACTATGTAAACCCAATAAACTATTATGGGCTAACCAAGTTACTAGGCGAGTATGAAGTCTTAAGAAACGGCGGTAAGGTTATAAGGTTATCTTTTAAACCACGCCCCTATAAACATGCCCAAGTTCCACGAGAGATGTATTTTAGTGGGGGATATGTTGACGACATGGCACAGGAGATTAAAAAAGCCATAGAGCATTATGACGAATTACCCGATATTACACATATTGGTTTTAGAAGAATGAGTTTACTTGAATTGGCTAGACAAACAAGAATAGTTAAATCTATATCAATTAAAGACATTCCCCTTCCCTTACCACGGGACACCAGTTTTGATTTAACAGTTTGGAGACGGATATGCCAGAGAGATTGACATACGCTCGTGGAATCTACGGGGAGGAAGAAAAACAAGCTGTTAGGCGTTCCCTTGATAGCGGTTGGTTGTCGGGTGGGGTTGAAACAGGGGAATTTGAACACGAGTTTGCACGGTGGTGGGGAGTAAAACACTCTTTGGCTGTTAATAGTGGCTCAAGTGCTGATTTAGTAGCTCTACAAGCTCTTAACTTACCCCGTGGTAGTGAGGTGATAACAAATGCAGGGGCGGCTTTCCCCACTACCGTATCGGCGATGACTTATTTAGGCTTAGAGCCGGTTTTTGTGGATGTTAAAGGACTGACAATAGACCCTGATGAGATAAAAAAAGCCATAGGACCCAAGACTAAAGCGGTAATGTTTGCCCACACACTAGGCTTTATGCCAGATATGACAGAGGTTATGGACATAGTTAATAATAATGGTCTAAAATTAGTAGAGGATTGCTGTGATTCCGTAGGTTCTCGTCAGTTGGGCAGGCTGTCGGGGACTTACGGAAACATTGCAACTGTTAGCTTTTACCCCGCCCACCACATGACAACAGGAGAAGGGGGAATGGTGCTGACAAATGACTCAAATCTTTATCGTGAGGCCTATGCTGTTAGGAATTGGGGGGCTGATTGTACCTGTGGACTAAATGGGGGGTGTGCCACTAGATTTAGTAACCCACCCTTTGACCATAGGTATTATTACACCAGAATAGGTGGTAACTTTCAAATAACGGAAATGCAA
This sequence comes from bacterium ADurb.Bin212, assembly GCA_002070055.1. Lineage (GTDB taxonomy): Bacteria > Patescibacteriota > UBA1384 > XYA2-FULL-43-10 > XYA2-FULL-43-10 > MWCM01. The sequence continues at coordinate 5,392 of MWCM01000026.1, read as the reverse complement.
GCAGCCTTTGGAAGGGAACAGCTTAAAAGATTAGATGGATTTATTGAGACAAGAAGAAGGAATTATAATATTTTGGCCAATGAGTTAGGACAGAGCGAATGTGGTGAGATAAGCCCATTTGCATACCCTTTATTTTCTAAAAACAAATTAGAAGACATGGCTTATTTAAACAACAAGGGTATAGACACTAGGGTTATGTTTGGAGGCAACATTGTTAGACACCCCGCTTTTAAGGGAGTGGGGAGGGTAGTGGGTGATTTACCTGAAAGTGATAGGATACTAAATGAGGGTTATTTTGTGGGAGTTGGACCCCACCTAAGCCCTGATAATATGTTATATATTGCAAAGGAGATAAAATGTTTACGATAATCATACCAACCTATTCTGCTAACCAAGCTTTAGAGGATATGGCAGTCAGGTGTGCCCAATCATATCGCCCTTATTGTGACGATATGATAATTTGTGAGGACGGGCAGAATTACAGTAAGCGGTTAATGAAGATTGCTGACACTTATATCTATAATAGAAAGAATTTAGGCTTTACCGGTAATGTGAATAGGGGGTGGAGATTTACACCAAGTGAGTATGTGGGCATAGTTAGCTCTGACACCTACTTGGTACACGGAAACCCACGGGATTTGTGTATTCCCAACAAAGTCACCTCCCCTTTAATAGAAAACCAAAGAATTGAAAACTTAGCCGGTCCCTTTTGGGTAACACCCAAGTCAATTACTGAAAAGGTGGGTTATTTAATAGAGGGTATGAAAACTTATTATTCTGATACTGAATATGACAACAGAGTGGCAAAGTATTTTAAAAAAGTACCGAATGTTGTTATCCGCCACCACGGGGCTCAATCAGTAACCGTGGCAGGGGTGGAGGGTAAAATGGAGGAGGATAAAAAAGTCTATGACTCTTTACCTAAACGCTGACAAAGGACAATTCTCATATAACAAAAAAGATTATCTATTAAGGGCGGCTAAAAGAGTCGGAATTGACGCTAAAGACATACAAAATGCCGAGGGAGAAATAGAATACCTATTAAACATCCAACCTTGTGATATTAAACGCGGTAGTCACTGGACGGGGCTTTGGCACATAGATGTATCTTTGGATAGTCACTTTCCCCAACACTATGTAAATAATGAACTAATTTATACCCAAGATGATGACGTTATAAACCACGATATTGATAAATTAATTGAAGCACACGAAGGTTTGACTTGTGCGGCAACAGAAGGTTATATGAACGCACTAAATAAGCCACCATACTCAAACACTAACCTTGCCTTATTGGGTTATGGTTCATTGTTTAGCACATGGGATATGAATTTTGGCAAGTATCTTTCAAAGTATCCCGCAGACGAATTGTTTTACAGAGAAGCCGATAGGATATTTACTTTACTTAACCCCAACAAACCAAGGGTAATTAAGTGTAATATTGAAGAAATTGACAATTTAAAACATTCAATGTCTGGTGAGTCACGCCACTTATCAGACAGACAGGAGATAATAAAGAGATGCAAACAGTAGCCCCCACTTATAAAAACAAGATATGTGTTATCACACCAACCATTAGGCCAGAAGGGATACCATTAGTTCAAAAAGCCCTTGATAAACAAACCTTTACCGACTTTGACTGGTTAATAGGCTCACCTTTTGACCCTAAAAACTGGGCTACTTGGGTTAAGGATAAGCACAAGGGAGGGCTTTATACTCTAAATAGGGTTTATAACGATTTGTTTAGAGCTTCTAAGTGTGAACTGATAGTAAGTTGGCAAGACTTTACTTACGCTGGACCTGATACCTTAAAAAGGTTTTGGAGCCATTATAAGTATGAACCCAAAATGATAGTAAGCGCCTTAGGACATAAGTATAGTGACGAGACTTGGAGAGAGAGGACTTGGGAGGATTTAAGAAAGCCAGGGCTATGTGGGCCTAACTATGTAGAGTGGAATTTGTGTGCTATTCCCCTAAAAGGAATTGTAGAGGCTGGGGGGTTTGACGAAAAGCAAGATTGGCTATATTACGGCATGGGGGAGTATCAGCTAGACCATAGGTTGGCGGAAATGGGACATACATTTTATTGTGATGCTAAGATTGAAAGTTTTTCCCTAGGACATGGCAGAGTACCAGATTGGGATGAGAAAAATGGCATGGGGAGTGGTAGGGGTGAACCTTATATGAAAAGGGTGGCTAACTTAAAAAGTAGAAATATGTGGCCGGTTATAGGTAAACTATAGTATGCCATTTAAATCAACTAAACAAAGAAATTGGATGTATGCCAATAAACCAAAGTTAGCTAAAAAGTGGACTAAAAAATATGGTTCAAGGGTTAGGAGAAAAAAATGACAATAAATGATAATGATACGAGTGGGAGTAAAGCAAAAATGTGTTTGTGGTCGATTCAAACAAAAACCAAGTAATAAGACTTACACGGAATGGTACGAGCACGCAAGTAAGGCGACATAGTTGTAAATAAGTGATAAGGTTATTTAAACTAAAGTATGACACTACAAGAAATCCTTATATCCGCCAATGCTTATACTGATTTAGAGGCAACTTTACCAACAGGCACAGAGCTTACTACTAGGGCAGAATTTGCCAAACAAGCAGTATTAGAATGGGCAAACGCTTATCAATGGCCGGAATTGTCTAAAAAATATGAAGTATTGGCAACTTCGGCTACATTATCACTTCCATCAGACTTTGCGGAGTTTGAATCAGCACCACAATTACTAGAAAACACAGCCTGGTATGAGTATCCGGTAGTTAAGTACAAAGATGTTAAAGGAATGGGGGATAATGATAGATATTGTTACTTAATGGGTGATAGGGCAAGTGGGTTTACAGCGGTTTTTAACTATCTAACCTCAACAGCTACTTTATCTATAAGCTATCAAGCACAACCCTCACTAATGGCAACCTTGGCAGATACTTGTGTGGTACCAGATTCAGAATTTGTCAAAACTAAGATTATAAGTTATGTGCTTCAATCAAGGTCAGACGATAGATTTCCAACAGTTAATGCAGAAGCCAACAGGTTACTGCAAAACATGATTGGGAGAAGTATGGTGCCACATGGGCAAATAAATCGTATGCCAAGAAATAGCACATTTAGGCTTGAATAATGCCAATCATAGACACAAGAGTACCTAGATACAAAAAAGCCAAAGATATTCAAATAGAATGGGATACTTGGCGAGGTGGATATAATTCACTACTAAGGCCAACAGAGCTAAAAGAGACGGAGTATGTAACAGGGGATAACATAATGCTTAAAGGTTCTGGGGTAGTCACAGGTAGGTGGGGCTCAAGAAAGTTTTGGTTAGCCAAAGAGGGCGCAGGGATAAAGGGACTAGGACTCTACGCTACGGGGGGTTCACTAAGCGAGTTGTTAGCAGTATCGGGGGGAATTGTAAGTAAGGCTAATAATGCTTCTTATTCAGTTATAGATGGAGGTTCATATCCTACTACAAGTGTGGTTAGAATGGAGCAACTGGGTGGAAATACATATCTAGTATCCAAAAATACCCCCATGTCTTATTATGACGGCACCGACTTAACAGTTTTTGCTACCATATCAGCACCAACAGGAGTTTATGCAACTAATTTTAGTGGTGCCACAGGCCCTAATGTTCAATCTTATAAAATAGTAGCCACAGCTAATTCAGGTGGAAGTACCAACGCACCTACTAATTATGTAATAGACTCCCTACCCTATGATTTACTTACTACCCAAATTCATGTCTTTTGGACGGGGGTAAGTGCAGCAGCTTCGGTTATAACAGGATATGAGATTTATAGGGGGACACCAGGAGACGAGTCATTTTTGGCAGCAGTTGGCCCTTCAATAACAAAATATATAGATAGTGGCGATCCTGAATCACAAACAGTATTAGTACCACTTACCAACACCACCGGTGGAGTAAATAGTGACATGATAACCAAGGTGGGTGACAGATTAGTAACAGTAGACAAAGCCAATCCTAGTATTCTTTTAATATCGGGTAGATTCCCATATCAAGGTAGGTTTGATTGGTTAAGTGGTGGTGGAAGTGTGGCAATAGATCCTGACTCAGGTGATTACATTACAGCAGTCAAACCCCATGTGGGTAATACCAGTGATGGATTAGGAAGAGTGTTAGTGTGGAAAAACCATTCTTGTTATGTGGTAACAATTGACACGGTAGCACTTGGTAATTATGTAATTTTAGACCCACAAGTACAGCCAGTATCTACCCTAGTGGGTGCATGTAACCCTGATGTAGTCCAAACAGTTGAAAATGATGTCTTTTACTTTGGTAGAAAAGGTATTTATGTTGTAGGCTACGAACCAAACTTTTTAAACCTTATAAGAACCAACGAGGTATCGGCTCGTATTCGTCCTTATTTAGACGGACTTAACGCCATAGATTATGAAAATGTGTGTGCTATGTATGTGGATAATAAATACATACTAAGTTTCCCTGACAGAAAAGAAATGATAGTTTACGATAGGGAGCGAGGAGCGTTTTTAGGGATATGGAAACTACCCTTTGGGGTATCTAAAATGCAAAAGTATGTAGACGAGACAGGCACGGAGAGGTGGGTGCTAGGCAGAAGCGATAGCTCACAAATATATGTATTTGAAGAAAGTCTAAACGTCGATGATGGTACAGCTATACAAAAGATATTTAAGTCTAAAAAAGAAGATATGGACGCTTGGTCACTTCTTAAGATGATTAAGTTGATTTACATGATGTTTAGAAATGTTACTGGACAAATGACAGTCAACATATCACTTGAAGACAGGAACGGGACTATAAGTACAGTTAAGACTTTTACAGTAGATGGTGCAGCTATTGCAGGCACTTCAGGTTGGGGTACAGATATGTATGGTACGGCAGAATGGGGTGACACTGGTGGAACGATAGTAGTATCGCTTGACGAGATACCCAGATGGACACAACTTTATAAAGCAGGCAGGTTACTACAATTTGAAGTTATTACCACAAGTGCTAATTCAAACTTTGAACTATTAAATATTAGGATAACTGCCGGACTCTTTTCTGAGGGGAGCCTTAGTAATAGTCAAAGGGTATAAGCACTTGCAATTAATTTAAATGTTTAACTAAACTTAAATATATGGCAGTAACAGCATACAATCAAAGCATAAATCCTTACCGCTGGACAGCAGCTCCAGTAGCAATCGGTCCAGTCCCTACACCACGGCCACCACAAGGTGTTGTTTATACACCACAATATTCTGGTGGACAAGTTTTTGGTGTTAAAGCACCCCCCGCTTACACTAGTACACCAGAGGGACAAAAGGATGTTAGGTTAATGGAAACAAGTTCAGGAACATCAAGTGTCACTAGAGATAATTTAATGTCAATGTATCCAGGTTATG
>MWCM01000025.1 GCA_002070055.1 bacterium ADurb.Bin212 | reverse complement strand
TAGAATGTTGTTGTGCATTTGTGTGATTATTAAAGAATATTTAGGAGGGGTGATGTTTAGAATCTCAAAGTTGTTAGTTGGTATTGCAGTTTTAGCCATGGCACTTAACTTGACTGTTGGCATAGAAAAGAGCCATGCTTATCAACCAGTTGATCAGGTTAATTCGAGCTACCTCGAGGGTTGGTGGCGCATTAATACCCACCAAATGATGGGGCAAACCTTTACTCCTTCTAAAAATCGTCTCGATGCAATTGGCGTAAGGGCTTCCGGTGATGGCACAGCTGGGTCATTAACGGTTTATTTGCTTGATTTAGAAGAGATAGAGTTAATGACTCAATTTAATATTGCTCTCGCTACTCATGAGAAATGGCTTTATTATGATTTTCCCGAAGATATTGTCATTAATAGTGTCGGGAAACTACATGCTATTTATATAACCTCTAATAATAACGATGCCTACTGGACGGTGTCGCTGTCCGATACCTATCCGAGGGGCAATTCTATTATTGATAGCAAGAATGATACAAATCAAGATTTTGCTTTTGTTACATATGGCTACGATTACCAAGCTCCTCCGGCTGAAGAAGGTGACCCAATAATCGAGGAAGAGGGAGGCGAAACGGTTGAACAAACAGGTGAAAACACAAGCGGTGAAGCGGCAATTACTCCCCCAGCAGCTCCAAGCCAGACCATAAATAGCCCTACATTGGTAATAGCAGAGGATGTCGATGAGGACAACGGTGAAGCACTTAAAATCTCGTGGAAAGCCTCAAGTTCCAGTGATATAACCGGTTATAAGGTTTATCGTTCAGTTTCGAGTAATAGCGGTTTTGTGGCTATCGGCACGGTTCAAAAAAATGAGCAGGAATATACCGATAAAACCGTGGAGTTGGGTAGAAAATATTACTACTATGTTCGGTCGTATAAAGATAAATTAGAATCGGCCAACTCCAATATTGTTCAGGCAATATCAGTTGACAATATGGCTCCACAAGAACCAAAGAATTTTTACCTGGGCGACAAAGGGACAAAAATCCTAAATTTTAAATGGTCCAAAAATACCGAGGAAGATTTGGCGGGCTATGTTCTTAAGGTGTTTAAGAAAGGCTTAGATCCAAAGACCGAAGGCGTAACAGAGATAAAATCATTCGACTTAGCAAAAGACCGTGACAAATATGCTTTAGATTTTTCTGTTGATACTATTTTAAGTATAGATACAGAATACGACTATTATTTATTAGCCAAAGATGCCAGTGGCAATATGTCAGATATGGTTAAAGCAACAGATGAACCAATAAAGGAGGATGTTGCCGAACCAACCGAAGAGCAAAGTTCTCTTTTTTCTACCCAAAACTACATTTATGCCGGAGGTGTATTATTAATTGTTGCTCTTCTTTGCTACTTGATAATATCTGCGGTTAAAAGAAAGAAAGCTAAAAGCATTAGCCCGAATAATACCACCAACTAAAATGAGGTCTCTTTAGATAGAATAGCTCTGAGCTCATATCGCTCGGGGCTATTTAAAATACAAATCGTAAATATATTGATTACTTGCAATGAGAATATCTATAGTTAATAATAAACATATATAAAATAAATTATGGAGGAATATTTATGCCAGAAGGTTTTAATAGGGGAGAAGTCCCTAATGTTTATGAAGGAGACTCGGGTCTCAGAGAAAGAAATGAATTTGAAGATCCCTTTGAGGAAATTAACATGCTTGTAGCTACCGAAAAACTGGCGCAAGAAGTTGTTAATAATCAAATTAAAGATATTATTTTTATTGATTCCTCTGCCCGCCCCGCCGCGATTGCCTTGAAAGAATACTGGAGAATAAAGATGCCAGATCAGTAGATGCCGGGATTATACTTTGTTAATCCATTCGGTTTTAAGAATGCAGAGGATATCGAAAATATGGATTTGCATACACAATTGACTGGTAGTGGGAATAGGTCACAAGGTTTATTGAGTCCAGAAGCAGCTCGTTCTGACGAGCAGATTCAAGATGAATTTGAAGATAGATATCATGTATTACTCGAGGACAAAGAACAGCCGTTGATGGTCTTTGATACTTGTAGTCATTCCGGTTCGACTCTTTCTCCGATTTTAAGAGTTTTGGAAAATAGTGGCTTTGAAAAAGTTATAACGGTATTAGCATCAAATCATCGATGTGATATTACCCCCGATAAGGTGTTATTGTCAGCTGGAAGCTGTTACCCTTTTGGAGCCGATAGCGCAGTTTTAAAACACCAAGGATCTGTAGAAAGTCTTAGGGCAGGTGGATACGAGGGACAGACGGAAGAGGCTAAAATTGCCAGAGACAGGGCAAAAAGGCTAAGAGACAATATCAGAGGGATTATTAGAAAAGAATTTTCTGAAGGTCAAAATGAATAGTCTATAATTATGATTGTTACTTTCATTACCAGCAACAAAGACAAAGCTGAGCATTTGGCAAATAACCTTGGCTTGCGTATTGAACACCGAAACCTCGATATTACAGAGATTCAATCTCTCTCTTTGGAGGAGATTGTAAAGGACAAGGCTCAAAAAGCATATGAGATAATTAAGTCGCCAGTGCTTGTTGAGGATGCTTCGCTAAAATACACTGCCTTTGGCAACCTGCCTGGCCCGTTAATTAAATGGTTCCACAAAGAGTTGGGTAATAGCGGACTTTGTCGCATTATTAATCACTATAAAAAAGATCGAACAGCGTTATCTGAAGTGTTATTTTGTTTGTATGATGGCAAAGAATTTAAACTCTTTGCCGGCAGTAAAGCTGGGCGCATAGCCGCATACCCTCGAGGGGAGATGGGTTACGGTTGGGATGCGGTTTTTATCCCAGATGGGAGCAACAAAACCAGAGCCGAGATGGATGAAGACGAGCGCTTTGAGAGCAGTATGAGGAAGGAAGCACTAGAGAAACTAAGAGAATATTTAGCAAAATAGATCTAATAAACCCTGCAAATTATTGACAGTAAAGTCAACATTGTTATCATCTGGGACCTCTTTTTTGTGGGCGTTAAACCAAACAGTAGTCATTTTTAATCTTTTGGCTGGATGAAGTCCCCTCTCAATATTATTGTCCACCATTACTGATCTTTGCGGATTGGCTTTGGTCGCGTTAAAAACGGATTGAAAATAGCGCAAATCCGGTTTACCGAAGCCGTGTTCTTGTGACACCAAAAAGTGATTTAAAAACTTACTAACACCGGCTTCTTCCAGTAGAATTTTATTTGCAGTCGGCTGGTTTGCAATTAATCCGAGCTGATACTTTTTTGCTAATTTTCCAAGCACAATTTTTGCCTCTTTTCGGACACAATTTTCTGCTGCCGCCTCATTTAATTCGTTTTTTCTGCCAGCTAAAAAATTTCTGGCAATATACAGTTTTTGTTTATCTCTTATAAACAGATTCAGCACATTGTCGTTAATCGGTCCGGTCATGGAACTTGCCTTGAGCATCATTTCGTCTAGGTTGCTTTCTGTTATGCTTGAATCAAGAACTCTTAACGTTCGTAAAAGTAAGCTCCTTCTGGTTTCTTCAAATACATCGTCCTCTATTAGTACGCCCCCAACATCAAAAAATATCCAATCAATCTTGTTCATAAAAACATTATATGCAATGCGGTTAATTTTGGGAAATATTGTTGCATTTTGACCTAATGCAATTTTTATCGGATAATGCAATTGTAATAATGTTTGTAGATACTTGGCGTTTGCACCTTTTTTGGTTATTTAGGATTTATTAGGCGTGTTATGGGAGAGTCTCTGCATACGCATATTATGCATGGAAGAGGACCAAATCCCGACTCAGGATATGGCGATTTTGAATGTGCAGAAGATGAGGTATTAAAGCGCAGTAGGGTGGTGGATCTTCTGCATATGGAAGATGAACAAAGAGCGTCTCTTTCCGAAAGGGTGGCAAACAATAATCATGCCATGATTGTTGCTGTTCATCCTTTTTATGACGTTAATTCTGAACAATACTTTGCAGAAATTGGGAAAGAGTCCCCGCACCCAATAAGCCAAGAAAAAGTCGAAAGAAACAAGAGGTTGGTGGGAGTGCTGTCTAGGTTACTCTCAAAAGACCCTGCTAAAACCCCTCCTGTTGCGGTATTTGAGGAAACAGACTATGTAAAAAGCACATCGGAAAGGCTCTCTGCCAACTTGATTGAGGGCAATCAAATTTATATGGTGCAAACGATGTTTGATAATGCCGTACCTGTTTTTGAGAATGAAGAAAATTTGAAATATGATTATACCAACAGAAGCCCAGCTGAAATGTTATGTTTCCAAAATCAGGTTGACGAAATTGCAATAAGGAACTTTTCGAGATTGGCCAAAATATTACAAGCATGTGGTGTTGAGTCGATATATATTGGTGGCATGAATTTGGAGATACAAGACACTCCTTTTAATCAACGTTTAGTGGGAGATGATGGTAAGCCAACAGGAGTATTGGAACAATATATTTCAAATGGGGTTGAGCCAAGAATCGCCATCAGAAAGTGTGTCGCGAGTGTTTACCATGGGCTATCTAGAAATTTCCCTGATGTGCAGATTTCGAATTTTACATCACCTAATACTCGTCGAGACCTTAGAAGTGTTCAAGATGAATTATGGCAGATATAGGTAAAGAAATCGTTTATATTACGAGTTAATAAATATTATTTGAGGTGAAAATGTTAGGAGAAAATATTGGGGTGCCGGGCGGTGAAGACTCGCAAGAGAGAAGAGTGGAAAGAGAAGCGCGAATTTCTTGGCAGACATTGTTGAATATTGAGGCAAACAATCTGGGTTTTAGACATACTTATGATGATATGTTACCGGAGGAGGTTCAGAAGGGCTTTAGGGGAGATTCGCTTGCTGTCTGCAATGTATCTGAAATTGTGCCAACCGAGTTGGTTCCGGATGAGGTAAACCGTTTAGCTGAACAATTTGGTGTTAAGCCCAGCTTAAAACAGTTAGATAGATACCTAGACGATGCACAAAAAGATCAAATATGCGCACTCTTTTCTCAACAGATAAAAGAGTTTATTCAATCTTCATTAATTTGGGGCAGATTGGGTGAAGAGCCGAATCTGGCTGGTGTTACTGAGTTTCTTAATAATCTTGATGCTTCTTTTGTATTAATAAAATATAAACTCAGGCCATCTGGCAGAGACAAAGGAGAAAACTCCAATTTGGGTGGCTTAGGTAAGGCTGGGGTAGAGAGAATCTCTCCTGAGATGATTTTTGGAAGTTTCTCTAGCCATGATTATCTCCCTCCTGAACATAGAGATGCGGAGAGATTTGTGGGTGGAGAGGAGATGAATGAAAAGATATTCAACGAGAGGGTGCTGCCAGACATTACCGAAGCCGTATTCAAAAAAGCTCTAGAGGCAATGGGTGCATAAAATGCAAATCAAATATCAACTATTAAAAAGTTAGTATGAAAATATTTATTATTGCCAGCAAGTATAATTACAAACATATTCCAGAAATTGCTAAGGTTTTACATAAATCAGGGCACCCTGTTGTTTATCCCAACAGTTACAGAGATCCGTTTTCTGAGGAGAGGATTAGAGATCTCTCAAAGAGTGAGCACATAAAAATGAAACAGAAATTCTTTAAAGATCAACTTAAAAAAATTGCTTCTGTTGATGCTGTGTTAGTGGTAAATGAAAATAAGGGTGAACAAAAAAATTATATTGGTGGCGCAACCTTTTTAGAGATTTATGACGCTTGGCGCATGAAGAAAAAGATTTTTTTGTTAAACCCAATTCCCGAGGGCATACTTAAAGATGAATTAACAGGTTTTGATCCACTTGTTATCGGCAAAGATTTCAGTCTGGTTAATTAATACTATACTTATAGACTTAATCTGCTCTTTACTATAAAATATAATGACTTATAGTATTAGAATTATTTTATGTTTTCAATAAAAACTGCAATTAGATTTATTACCAATAATAAGTTGCAATCGGCGCTTATTATTTTAGGTATCGCCGTTGGAGTTGCAGTTCAGATATTCGTGGGGATATTGATTGACTCTTTGCAATCAAGCCTTGTGGAACAGACTATCGGATCATCTCCTCAAGTTACCGTTATGAAAGATAAAGATAAGATTTCAAACTACCCCGAGATTATTGACCAAAGCAAAAATCTGGCTGGGGTTAAAGCCTCACAAGCTGCTGTTAATGGGAATGCGATTTTGGTTAAGGATTCCGAAAACTATCCTGTTTTCTTGCGTGGAATAAATATCAGCCAAGATACTATCTACGGTTTTGCTCAAAAAATAAAGAGCGGAGCTCTACCTGGCAATGGCGAAGTGATCGTGGGTGCCGATCTCATGGAGAAAAGCGGTTTAGCTATCGGCGACGAGGTGGCATTAACCAAGGCTGATAGGAGAAGTGGTACGTTCAAAATTAGTGGGGTATTTGATTTGGGTAACGCATCAATAAATAGCGGGTGGCTGATAGCCGATATCCCAAGCGTCCAAGATTTTTTTGGCTATGGTGATAGTGTTAGCTCAATAGAAATTCAAGTCGAAGATGTCTTTGCAGCTGATGTAATTGCAGATGAGATAAAAAGCTTAGAGATTACGAGCGGCCTCTTTGTTAGCGATTGGAAGCAGGAAAATGCCTCTTTGCTTACGGCGCTTCAAAGCCAATCCACTTCCAGCTATATGATTCAAGTTTTTGTTCTTCTATCCGTTGTTATTGCTATCGCTTCAATATTGGCAATAACCGTAAACCAGAAGTCACGACAAATTGGAATTCTAAAGGCGATGGGCTTAAAAGATAGAGCTACCTCTTCTCTTTTTATCTATCAAGGCTCGATTTTGGGCTTTGGGGGAGTTGTTTTGGGTATCGCGCTTGGGTTATTACTTTTTTGGAGTTTTAATACCTTCGCTAAAAATCCCGATGGAAGTTCAATTGTAACCGCAAATTATCGTTGGTCATACATCGCAGCAACCGGTGCAATCGCTTTTGCTTCCTCAGTGCTTGCTGGTTTAATGCCGGCTATTAAATCATCTCGTCTTAACCCAATAGATATAATTAGGAATAACTAGTGAAGAACATCGTTGAGATAAACAAACTACACAAATCATATTTTACTCCCGTCGAAACAAAAGTATTAAAGGGTGTTGATTTGGATATTACTAAAGGAGGCATAACCTCTATTGTCGGACAATCCGGATCCGGTAAATCGACCCTTATGAATATTATTGGCGCGCTAGACACCCCTACCTCTGGACAAGTAATAATTAAAGGTAACGATATTTCAAAGATGAGGCGCTCAGAGTTAGCTCAACTTCGCAATCAAACCATTGGTTTTGTTTTTCAGTTTCATTATCTCCTTCCGGAATTCAATGTAATGGAAAATGTATTGCTACCTAAGCAACTAAAAAATGGGAATGTATCGAAAAAGGATCAAGAAAGAGCTAAGGAGCTACTGGATTTGGTTGGATTATCAGATCGAATTTACTCCAAATCTACTCAGATTTCCGGAGGCCAACAGCAGCGCACAGCCATTGCCAGGGCTCTAATGAATCAACCGGACATAATTTTGGCAGACGAACCAACGGGCAATTTGGATTCAAATACCTCTGCAATGATTTTTAAGCTTTTCTGTAAAATTAATCTAGAGTTTAAAACCACCTTTATAATAATTACTCATGATGATAGAATCGCGCAGGAAGCTAATAACATTATAGAGATTAAGGATGGTATTATTGTGCGAAATGATATTAATCCTAACCCAGCGTGTATTATTGGATAAATAAAAATTATGAATATAAACAACAAACTAAATTATCAAGAAGATGCCATCGTCAGCAGCGAAATAGTAAAACAAGATGGTGGGACGGTTACTTTTTTTGCTTTTGACAAAGGGCAGGGCTTAAGTGAGCATACTGCTCCCTATGATGCTCTTGTAATTATCACCGATGGCAAGGCCGAAGTGATGCTTGAAGATAAAAAACACATCATGCAAAAAGATGATCATTTATTGATGCCCAAAGGCGCTAAGCACTCTTTATTCGCCCTAGAGCAATTTAAAATGATTCTAGTAATGATTAAGTAGGTAGTTTATGGCAGATAAATTCAAAGCGTTGTGGTTATCGCACTCCTCTATTAATGATTTTCTGCGTTGCAGGCGGGCGTATTATCTAAACAATATATACAAAAACCCGGAAACCGGACGTAAAATTTCTATTGTCAACCCTTATCTGGCTTTGGGACAGGCTGTGCATGATGTATTAGAATCATTGTACGAGTTACCTGCAGAGAAGCGACTCGAGATACCTCTTAAGGTGGTTTTTGAGGTAAAGTGGCGCAAGGTTAGCGGAGAGATGGGTGGGTTCAAAGATAATGCTGAAGAATTGGAGTTCAAAGAGAGGGGGGTAAAGATGCTAAAAACGGTGGAGCAGAGCCCCGGACCAATTTTAGAAAAAGCCATAAAAATAGATATGGATCTGCCTTGGTATTGGTTGTCACAAGAGAGTGAGATCATTCTCTGTGGTAAAATTGATTGGATAAAATATAACCAAGAAGATAACAGTGTTGATATCATCGATTTCAAAACCGGCAAAAGTGACGAAGATATAAATTCGTTACAATTGGCGATATACCGGCTGCTTTTAGAGAATTGCCAAAAACGCCAAGTTCGTAAGGCTTGTTATTGGTATTTGGATAGGGGCGAGTTGGTAGATTATAATTTACCAACTTCAGAAGATGCTAAAAAAAGGGTTTTAGATGTTGCTCTTGAGGTCAAGAAAGCTCGTATGCAGAGGGACTATCTTTGCCAAAAGGGGGGATGTTATGCTTGTAGGGATTTAGAAAAAGTAGTCTCTGGTGAGGCAAAATTCGTGGGAGTTGGAGGTTATAATAAAGAACTTTATATGGTTTGACAAATGACCATCTGGCGAAAAATTTATAAAAGATACTTTGGCAAAAATATCTTTAATATGGAGAAGGAGCAAGCCACAAGACTTATCTGCCTCAAAGCAATAGAGCTGGCCTTCAAAACAAATATTAACAAGTATTTTCGGCAAATTAGTAATTATTACTCTCAAACATCTGATGGAAGAGATATGTATTTCAATGAACTAGCAGTAAGTTTTTTAGTAATGTTTAAATTGCTTTTGGAGGATTACTATTCAAAAAATTATGATGATCATATTCATTATATTGCACAAAAAGTATATAGCTCTTTTGAAAACTATCTAGTGGAAGTAGGGGTATATAAAAGAAGGGCGAAGAAATGGGGTAATCTCTTAATAGTTAAGGAGCAGAATATAATAAAAACAAAAAACGGGTTAAAAGCAGAGGCCATAAAAGACAATCATCCTTCGTTGCCACAATTTATAAACATGCCGGAAAACTTTATTATTATAGCATGTGCTTACGATACATCGATGTTCTTTTCCAATCCTAAAATGGGAGGAGAAAACAATGAGCTGCTCCACTCTTATTTAATGAAAAAACACACAGAGGGCTTCTTGGCCTTAAGAGACATGTTGAAGTGATTTTT
>MWCM01000024.1 GCA_002070055.1 bacterium ADurb.Bin212 | reverse complement strand
CCCGGCTCGTCACCAGTCGTGACTCCGCCTTTCGAATCCCATCCGCTATCTGAATCGCCATAAACCATTTCCAAATAATATTTTGAAAATAATTTATGGCGGAGAGTGTGGGATTCGAACCCACGTGGCGGGTTTTAATCCACCGACGGTTTAGCAAACCGTTCCCTTAAGCCACTCGGGCAACTCTCCAAAAACAAAAAATTAAAAGCCAAGGCTCGTATACTCGTATATAACTTAACAGAATAATCACAATCCTTCAATCGCAAAAAACGTTTGTATCAATCTCTTGCCAAAACAACCGCCTCTACACGCTTCGCACCAGACGCTCTCAGAACTTTTGCGCACTCGTTTAAGGTTGCCCCTGTTGTAGCAACATCATCAACCAATAACACCGTCTTGCTCCTTACTAATTCCCCGTCGCGGCATACAATCGAACCCGCAACATTTGATGCTCTTTGCAATTTACTCAGGCCAACTTGTGTCGCTGTATTTTTAATTCGCACCAAGGCTAATCCGCCATTATTTCCGCATAATTCGGAAAGCTTTCTGGCTATTAATTCTGATTGGTTAAAACCTCTCATTTGTTCCTTGCTACGATGTATTGGAACCGGCACGATAATGGGCTGTTTTTGGTTAACACAATTTATTATCCTGTTGTATGCCAACTGAGATAAAACCTCGGATAGTTCGATTATTCCATCATATTTATAATGATGGATGATCTCTTTTAATACTCCAGAGTAATTACCGCACCACCTGACAGATCTAAAATATGGTTTATACTTTTTCTTACACAAAGGACAAATTTCACCGTGCTTAGAGATTCTGCCGCAGTAAAAACAAAGATCTGTGTGACAGGGATCAATCTTCTCGTAGCAGTTAAAACAGAGAAATGAACCGTATTTCCCACAGTTTATGCACAATTTGGGATAAACAAGATCCAAAAGAAAATTTGTTAAAAGCGCTAGTAGCATTTGCTATATCTCCATGCTTGTTATTTCAAATCTATTTTATCGCAAAAAAGATATTTTGTTATTGACCGAACCAATTGATGGTAATATAATGGTCTAGAGAGGAGGGGCATGACGGAAGATGATCAAAATATCGCAGAATCGGGCGAAGGTCAGCTGGCTATTGATGTTTATCAAGACGACCACAGTATTTACCTTGTCGCACCAATTGCTGGAGTAAAGTCCAGTGATATTTCTATTTCTATAACAGATGAGGTAATCACTATTCGCGGAGAAAGAACCCCGGGTCACGACATTCCCACCTCCAAACACTTCGTTCAAGAATGTTATTGGGGCCCATTCTCCAGATCTTATGTTGTTCCCGTTGCCACTGATTCAGACAATGCTAAGGCGGTATTGGAGGATGGACTTCTTCGTATCACCATACCAAAAGATGAGAAGGTAAAAACTAAGTTCATATCCATTGAAGAACGCCGCAACAAAAAACCTTAAGTTCCCGCATAGTTTTTTTACGCCTACCACAGTAACGCACCTAAAGGAGTATGCGCAAAAGATTTATGTGTGAATTTGATAGGAGAGTTTTATGAAAATTAGAAAAGCTGTCGTTCCTGCCGCCGGTTATGGGACTAGATTCTTGCCAGCCTCAAAAGCTATGCCAAAAGAGATGTTGCCGATTGTGGATAAACCGGTGATTCAGTATGTTGTTGAAGAGTTGGTTGAGGCTGGTATTGAGCAGATTATTATGGTAACCGGTTGGCACAAGAGAGCCATCGAAGATCATTTTGACAGACACTTAGAACTGGAACACAAATTAGAGTTAGCCGGTAAAACTAAACAACTAGAAAGCATACGTAAACTTTCCGACATGGCAGAGTTTGTTTACGTTAGACAAAAGGAAGCCAACGGAAACGGCGGAGCAATCCTTACCGCCAAAAACGTTGTTGGCAACGAACCCTTTATTGTTTTATGGGGCGATGATTTTATAGTGGCACCGGAGTCTCGGACCAAACAACTCATAAAAGCATACGACAAATACGGTTCGGTTATTCTGGGTGGTATTAGAACAGATAAACCGGAAGATACAGAAAAATACGGCTATGCCAAAGGCCCAGAGATTGAACCAGGCATCATCAAAGTAGAAGAGTTTGTAGAGAAACCAGGCCCCAAAAAAGCACCGTCCAACCTAGCTATAGTTTCCGGTTTCGCTTTTCCTCCAGGCATTTTCGATGCGCTGGAATCGTTTACTCCAAAACCAGGAGATGAACTGGTTTACGTTGATGGCGTGAATGTGCTACGCAACGAGGGCATGGATGCTTATGCCATGGAGATTAAAGGAGGAAGATATTACGACTGTGGCAACATCACGGAATACCTGAAAACCAATGTCGAGATGGCGCTAAAACGCGATGATATAAACGGTGAATTTAAAGATTTTATTATAAACACAGCCAAGAATCTAAAATAATTGTTCAGCATGATTGTATATGGAGGGAAGATGACATGGCTTAAAAAGTCCTTTTATGTTTTAACCATGATTGCAATCGCAACCATGGTTTCGGGGTGTTCAAAGAAGAGTGTTACAACCACTACCTCTAACGAAATCGTGATATGGTCTTTTGAGGATGAAGACTATTGGAAGGAACTCTTTGATCGTATCAACAAGGGAGAAGTCCCGGAATTGTCTGGTTACAAATTCAAATACGTCAAAAAGGTCCTTAATAATTCTTATGAAAATAATTCGCTAAATTCAATCCTTTCAGGAAAGGGCCCTGATGTTTGGGCTATTCCTAGCGACTGGGTTATGCGACATAAAGATAAATTGTCAAAATCTCCTCATCTAACGAGCACAAGCTTAAATGCTATGTCTCCGATTGTAAAAGAGCTGAACATAGACAGTGAAGCAGTATATGGTCAGACAGCCACCGTTGACCCATATATAATTTTTTATAACCCCTCTCTTGTAGACGAATTCGTCAACGAGTATGCAGCCAACAATTTTCAACCCAAAAAAGAGAGACACGAAACCACAGAAGACTACAGCAATAGAGAGGATGTAAAGAAATATATGGAGGAAATTACTTTTCGATCAACAATTCCAAACAATTGGGAAGATTTACTGTTGTGGGCTGAAAAGTACACAAAAAGAGACAATAACAACATCTCGAAATCTGCTATAGCGCTTGGAACAACCAGCAATGTCACTTACTCAGCCGAGATAATGTATAACATGATGATGCAAAACTCAGTATCGATGACCAACGACGAAAGAAATCTTGCAACCTTTAATCTCCCCGTCACCAATGCCTCGGGGCAACAAGTATTCCCTGGAAAATATGCTTTTGAGCTATTCTCCAGGTTTTCTGACCCAAGCTCGACTTCTTACACCTGGAATGAAAATATGCCCCGTGATTACGATGCCTTTATTGACGGCAAGGTAGCCATGGTTATAATGCCGAACTCTACCGAAAAAAGGATTTTTAATGATAAACCCACTTTTAAATTCAAGAAGGCTCTTCTGCCTTCGATAAAGAATGTTGAGGAAAGCCAAATTTATTACGGCAGATCCATATCTTTTGTTGTGCCAAAAATATCAAGTAACCCTTACGCAGCATGGGTTACTGCACAAATGAGTTACAGTAACATCTACGGGGATATTTCAGCAGTTGTGCCAAGCGACGAGAAAATCGGAGAATACCAAGCATCTGAAAAGCTTAGTGAATATATTCCCATTATTGCCACAAAATACACACACAGCTGGGTCAAGGGCAGATATCCAGACGAGATTAATAACATATTCAAGAACTCATATGAAAATTTTAGATCAAAAAAACAAGACTCTCAGGGAGCACTTGATTCGGCAGCAACAAAAGTAACAGAACTTCTCAAAAAGGAAGATTGGTAAAATGGTAAAACAAAAAAAATATTAAGCAAACTAGATAATGCTTATCAGTAAAAAAGCACAACAAATTTCGGTTTTATATTTTGGGGCGGTCAACGCGTTAACCTTATTTTTTATCTCTTTTTCCGCTAAAGCAGCCGAGCTTGGCGTGCCAATACCCGGAAGCAACGGAACATCCGAAGCCAGCTATGGCGAATATATCGAATCGGCATATGGCTTTGCTATGAAGCTAGGCATAGGGCTAACCACTCTGATGATAATATATGCTGGTTATAAATATATGACATCACAAGGTAACCCCACTGCCATTAACGAGGCAAAAGACATTATTGTTGGTTCACTCTCGGGCTTTGCTTTGCTACTTTTAATATACTGGGTGTTGGATTTGCTTGACCTGCCAAAACATTATCCAGCTGGCACAACAACTCCTTAAACAACAAATGAAATCATATGTAGTAGTAAAATTTATTTCGAAAGCAAATATATTATTTTGTGCTCTTCTGGTTTTGGTGTTTTTGGGCTCCGCGCTAGTGAAAAACAGTTCAGTGGGCGCAGATGAAAACCAACAGGAGGAAGAAAACGAAGATATATACGGTGGTTCTGTTTCATTCCAAATGGGTGGACAAGACAACAAAACTGTGTTATCTATTACCACTTGCTCAGATGTCTTCTCAGAAAATGCTTTAGAGCAAAAAAGACTGTTGGGCACCACTGATGACCAGGGCAATCAAGAGAACCTAGAGCCAGAGCTTGTCAAAGGAGATGGTAATTGTTATACCTTAAAAAATGAAAACAGCTTTAAGTCAGCTAGCCCCCAGTCGGCTATTTACTCATTTTTAGAAACTAGCAATAAGATATCTTCCATCACCAACGAACAGAAACTCAACATAAAGCAAGTCTGGTCACGATATGGCATGCAAATATTTAGACAAAACCCAGACTTTATAATATCAGATTCACCACAAAGTGGAGATCCAAACCGCAAAATTGTCAAACTACTGTTTAAAGAAGCAATAGACCTCATTGCAGAAAAAAGGGAAATTAAAGACGAGGATTATGTTGTTATTGAAAAAAACGGTGAGGACGTGGTTTCTTTATCTATTATTCTGACAGATAGCGGTTACCCAAATGCTAAAGAAGATTCCCTATGGCTTGAGATAAACGATACGATCTTTAATTTGTGTGACGACCGTTGGGCTGAAATCGGGGTAGACTTTAGCACACAAATGACTCTACTTGATAGACACTATGACAGCTACAAATACTATACCGAAACGCAAGCAAAAGAAGTTAAAGGCAGTAATAATGTTAAGGTATCCTTTTACAGCCAAAAAGTCATAGATCTAGAGAGACCCAAAAACACCTCAGTATTTAAGCTCAACGTAGACACCTCAGCTAATCCAACCATACTTGCCGACCCTGCCAAGGCTTATACAAAAATATATATAAAACCATCTTCTAAAGAGAGCGTCAATAAATATATTATGGTTGAAAATGCCACTGACACTACAGGCAATTCCATATCGTCTAGTGGGGGCTTTCTTGTTGGTAAAGAGTTCTCTTTCAACTGGGAACACCTACACAACCAATTCAGCAATAAGATTTATTCTATTTCTGGAGGAGTTCAAACCTCAAATACACTGGCAAGTATGCCTAGTGCAGAACAACCATATTACGACCCCAGTTTGCCCAAAAAATACTTTGTGCACATTTTTGTTTATAAAACCAATAGTTCGGCTGATGGAAATTTAATTGGAGAGATAGAAACCACATTTGAAGCCAGTCTGCTTGATTCCTCTGCGACCGTAGTGCCAGTTGTATCCGGAAGCAATATATTCACCATTGTGGCACCAAGAATCGCTCAACCGAACTCACAAGTACCAGTCAAATTTAAAGTGGATTCTAACTCAAGCACCGTAGATAAAGTTGTTTTATATGCTTGCAACGAAGATCCGACAAACAGTGATAGTTCTGGGTGTACATTGAGCGGCGGAGAAGATGCCGTGAAAGGAGCATGGGTATTAAAAGATGCCGGCATGAATGCCTTTATCGGCGCTTTGCCAGACACAATAACCACAGGGACTCCTCCTCAAGCTGTTGCTAATCCTGCCAAAACCAAATATTCCAATGGCACATTTAAAGACTTAAAATTTCTTGAGGATATTAATTACACATGGAGTAGCGCCGGCATATTGCCCGGAAAAACCAAATCATTAATGCTTAAAGCTTTTACCAGAGACACCAGTGCGGGCAGAAATGAAGCCGACCCATTTAAATATATCAATGGTTCAAAATCAACCGCTTCAATCACCGTGCCACTCGATGGCGTAGGCGCAATATCCAACAGCAGAAATAGAGGCAGCACAGGAGTTGGTTTGGGTTTGCTTAGAACTTTAGCTTCCGATAACAGATTCGGTTCATCTTTGCGAGGCATAAGTTCTGCTGTTGCTAGACTATCAAATTTGACACTTGTATTCATTGGAGTATTTGCCTTTTTTGCCATAATTATTGGCGGCTTCTTGTATATGTCGGCCCAAGGAGGAGATGAGCAAAAATTAGCCAAAGCCAAGAAAGCCATAATTTATGCCATAATTGGAATATTTGTTGCATATTTAGCGTTTGCCATAATAAGAGTAACCACTTCCACAACAACGAGTCTGCGCTTACCAAGCATAAGATCTATTATGGAGATAAATTAAATGAATACACTGAAAGATATACTTTCAACCTCCAAAGGAGGCACAGACGCGGATTTAAATACCGTTTTTGGTTTACTGGCAACAACGATAGAGTTGGCGCTGAGGTTGGCCGGCATGGTGGCATTTATATTTGTTTTGTATGCCTCAATCCTGTATGTAACCTCCTTCGGAGATGAAACAAAAGCCGAAACTGCCAAAAAAACTCTTCTTTGGGCAATAATTGGCATATTAGCCGTAGCCATATCAATGTTTTTGGTTAATATGGTCGATAGAATGTTGGCTTAGCATCGTTTACTATTGCATTTGTTGTTTGTATAATTATATAATTAAGTAAGAAAAATATTTACGGAGGGGATTCCTCGGTCGATCGTTGAAACATAATCCTTTGTTTCATATTATTAATTAAGGAGGCTTATATGTTTAGCGACCTAAGGTTGGGTTTTTATGCAGGAGGGACTTGGGAAACACTATTAGCTACTGTTGTTAACTGGATTTTAATCATTGCTGCAGTAGTTGCGTTTTTTTATCTAATATGGTCTGGCTTCACCTATTTAACGGCTGGGGGCAATCCAGATGCTGCAAAAAAGGGACAGCAAGGTATAATAAACGCCGTGATCGGCATAATTATAATTTTCTTAGCCTTTGCGATAACTCGGGCCGTTGTTAACTTTACTGGAGATACTGTTACTAGCTGTCCAACAGGACAAATTTGTAATCCAACAACCAACACCTGCTGGAACGGCACAGTGAACACCGGAACCGTTTGCACGCCGTAGATGATTACCCTTTGTTGAGTTTTTTAAAAACCCTCCATTGCAATATGGGGGGTTTTACATTTATTATAAAAGATTAGGGACCTGTTATTATTGTAATTTCAATCTTTCGTAACTCTCCACACCTCGTCCACAGTTGTTTCGCCACATAAAACTTTTATTAAGCCGTCCTGCTCCATGGTTATCATACCTTGGTCGCGGGCGGCTTTTTCGAACTCAGTAATACCCTCTACTTTACGGATTAGAGCTTCAATATTATCATCGGGCACCAGAACCTCTATTAATGCCAATCTACCAGAAAAGCCTGAGTTGTGGCACTTTTCGCAACCTTTACTCCGCATCAACTGTTGCGGTGCATCAGTTAACTTTTCCGCCACCTCAGATGGCAAGGAACTTCTTATTTTTTCTAAGCTATTTTTAATTTCGTCCCAGACATCGTTATCTGGTGTGTATTGCTCGCCACAAGCTGGGCATAACTTACGAATAAGCCTTTGTGCCATAACCAGGTTAATTGAACCAGACATTAAAAATGGCTTAACCCCGATATCTAATAATCTGGTGAAAACACTAGGAGCTGAGTTAGCGTGAACAGTAGAAAGCACCAAATGACCCGTTAAACCGGCCTGTATGGCTATTTCCGCCGTTTCAGTATCCCTGATCTCACCGACCATAATAATATCAGGATCCTGCCTTAGAGAGGCCCTTAGGCCGTCTGCGAAGGTGTAGCTGTTTTCTTTATCTATTTGGCTTTGCTCTATTCCGGCAATTTTGTACTCAATAGGATCTTCAAGAGTAATAATCTTTCTCTCCGGTTTATTTAGTTCAGTTAATATGGCATATAAAGTTGAAGTTTTACCACTACCAGTCGGGCCTGAAGTCAAAATAACTCCATGTGGTCGAGACATAGCACTGTGAATAACCGATAAAGCCTCTGCTCTGAAACCCATCGCCTCCAAAGAGGCTCTCTGCGCATTTTGCCTAAGCAAACGCATTACTATTGTTTCGCCGTAAGTTGAGGGCATAAGGGAGATTCTTAAATCAATATTCTCTTCGCTGGTTTTAAAGGAAAAGCGCCCATCTTGTGGTTGATTGTTTAAATCCATACGGAGATGGGACAAATATTTTATTCTTGATACCAAACTGCCATATTGTGAAGCCGGAAGCCTAACTACATCCTGTAGAACACCATCAATACGATAACGAACAGTATACTTTTCTTCTCCGGGCTCTAAATGAATATCCGAAGCATTTGTTTTTATAGAACCCATAATTATTACATCGAGTAGCTCAGTAACAGAAACATTTTTGGCAACCTCGGCAGCAGATGAAAGATCGGTAATTTTTGACTCGAATGATTCCTCATTTTCCTGGTTTTGTTGTTGTAATTTTGCTTCCTCTTCCTTCTTCTTTTTTTCATAATTCATATAACCGAAGATAAAGCTTGATTTAGAGATCATTACCGGTTGAAAAATGTATTTGGTTTTATGACTTAAATCGTCTAACAATTTTTTGGCATTCTCGTCGGCTGGGTTTGTCATACCAATTTTGATATTTGAGCCGATCTTTAAATAAGCAATAATTTGGTATTGAAGCGATGTTTCCTGAGGAATAATAAATAACACTTCCGGCACAATTGGGTAATTTGATAAATCAATATAAGGCACACCAAACTTCTCAGCTGATTCTTGAGTATGGCGTTCCTCTTGAGCACGATTTAAGGCATAAAGTTTGTTATTAATGTCTACCATAGGAGGGTAAAAATAATAAATTAAGAATAATTAATACAGCCACCGCCTCTAGTTGGGTCCCGCAGAATGCGGGAAACAAAGAATTATGATAAAGCCTAATAAGCCAATAAGCTGACAGACTAACACTTTAATTACTCACACATTTCCAACTAGCACCTGTAACCTAATCCCTTTCACCTATAACCTATTTACTACTTCCGCACAATTATATCCTTTTTGACGCAGATAGACAAAAACGACCTTGGGTGATATTATTTTATGCGTGCGGAGAGGTGCCAGAGTGGTTGAATGGGACGGTCTCGAACACCGTTATAGCCGCAAGGTTATCGAGGGTTCGAATCCCTCCCTCTCCGCCAAGTTTTACATTCAGCGAAATTGAAAGATGTTGCCTCGGCGCAAAGCGCCTCGGTATGGTATTTTTCCGCAATTTTGAAGGCATTTTTGAAATCCAAAAACAAAGTGCGGTCGACAATGCGGAAGTTCGCAGAGCGAAGCTCTGGCAAAATAAAATTTTGCAAACCAATCTTTTTTCTTTCGCTTTCAGCGAAAGGTTGAGCGCATTTTTCTTTGATTGCCCAAAAGCTAATCTAAAAACAATATGGACAACATAAATTTACAAACCAAAAAGTTTTTCCTCTATGCCCGCAAATCCACGGACGAACCCGAAAGACAGGTTTTGAGTATTGAGGCACAAATGTTTGAATTACGAGAATACGCCAAGAAGGAAAATTTGAATATCGTCCGTGAATTTGTGGAAAGCAAAACCGCCAAAGAACCCGGACGAGAAATT
Organism: bacterium ADurb.Bin212; assembly: GCA_002070055.1. Taxonomy (GTDB): domain Bacteria; phylum Patescibacteriota; class UBA1384; order XYA2-FULL-43-10; family XYA2-FULL-43-10; genus MWCM01. The sequence goes on along the minus strand of MWCM01000024.1, from coordinate 383 downwards.
TTCAACGAAATGGTAGCGGGCATAGAGGAAGGAAAGGCAGAAGGAATTTTAGCGTGGCACCCCGACCGCTTGGCGAGAAATAGCATAGACGGCGGGAGAATAATTTACCTGGTGGATACTGGAAAAATTACCACGCTAAAATTTCCAACTTTTTGGTTTGATCCGACACCGCAAGGAAAATTTATGTTGTCCATTGCTTTTGGGCAATCAAAATATTATGTGGATAATCTTTCGGAAAATATAAAGAGGGGTATTCGCCAGAAATTGCGAAATGGAATATGGCCCGCTTGGGCGCCACTTGGCTATATAAACGACAAAAACGCCCGCTGTATCGCCGTGGACAAAGAAAAGGCAAAGTATATCAAGCGGGCTTTTGAAATGTA
>MWCM01000023.1 GCA_002070055.1 bacterium ADurb.Bin212 | reverse complement strand
ATCCTATAACAAAACTATATTTGTCAATAGATTATCAGCCGCTAGAAAATAGGTTGTTATTGTTATTAATTGCCGCATACTATCTATATATTGTCGACTTAAATTGATACTTGACAAGCTATAGTTTCTTTGATACCCTAGAGGTGATCAATTAAAAGTTATCAATAAAAGAAGGGTTAAAAATGAAAAAAGGCAAATCAAGGCTCAAAGCCTACAAGGCTAGAAAAAGATTAAAAAAAGCGGTTTTAATTGGTTTAATAATTGACTGCTTGCTCTGGGCTGGAGTGTTTTATTCAATCTCAAGGCTAAGTAAAAATAATCATCAAGTTATTACTATTCAAAAAACAATCATCAAAGAGGTTGAGGCTAAAACAGCTTATAAGGTGGGTTTAATAACTGCCTATTCTTGCGGTGGGTTAAAGACAAAAGCCGAGATTTTGCTAAACTGCCCCAGCTTGCTCACTGGCGAGCCGAGGACTGCTAACGGTACGATCCCAGAAGCTAACAAGACGATGGCTTGCGATCCTATCAATATGGGCAAGTCTTTTGAGATTGAAGGGTTGGGGGTTTTTACTTGCACAGATACGGGCGGGGCGATCAATGGCGAAGCAAGGTTTGATCTATACCTTGAAAATGTAAAACTTGCCAAAGATTTTGGTACTCAATACTTATTAGTTAAAGAAATATAAGAAGGGGGGACAAAATGAAAAAAGATGACTTCACAAAATGGCTAGAAAATAGCGAACAAAAAAAAGCAGAGTATAGAGAGATTTTACAAGCTCAACAGTGGGCTAGAAAAAAGTTAAGAAGGGAGGCTCAAAAATGGGATTTTAGAACTATTAGTAAGTAAAAAAGAAGGGTTTATAAAATGAAAAAACAACAAGCAAGACTTCACGCAATTGATTATTTAATGAAATATAAGTTTATATGACAAAAACACTAATAAAAAGAGATAAAACCAGAGAAAAACTTGAGGATGAACTGCTGGACTTGATTAATGAGAGCTATCAAATGACCACTAGCGACACGCAGGGATGTTTAACCGCTATTTTATTAAAGTATGACATAAAAGAAAGGACAAATAATGACAAGTAAAAACAAGATATATAATGTTAACGGAACTGACTATATGACAATTTCTGGCGCTAGTGAATACTTGGGAGTGTCAAGAGCTGCGGTCTATCTTTACTGGACCAGAGGCTATTTTTCAAGTATCAGGATTGACAAATTGATATTAATTGACTTCAATGAACTGGTAGCTAGAAGGCAACGTTTGAATAATAAAACCTAGAACGCAAAGCGTCTAGCCAAAGCCTAAAAATATAACTTATAGGATTAAACAGCTTTCTTTTTGAAGGCTGTTTTTTTGTTTATTATTTTACTTTGTAAAATCGTGGTTCTTGACTAATTAAAAGATGTGCTATAATAGCCTATAATATGGCATTAATTAAACCCGAGGAAATAAAAGAAACTAAAAGTAGCAAAAGGCTTGAAAAGAAGCAAACAAGAAGCTTGACGCCTAAGCAGTTAGAGAGGAAGGGGGAGGCAATACTGGAGTATCCTATTCCTATAGTGTTCAATGAGTTTCAAGAGGAAAGGCGAGCGATCCCACACAAAGATCTATATCTAAAACTACAACGCCTAACGCCCTATTTAGTCAAAAGGTTGATCTTTGAAAGCTATCATCCCGAAAATCCTCCAAGTGTTAGAGTTAAAGCGGCACAAGTGTTACTCGATAAGATAATTCCTAATCTCTCTGCGGAGGAACTCAACGTAAATAGTGAGGATCTCCAAGCTTTAGTGATTGTTAAGAATAAACCCATTAAACAAACTAACCCATAATAAACATTATAATTATTTCTCTCGAGTAGCTATGTCGTACAACTTATATTGTGCGACACTCTATCTAGATTAAACAAAGGGGGTGGGGATACCCCCTAAATGTTTAGCTGATATATGTAAATATTCCTATACAAATTACCCAGCCATTTTTGAAGATGAGTACAATTTGATTACCACGCCAGTGGAAATTAGTCTAATACCTTATGGGTAAAACGGGTGTGTGGGTACTAAAAGGGCTAACAATGTAGAGGCTTTTCTTAAAGGTTTTAGCTGGATGTTTCTCCAAACCTTAGTAGGTAAACAGGCTAAAGGAGCTCTTTACTTACTTACCAGACCCTATTTCATTTTCTTTAATCAGTGTATTTTGGCTTAAGCTTGTTTGTCTGGTTCCAACTCATTTGTATTCGTTGGTTTGTTGCTTTCTCCTTCAGGACTTATATAGCGGGCTGTTTGACCTGTCACCGCTTGGCTCTAATGCTATTCCCTTTCTAGTTCTTTAAAGACGCTGAGTTTACGTCTAGGCTAGGGAAACCCATTAGAAGGTTCGTAGTTACCTTTTTAATTTCACTGGAAATATAACATAAAAATTAGACTTCGTCAACCAATTTAATTTTTGCTTCACACAAATCACTTTTACTAAACTACCAGATGACCACCCTGAAAAAATTGACAACAAGCATTTTTAAGGGTATTATAGGACTTACGTGAAAATCGAATTATCTCCATGGCAGACCACAGCTTGGGAGGACACCCATCGTTACAAGGTTATTAATGCTGGAAGACGAGCTGGCAAAACCATGCTGGTGACGATGAAAATGGTAGACTTTGCTACTAAACACGATGAAGTCAAAGTTTGGTACATAGCTCCTACCTATAAACAGGCAAAACAAATTGTCTGGGAGATGCTTTACACCTATATTCCTAAACCGCTGGTTAAACGCAGAAATGAAACCGAATTAATAGTGGTATTAAAAAATGGTTCCAAAATTGAACTTAAAGGATCTGACAACCCAGATTCGCTTCGAGGGGTGGGTATTGATTTAATTATGTTTGATGAAGTAGCCTTTTTTAGTCGTTGGAATGAATGTTGGAAGATTTTACGCCCCACTTTAGCTGATAGCGCTGCCGACTGCTGGTTTATCTCTACTCCAAATGGGTTTAATCATTTTAAGGAATTAGCTGACAACTATGTAGTGGCTGAGGATAGAAAAATATTCAAAGACGAAGATCATGCTTATTACCACTTTACTACCTATGATAATCCCTATATTGATGTTGATGAAATAGAATTGATGAAGGCAGAACTAGATGACGATTCGTTTAGCCAAGAGATACTAGGCGAGTTTAGAAAAATGGCTGGATTAATTTACAAAGACTTTCATCGAGAAACCCACATGGTTAATATTCCTTTTAATAAGTTTAATAGTAATTGGACTTATACTAGGTCATTAGATCTTGGTTATACTCATAAAACAGCTCTTGGTTATTTTGCTATTTCTCCAGACCAGACAGAAATATATCTTTACGATGGAGTATATCAAGACCATTTTACTGAACAAGAAATTGCCAATGTTTGTATTATTAAAGATGCTGGCAAAGTAATTACTAATCCTGTGGCTGATAGTGCTCAACCAATGCAAATTGAAGAACTTTCTAAACTGGGAATTAACTTTAACCCAGTCGAAAAAGGACCAGATAGTGTTAAATATGGGATTATGAAAGTAGCAGAATTATTAAAAATTAGACAGGATACTGGCAAACCAACTTTAATGTTTAACAAAAACCTTCCTTGGATTGCTGATGAGTTTGAGAAGTATCGCTGGATGGAGAGAAAAACCGATGGAGTTATTAAAGAAGTACCTTATAAAAAAGATGATGATGCCTGTTTTATAGCTGGTACAAAAATCTTAACTTCTGTCGGAGAAAAAGATATAGAAAATATTACCAGTAAAGATAAAATTGTCACTCCCTTTGGACTGGCTAAAACAACTGGGTCAATTAAAACAGGGAATAGAATAGTAAAAAACTATGGCTTATTCACCGCTACCCCAAACCATAAAATTATAACAAACAACGGCGTTGTGAAAGTAGATGCCCTGAGTTATAATGATAAAATATGTCAGAAACAATTTACTTTCGAGGAATTCCTTATAGACGCTATCCTGAATCAAAAAATAGAACACATAGACTTTATTTTCAAAGGTCTGCTTACAAGGAGTTTGGAGGCAAAACTGGATTTTTACATCGAGAAGTCTGGGAATTTTATAATGGAAAAATTCCTAAAGGTTTGGAAATTCATCATATTGATGGTGATACTACCAATAATAAAATTAGCAACCTTGAGCTTCTCACTCATTATCAACACGCTAAAAAACACAACTGGGGTATTTGGGATGGTTTTAATGAACATCAAAAAATGCTTGTTCAAAAGGCAAAACAGTGGAGAAAAGACAACCCCCAACAAACAAAGGTGGTTCACTCGAAACTTGCTAAAAAGGGTTGGCAAAATAGGAGGGGAAAAGAGATTGTTAAAATCTGCAGTGTTTGTGGTAAAAGATACAAAACTTATTTCCCCAAAAGAAGCAAATATTGTCATCCCAACTGTAGGGCAACAGCCCTCAGAAGAAAAAGAGGTATACAACCTCGCTACTAGTTATGGGATGTATTTTGCTAATGGAGTGTTGGTTTCAAACTGTGATATGGTACGCTACTTCGCTATGAGTTATAGAAAAAGAACGGAAAAGAGAAGAAAATCACGTCGACACCAATTGTTCTACTCGACAATGGGAAAAATCTTTTATTGACAATTCTAAAATAGTATGATAAAGATTATTATAAGACGGACAAAATTAAAATAAACTATTGCTATGCCCGAAAAACCAAAGTCCGTTGTCAACAAAGAATTAGCTAATAAAATAGTTTCTCGTTATCAAACAGCTAGAAATTGGCGAGAGCCACTTAAACAAAAATGGGATGATTTTTATGACCTCTACCGAGGAGTGTTGGATTCAGCCACTAAAAGAATGTGGCAAGCCAATATTTTTGTTCCCTACTCTTTTTCTACTATTGAAACCATTGTTCCTCGACTGGTTGCTGGTAGACCACAAATTGATGTAATACCCAGAGAAGAGGGAGATACTGATTATGCTAGAGTGCAAAATTATCTAATTGATTATCAGTGGGATCAGTGCGATATGGACAAGTTGCTTCCAGATATTGTTAGACAAATGCTAATTTATGGAACCAGTATTGTTAAAATCTATTGGGATAAAAGAGTTGAGACTGTTGAAGAAGAAGTTGAAATTGATCCAGACCTTCCAGAGCTTGGCAATCAAAAAGTTAAAACAGAAAAAACCACCAAAAATCAACCAGTAGTAGAAATGGTAGACCTATATGATTTCTTCTGGGACCCCAAAGGTTTTGATATTGATAGTTGTGGTTGGGTGGCTCATCGAACCTATCGGTCTTATGATTATTTACTAAAAATGCAAAAACAGGGGCTTTATAAAAACGTTGCCCTTTTGGAAAAAGACAAAAACCGACCATTTAAGGGAGAAACTGATAAAGTAACTCGGACTAATGCCCTTGGTACCACCGATCCTCAAAATTATTCTGGTGGAAGCGATAAAGAAGCCAACATTGAGTTGATTGAATATTGGGAAGACAATCGGGTAGTAACAATTGCTAACCGAAGCGTGGTAATCAGAGATGATAAAAACCCTTTTGCTCATGGTAAAAAACCATTTGTTAGATTTATTGATCAAAGTGTACCCAAAGAATTTTGTGGCATTGGTGAATTAGAACCAATTGAAACTTTACAAAAAGAGCTAAACGATATGCGAAATCAGCGAATGGATAACGCTTCACTGATTTTGAATAGAATGTGGTTGGTAGCCAATGGCGCTGGGGTTGATGAAGACGAATTAGTATCTGATGTTGGTGGAGTTATTCATACCGATAAAATTGAAGGAGTACAACCCCTTTATCCACCAGAAATTCCAAATTCATCTTATAGGGAAGAAACTCTAATCAAGGCAGATATTCAACAAACCACTGGTATTACTGATTATACCAAGGGGGTGGCTAGTGATGCTTTAGCTAACGAAACAGCCACTGGTATCTCAATGATGCAGGAAGCTGGTAATGCCCGTATCAAGCTCAAAATGATGAATATTGAGATGGGCATTAGAGAGATTGGTAAACTATTTATTTCCCTTAATAAACAATTTATTGACGAAGAAACAGTTATTCGAATTCTCGGTGAGGGTAGTCCACGGTGGTTGCTGGTTAAACCAGACGAAATCAAAGACAACTTTGATCTAATGGTAGAATCAGCACCACGACTACTGGAAAATGATGCAATTGCTAAAAGACAAGCTCTGGAATTATTCCAAATGTTTGCTAATGATCCGCTTATCGATCAACTAGAATTAAGACGATATATTTTAGAAGCGTTCAATGCTAAAAACATTGATAAATTGTTGGGAAAGCAACAAACTCCAACGGGAGAACAGGTAGATTTAGGACAAATTCCTCTTACCAACCCACCTGGCGGGGTTCCAGGAATTGGTCAAGGCAAAGACCTTAATCAATCAGGAATTATGCAGAAGGCTCAACAAAAATGAAAGATAAGTTAAAAGATAAAATTATAACCGAGGGAACACTAGCCGAAGAGCTAGTTAAGACCGAAGGCTACCAGTACATCGCTAAGACGATGACTGAAAAAAGAGAGTTATTGCTCAAAGAAGCACTAAACTCAAAGTCCCTTGAAGAACTTGGCTATGCCAGGGGATTCTATGAAGGACTTGGATTTTTTGAGAACTCTGTTGTGACTATGATCCGCCAGAGAGAAAACTTAAAAAAGCACAATTAACAATTAGCTAGAGCATTGCTTGCAGGGGGGATAGCCAAAGTTCCGTCTTAATTAATAATCTCCCTTGCCAGCAGTTCTCTAGCCAAAGAAAGGAAGTAATGCCAAAATCAACAACCGATGGCAATGCCTCAGTCGAAACTACTCCAGAAGTGGAAATAGCCAAGATTGAACAAGCCCAAGCGTCAGAGGCTGATAAAGCAGGACAACCAGACAAGACTCAGGAGCAATCTGCCTTTGAGAAACTAGCTGCGGACAAAGGCTTTAGCTCAGTTGACGACCTTGTGGAGTCTTATAGAAATCTTGAGAGCAAATTAGCCCCTCAATCGAGGGAACTAAAAGAACTCAAGAAAATGGTGCAAAAGATTCAAGAATCAACAACACCTAAAGAAGAAGATCCGTTTAGTGATCTACCACAAGAACAAAAGGAAGCTATTTCTCTACTTGAGAAAATAGTTGCCAGACAACTGGACAAAAGGCTATCCCCACTAGTACAACAGGCAGAAGTAGAACAGGCAAAGTCTAAAATCCAGGCGGTTAAACAAACCTATCCAGATATTAGCGATGCCGAAATCGAATCTGCTCTTGATGTGATGGAAAAGTACCCAAGGATGGAATTATCCGAAGCGGTTAAACTCGTTTCATTTGATAAAACCTACCAAAAGGCTACTAGTCTATCAAAGAAAGCTGCAAGTACCCAGCAGAACCGTAAGGCTTTTGCTGAGAGTGCTTCTGAAGCCAGACAGGGCGATGAATTAGATTACTCTAAAATGACCCTAGAGGAATTAGAGAAAATCATCCCTAAGGGCTAAAGAAAATATTATTAAGTAAAGACATAAAGGATCAAGAAAATGGGAGTAACTACAACTGGTACTCTGACAAGCGTGATGCAAACTTATTACGATAAGAAATTGCTCGCGCGTGCGGAGAAAGAGTTAGTCTACAAACAGCTTGGTCGTGTTGGAACTGTTCCTCGTGGAGAGGGTAAGGTAATTTATTGGACAAGATATACCAATATGCCTGTTGCTACTGACGGATTAACCGAAGGTACCGACCCTACTGCTCGTGGAATTAGTGCTGTTACTGTGTCTGCCACCATCGCTGAATATGGCGATCTCACTCAAGTCTCTGATTTCTTGAGTTTGACCTCTTTTGATAATGTTATCAATAGTGCGGTCGAACTTTTAGGTTATCAGGCTGGCTTAACTGTAGATACGCTTGTTCGAGATGTGGTAGCCGCCACCACTAACGTAATTTACGCTTCTGGTGTAGCTAACAGAACCTCAATAGCTTCCACAAATACTATGACCGTCGCTGACGTTCGTAAGGTTGTGAGAAAGTTGAGAGGTGCCAATGCCAAGCCTATGGCTAACGGTATGTTTGCTGCCGTGATTCATCCTGATGTCGAATACGATCTCCAGGGAGATAGTAACTGGGTTAATGCTGTTCAATACGTTGAAAAAGGCATTAATCGCATTTACCAAGGTGAAACTGGTGAATTATACGGGGTTAAATTCCTGCGTAGTTCAAATGCTCCAGTTTTGACCAACTCTGGTAGTGCTGGAACCGAAGTCTACAAATCAATGTTTTTCGGTGAAGAGGCATTTGGAGTGAGTGATTTACTTGATGTGAAGACTATTGTCCAATCACCAAGCAAGAACTCTGCTCTAGAGCTGTATTCTGATATCGGGTGGAAAGTAAAATTCGTTTCAGCTATTCTGAACGACAATTTTATGGTCTCCGTAGAATCGGCAGCTTCAGCATAATAGGTGCTGAGAGTTAAAAAATCTAATTTATTAGTTTCAACCCTCTGGAAACAGGGGGTTGTTTTTTATATGAAAAAATGATATTATAGGACAGTTAAAAGAAGGATTAGCCATGATTGTTCCCAATGAAAAAAGAATTATTGTTAAACAACTTAAAAAAGAAGAAAATTATAGTGGATTAGTTGTTGAGGGGGGAGCCCTTATGGATCATAGCCTCTCTTATGGAGAGGTTTACTCACAGACAAGTGAGAAATTTCCCAAAGGCACTAAAGTCTATTACTCGGAATATTCCACCGCTAGGATTACCATTGGTAAACAAGATTATAAAATTATTCCAGAAGTAGATATTATGGCTTTTGAAAAATGACACTAGATCACTTTGAAGAGTTAGTTAAAGAATATCAACCCAACTTTAGATTAAGAGATAAAGCATATAGTGATATTGTTGGTTTGTTTCTTGGAGATCATTACATAGGTTATCGCCTTAATAGAGGAGAACTTCATCTAGATAGTTTTTATATTGCCGATGATAATAATATAAGTAAATTGTTTAGGCGTGGTAGGCGTGGCATATTAGACCTATTAGTCAGGCGACATTTATTAACTAGAGAAGAAGCTTCAAAAATAAACTATGGCATTCCCAAGGGTTAGTATTATTACTTCAACTTATAATCGGGCAAATTATTTTCTTCCTCGCTGTATTGAGTCGGTTCAAAAACAAAGAAATGTTAATTATGAACATATTATTGTTGATGATTGCTCAACCGACAATACTAAAGAAGTGGTTAAAGAATATGCCAAAAAAGATTCAAGAATTAAGTATTTTAGAACAGACAAAAACTTTGGTTCTGATCCTGGACCAAAAAACCTAGGAATTAAAAAAGCAATTGCCAAACACATTCTTCATTTAGATGACGATGTCATATTAAGAAGAGGGGCTTTGCAGTCACTTTATAAACTAGCTAGAGACGGTTACGATGTGGTTTATGGTGATATGTGGATTGATACTATTGGTAAACCAGGAATAGCTCACGACTTTGATTTACAGTTTTTATCACTCAGAAACTATATTGATACTAGTGCAGCGCTAATTAAAAAGTCAGCTTTAGAGTATATCGGTGGTTGGGATGAAACTCTCCCCAAGTTTGTTGATTGGAATTTATTTGTCAGACTAGCCAAGGCTGGTTTTACTTTTAAGAGGCTACCCAAATATACTTTTGATTATACCATCCACGAAAATGCTAAATCCCAAAGGATAAAAAGCGAAATGTATTTTCACCCAGTTCTTGGACAACTGTTTAAGCCTACTTTTGACCCAGTAGCTTGTAAAATTAGACTGGGAAAACACAAACCACCAAAAGTAGCTATTTTTACTATTCATTATGATAGAGAAGATTATTCAAAAGAAACCTATAAACAAATGAAAGAAACTGCTGGCTATGATTTTGATTGGTTTAGTGTTAATAATGGAAAAGAAATGGGGAAATGGGTTAAATCTGCTTCAAAGTTTTTTATTGACTATCATCAAAACAAGGGTATTTCTAAAGCTAGTAACGATATTTTAGATGTCATTTTAAGTTGTCAAGAATATGATATTATTATTAAAATTGATAATGATGTTGAATTTATTACTTATAATTGGCTAAAAGATTTAGTTGATCTTTGGGAGAGAAATCATTTAATTTATGCCTCTCCTTATGTTGAAGGATTGTTGGATAATCCAGGTGGAGCTCAACGTATTGGTCGGGCTTTCATTGGTGATACGCTGGTAGAAATTACTAGACACATTGGTGGCATTTTTGCTTTAGCTAGTGCCAAGGGTTATGAGGATCTAGAATTCAAAGACAGCCATTTGCACGGAATGCAGGATTTAGAAGCCAGCAACCACTTTATTAAAAAGGGATATATGCCCTGCTATATTCCTAAACACATAATTAAGCATAGAGACACTACTATTGGACAACAAAATAAGTACAAAGACTACTTTGAGAGGAGAAAAACAGAGAAAATAACAGAAACCCAAGCTTTTTCTCCCAAGTCAACCTCGTGAGGGGCTTAAAATCGGCTTTTTATGAAAAA
>MWCM01000022.1 GCA_002070055.1 bacterium ADurb.Bin212 | reverse complement strand
ATTATCGAATTCCAAAAACTCCCAAATACGTTTGGAAAGAGCTTCTTTATCCATATCAATTACAAATTTATCTCTGGAAGTTACAATACCTACGCTGTATTTGCGGAATAACTCTGCTACCGAAAAACCTTTATCATATTCCCGCCTTAGCTTTTCATCTCTTATTGCAAAATCGTAATTTGGAGCTGTGAGATTTATCTTTTGCCACTTGATCGTATCGAATGAATTTGAGTTCAAGGAAGCATATTTTTCTTTTCTGGTGCCATATAAATCGCTGATGTAAACATCTGCAAGCTGTTTCTTGCTACCGGTTTTTACGCCCAAAATTATTGATACTCCAGTCTTTATATCAAAAACATTTTCATCTTTGCCGCCACTGGGCGTGGTTTCTTTTTTATTAGCATTGCCATGTAAATCAAGAATATATATCTTATCGAAAGTTTTGGCTAGGTGCCAGCGCATGCCACGAAAAGTCGGATTATCCAGATAGCCATGGGCCGTAATCATGCCAATAATCCCATCTTTATTCTTTTCAATAAATGATTCAGCCAACCTAATAAATTTGACATAATCATCATTTAGCCACTTGGGATTACGCTCTTTTAGTTTAAGATTGGTACCAGGCTCAAATTTATATACATCATTACCCTTATATTTTGGATTCTTTGACTCGCCGGAATATGGAGGATTGCCGACCACAATCATTATCGGCTTTTTATTCTTGATATTACCTGCCGCCTCCGCTTCTTTAGTAATTGCTCTCTGAAAACTCAGCTTGGCAAATAAAGTATCATCAAGATCTTCAAATTCCTCGAGTGAATTTGTAAGGTAAACCCCCAAACGATTATTAAATTCTTTGAACCCAGTGTCATCTAGCGTTAAGCCAAGTTTTAGATGCGCAACTATATACGAGCTCATCATGATTTCAAAACCATGAAGACGTGAAAGCAAATCTCTCTCGACATAGCTATCCCAGCTTCCTTCCTGTCCAACAAAAGTTTTTTTAATATGCTTGATAATCTCGTTCAAAAAGGTACCGGTACCTGTGGCAGGGTCCAATATCTGGGCTCTATGAGTCGGCAACATTTGAATCTTTCCATATTGCTTGACCGGGTGCTTGATTTTTGAATTATCAGCCAAACCTTTTTCTAGTCCGAACTCTTTTCTTAGCAACATATCAACGGCTTTTATAATAAATCTTACAACCGGTAAGGGGGTATAAAATACGCCCAGCTCAACCCTTTGCTTTGGGTCATATTCCTTTAGAAAATCCTCATAAAAGTGAATAACGGGGTCAGGTGCTTCTTTGTCGTCGCCGAATAGCGCTAGTTGCTTGGAATATTTTTGCATTAACTCGTTGACGGCACTATTAGCAAATATCTCACAAAGCTCATTAACAATGTATGTTAGGCGAAAATCAAAATTTGCACCACCGATATGCTCGAAAAACTGTTTAAGAAAAGGGTTTGAAGCCGGTATCAAGTCACGAGCCTCTGATCTGGAAAAGTTTTCCGGAGTATCGTCATGATATCTGGCAATAAATAAGCCGTAAACAAGTGTCTGAGCATACATGTCCGCAAATTGCCTTTCGGAAAGATCGTGAATCAGCAGTTTCCTCATCACCTCAAATATTCCCATAATTTCTGTATTCGCTTCGTTTTCTGATTCTGATTTTAGATATTTTAATACATTATCGCGAATTCTTTGGGCGTTCCCTCCCATAATTTTTGCCAGCTGTGCACCATTTTTTATCACATTTGGCTTACCATGCAAAAAGTGTATTAGTAGGTTTTCCAGTTCATTGAAATTTTCTTCGAAATATTTGATTCCTCCGGAATCAAGCTCACCTATTTTGACTATTTCGCACATTTCTCCATTTCTGATAAAGCGGAATTCCAGATAATTTGTGAGTATTAAATTTGGATATTTATAATATCTTTTAAGTTGTTCGGTGTTTTGAGTTTTATCAAGATCGCCATCGATATCCTTTGTTTCGATATAACCGATAGAAAGATCTTTTTTGGCAATGACAAAATCAGGCGAACCATATTCGGTACGTGCCGAATCATTGAGAATTTTTACTTTATCATCGGTATTTAGGCTTTCAAGCAATCGCTGTAAAGCGGGGCGATAGGTATGCTCTCTTGCCCGACGAGTTAAGTATGTGTCTTGTATTTCTTTTATGTAATCGTACATTGTTACAAATCAATTATTATAAGACATCATTACTATATAATTAAAAACCCGACAAATCAATGAACGCCACACCACCTGGGGCGTTTGTTTTTTATATAAAAAGATAAATTTCGGGGTGCTCTGGCCTAACTGGCCCAGAGCGTGTACACCAGAACGATTAGAAGGATGGTTTGACCGATCTCGGCCCGCCATGCCATGATCTGAGGTAGCTCGCTCTCCCACTCGTGTGCGCAATCATTCAACCGTTTCACAAATGGAACAACGGGGGCCAAGAAATCCGGCAGGTTAGCCACCAACGATAACCCCGGAATCAAAGCTAGGCTAGCGTCAAAAAGCCAAGCCAGGAACATTGGGACAAGAAACAACCCAACCGTTACCTCAACAGCTACCATGAACAAGTTCCTGCCAGACAATGGATTGTGATCCTTGTAGTTATCCCACCAGTGTTTATGAGGGATAAGATCGAACACAAAGTGCCCCGCGAGTAAAGCGGCTCCGGCTACAATGTGCGAAAGCGCACCCTCCCCACTTACCGCGACCACAACCATACCGGCAACGATTGAGTGATTTGGGGTGGTCATTGCCATCCCCCCTTTTGTGTAGTTGTCGCTGACAGTATTTACACTATCATAATAGTTAATATTTACAATATCCGATTATCTTTTTTCAGATTTGGGTTTTCTGAAGATAATAAAGCTCTTTTCCGCAATTGTCCCCTATTGAAGTCTCCATATTCCCCACTACTCTTAATAACTCTATGGCACGGAATATTTGGATCATAGTTTTTATTTAGGATGTTGCCAACCGCCCTATAGGCACGAGGAGAGCCGGCCATCTCGGCAACCTCTTTGTATGACAAAGTTGATCCAGCCGGGATTCTTGAGACTACAAGCAAAACTTTTTCTTTAAATGACCTCATGTGCATATTATTACAAAAGAGATGAGTTATTTACAGTTTTAGCATTTTTTGATATCATTTTTGGTGTGTTCCCTGGTAGCTCAATTGGCAGAGCGAGCGGCTGTTAACCGCTAGGTTACTGGTTCGAGTCCAGTCCGGGGAGCCAAAGAAAAAATCTGGTTCAAACGACCAGCTTTTTTTATATGTTTTTTATTGGACTATTTATCCACCGAGTGACTATTGAATAGCAGAACACACAGGTGTATAATTATTCTGTTATCCAAAAAACAAATATGAAACTTTGTAAAAAATTTATAAAATGTAATAGACTATTACTGTTAGGATTTACCGCCGCTTTCCTAGCCTTTACTGCTTTCAGCCTGTTTTATGCTACAGACACTTGGGCTAGCGACAGCTACTCCGAACAGTATTACCAAGACATCTATAGCAATTAGAATGAGTTCAAAAAAGCCACTAATAGTTAAGGGCTTTTTTTGTTATTCAGATCAAATTATTTTAAATACTTGGATAAATAGTTTTTGAGCTTCTCTGGTTCAATAGCATAAGGTATTTCAACCCTTTGACTAGCTCCATCTTGCAGCTTAAACACTAGCGTAAGATGTCCATATTTGAGTAACCGCCCCAAGACACTTATTTGAAAGTCCACCGAATTGAGTTCATTTAAGTTGTAAACAGTCTGTTGTGTATTATATACCCCTACCATCTTGATAAGATGGTTGTCATCAAATTGGAAATAAGTCTGTGACCAATTGACCGTTATGCTGAACACATAATAAAGGAAACATGCAAACTTGGTTACCAACAGAATTGCCAAAACAAAGATTATTGTGTCTTGATTTATCGAGAATGCAATCCATAAAGATATAAACAACAAGAAATCCAATACACAAGAGATTAAAAAAACTCTTGCTACAAGAGGATAATAACCCTTTCTTATCTCGGTCACTTTGTCTTTATTGGCCACGCTATTATCAACAAACTCCCTAAAAGGGCTTGAGAAGCTTCTCGGAGAACCTAATTGATTGTTTTCGCTATCTTCTCCATAATACATATTATATCAAATATGGAGATACAACCAAAAGTTTGTTGAAACTATTTTAAATAATCAGAGAGTTCATTGGATCTGTCGTGTTTGCGGAGTTTCTGAAGAGCTTTGGCCTCAATTTGGCGAATTCTTTCACGTGTTACACCAAACTCCTGGCCAACCTCTTCTAAAGTGTGAGTTCTACCATCTTCTAGACCGAATCTCATTTTTAGAATTTTCTGTTCTCTTGGAGATAATTCCGACAAAAATTCGTTAACATGGCCTCGTAGCAATTGATTAACAGCGTTATCTTCAGGAGAGAGATTCTTATCGTCTTCAATAAAATCGCCAAGCTTTGAATCCTCCTCTTCGCCAACCGGTGACTCTAAAGAAACGGTTTCTTGAGATATCTTCATTATGTGTTCAACTTTATCTAACTCCAAGCCCATCTCCTGCGCTATCTCTTCAGGAGTTGGCTCTCTCCCTAAATCTTGAACCAATTGACGCTGGACTCTTATTAGCTTATTGATAGTTTCAATCATATGGACAGGAATACGAATTGTGCGAGCCTGATCTGCAATAGCTCTGGTAATGGCCTGACGTATCCACCATGTAGCATAAGTAGAGAACTTAAAACCCTTTTTGAAATCGAACTTCTCTACTGCTCTCATCAAACCGGCGTTTCCCTCTTGGATTAGGTCCAATAAAGACAATCCTCTACCAATATACTTTTTTGCGATGGAAACAACCAAGCGCAGATTGGCTTCTGCTAATCGTTTCTTGGCAACGATATCGCCCTTCTCTATTCTTTTGGCTAGCCTTACTTCCTCCTCGGTAGATAGTAATGGTATGCGACCTATTTCACGCAAATACATTCGAACCGAATCATCATCTATCATCATAATATCATCTACCGACTTGCCAACACCGTCCTCTACGGCTGTAGCCAAAATGCCTTTTGGGGTGCTCTCTTTTAACTCTATGCCTTTCTCGAACATATAGTTAAATACCTCATCAAGCTCTTCGACTTCCTCTTCCAGCTCAGGCATGGCCTGTAAAAGTTCACGAGAAGAGATAAAACCGTGCGTCTTACCCTTTTCCATGAGCCTATTAACTTCCTCTGAAAAAAGTAAGGGCTCTTCTTTTTTATAACGGATAACTTTTTTTGCCATAGATAATCCTAGGTTATTCAAACACAAATCTATTACACAGATATTCACAAATAAAAAAATAATTTGTGCTAATTTGTGTAGCTATTTGTGTTGTAATTACTTGTGTAATATACCATCTTTTTACTCTTTTATCAATTGTGAGAACTTTAAAATCAGCTCTTTCATTTTTTCAATATCACCATCTTCTTCCGCCTTTTTTATCATCTCTGAATACTCTTTTTTAATATTCTCATTTTTCTCCTGTTTGACTCGAGCTAATAAAAATAGGAGTTCTTTTTTAAAATCATCTGGTGTGGCCTCTTCAAAATCATGCATTAACTCATAAGACCATTGATCCAGCTGTGATCTCTCTTGAGCATTGAGCCCTGAATCCAAGAAATCGGCTTGCGAAAACTTTTCCCAAATGCCCACTTCAGTCCCTCCGTCTGGAAAAGAATCTATTTTGTTTTGCCCCAGAAACGGAATTAAATCTCTGCTGCTCCAAACCACGGCCAAAATCCTTTGGAAAATATTTAATGAAGAGTTTTTCTTGTCTGGTGCACTTTCCTTATGCTCCTTTTCCGATTTGCTCGAATCCAAGTCTTTTGCCAATGACAATATTGATACCGAGAGCTTCTTAGAGAGATATTTTAAGTAATACTCCCGCTCGATCTCGGTCTTAATTAATTTAATAATTGGAAGTATCTCCTTGCTAATTTTTTTTCGATCAGAGATATCATTGATGTTCTTATCTCTAATTATTCGGTCTATCCATGCTTCAAGTGCCGGGCGAGCCGCAAGAACAGCTCTTTGCCAGATTTTGATATCCTTTTTTAACGCTTCGTCCGGGTCTTTGAATCCGGATGGGATCTCGATTATCTTGGGAGTGATATCGATCTTTAAAGCAATTATCACTGCTCTATTCATAGCAGTTAAGCCGGCAGAGTCCGAATCAAAAGCAAAAGCAATATCAGAGGTGTATCTCGACAGCGATCTGATTTGTTCCTCGGTAATTGCCGTGCCAGAAGCGGCTACAACATTTTTGAAGCCGGCTTGATGACAAGCAATCACATCCATATTGCCCTCAACAACAACCGCTAACTCTTTTTCACGAATAGCCATTTTTGCCTTATCTAAGCCGTAAAGCACTCTTCCTTTTGTGTAAATTGGCGACTCCGCAGAGTTAATATACTTTGCCTGTTTGCCATCATCCAATAAAATTCTCGAGGTAAAAGCAATACAATTACCCATTACATTGCTAATTGGGAACATAATTCTACCTCTAAAACGATCGTAGTATTCCCCTTTATTATTTTGAGTTAGCAGCCCCGCCTTAAATAATTCTGCTTTGCTATAACCCTTTGACTCCATGAAACGAATCATAAAATCCCAAGAATCCGGAGCATATCCAATTTTGAACTCCTTTATGGTATTTTCCTCCATGCCTCTGCTCTCGAGGTATATCCTGGCTTTATCTGCTTTGGGGTGTTCAAGTAAAATCTTATGATATAGTTTAGCCGCAAGCTCATTAATCTCAAACAGTGCCGTTTTAGCATCAGATTTATATTCCTGGTCACCTCTTTTAACAGATTTTTGTTCAAGCTTAATGCCAGATCTATCTGCAAGTATCTTTAGAGCATTATAAAAATCGACGCCTTCGACCTTTTCAATAAAGGTAAATATGTCTCCCCCTTCACCGCAACCAAAACATTTAAAAATTTGGCGCTCCGGGTTAACCATGAACGAGGGAGTCTTTTCGTTATGAAAAGGACACAAACCTTTTAAATTTGCGCCCGCTCTCTTTAAGGTTAAATAGCTACCTACTACCTCTTCGATATTCAACCTCTCTTTTATCTGCTCAATCTCATTCATGATGTTTTTGATTTACACTTTAAATATCATTATATTTAAAAGAGAACACAACTCGATATTAACATGTTTTGGCCAAAATCAAAAAATCCCGCCATAAGCTATGCTACGGCGGGATTTTAAATATCTCGCAAAACTACTCTTTACCCTTATCTGTTGCAGCAACAGCCACTCCAACTATACCAACAATAATCTTCACAACTGCGTGCCATGCAGGCTCTGTGGCCATCTCCCATGCAGGAACCAATCCTGCGATACCCATTAAAATTGCGACCACACCCACGATCATTAAGACTGATTTTGACATAATGTCTCCCTTCTTGCCTTAATAATTATTACTAAACGTTAATTTTTTCTGCGTATTTACCGATAACTGGTAATTGCTGTTCCTTACCGTTAACCACGTTGATTATTCCCATAATCATAAGTATAAGAGTGGCCAAACTAACCAATGGGGCCAACAAGAACCAGCCGATTACAGGGATGATACCAGCCACGAAACCCGCAATTACTCCGGCTATCAACAATACTATCCCTTGTTTAATATAGAACTTCACAAAAGATTCATTTTTGGCATCGGTTAATAGGGGTATTAAGACTAAAATGCCCAGATAACAAAGCACCCCCATCAGAACGTTGTTCTCTTTTGATTTCTGCTCTATTTTTTCTTCTCCCATGGAACTCCTTCTTGCTTATTTAATTATTTTTACCTTTTTGCTGTTTTTCACCGACTTATAAATATCCATATACATTATAACTCTTTTTTTAACGGCATGCATCAACTTATCATCTTTTTCCTCTTTTATTACCTGTGACAGACCATCAAGCTTTACCACCCTGACCCTATCTTCGGCAACAGATTTGGTGATTGTGATGTCTACCCCATATTTTTGATTTTCCAGATTATTAAGACTTGGCAACATCCTTTTCCTGATAACTCTTTGCCCGGTAATTGATGGAACTAATTTATTTGCAAAGTTAGTCACAGAAATCTCGCCTTTTCCAAAAATACCCAGAGCTAAATCTGCCTCTTTGGTAAAGAGAACCGGAGATAACATAGTGAACAAATGTGATTCTCTTAGACCAACCAAGTCAGCGTCTAGAAAAATTAGTAGATCGTTTCTGCTAGCCTTAACCCCGCTCGCTATGGCGGCTCCTTTGCCCTGATTAACTTTGTGTTCTATTAGGTCAAACTTTGTATAACTCTTGATTATCTCCGCTGTCTTATCCGTTGAACCATCATTAACTATGATGACTTGATCTAACCACTTAACACTGTCTAAAAAATCCAAAACAGGTTGAATATTTCTTTCTTCGTTGTAGGCGCAAACTATCAAAGAAACTTTTTCTTTAATATTTATCATTTAATTTAGACTGAACAGAATATCTATTTATAATATTCGCTATTTTTTACTTTTCTTAAGCAAATCCCTAATCTCTCGCAAAAGAATAATATCTTCGGAAATCGGGTCAGGCTTGGCCTCCTCTTTCTTCTTGAGCCGATTGACCTGTTTAATAATAACAAAAATAACAAATGCGACAATTAGAAAATCAATTAGGGTATTAAGAAACAAACCGTAATTGATAGTAACAGCCTCTGTGCCATCAGCAGCACCCTTCAAGGTAATTACCAAATTTGAGAAATCGATACCACCGAGCAGCAAACCGATAGGTGGCATTATTACATCTGAAACTAAAGAGGTAACAATCTTACCAAAAGCACCACCAATTATTACACCAATAGCCAGGTCAACCACACTCCCCTTCATTGCAAACTGTTGGAACTCTTTGACAATACTTTTGATCTTTTTTTTCATATTACCTTCTTGATAATTAATAATTATCTTACAGTCAGCTCTTTGTCTGGTATTGTGCCCTCAAATTCCAAATTGCCATTTTTAAATTCAGCACGCTTGGCAAAAAAACCATTAACCCAAGAAAGCTTACTATTAATGAAATCTACGATATAGGCTTTTTTGCCACTGTACTGAGAGAGCTCATCAACAACGCTCTCGGCTAATGCCTTATTCAATATTATAGAGTCACCAGACAAGAGAATGCCGGTTGGTATAGATGTTCTGCCCAACTCAGCTTGGGTTAGATCGAAAGAAGATACAGTATTTTGATTAAGCGATCCTGTGCCCTTTATATAGAAAGGAGCCTCAGATGGCAGCAAAGAGATTCTCTCGATTACAGCTTGAGGCACACCAATACCGGCTGCGTAACCCTTAAGCTTATTCGAATTAATAATGCCTGACATTTCGACTGAATTATCTTCATTAATTCTAAGTTGAACATCACTAATCGGCCAATATTTCCAGGGACGGTCGTTAAGAAGTGAGGTTACTTCAGATGAACTCCAAGATGTTGTAACAGAGTTTGAGCCCAAGAATTGGATACTATTAGCATCTGGGGTACCCTCTGGCAATACCCCGTAATCTGCCGCACTTTTTTTAAAGGCAGATTTAAAATCTTCATCTGTGTAAGTAATCCCCAAATCTCTCGGTTTGTCCCAACCAAACACTTTTGCCACCCCAGACATGTATCCAAGCCTTGCTAAACCAATTAATACAAGCAACACCAAAATTACAATAACAATCAAAAATATTTTTAGTCCTTTTTTCATTGTAAACCATGCTTAATGATAAATTAGTAACACCTCTATTAATATAGTTACACAAATATCATATCAATAGCAAGAAGTAGTTTAGACAAATATATTTTGCAGCAATCGCAAATCGTCAATAACAAAATCGGCTTTTTCACAAACCTCTTTCCTTTCTACCACTCCTTTATAGGCGACAAAGTAGTCAGCGGCTCCCAAAAGCTTAACCTGATAATCGGTCATGCCGTCTCCGACCATCACAGTTTTGCCTCTATTTAATATGCTTTTTGCCACCACCGCCTTGCCATTGCTCTGAATTAATGGGTCTTTTGTATCGAGGTGACTAAATATACCATTTTTGAAATATAATCTTACCGCGAATAAATTACTCTTATTAAGCCTCAATTCTTGGCTAAGATTATCTAAAACGTTACTATAACCACCAGAAATGATATAAACATTTTTATCATTTACAGAGCTCATAAAATCTAAATACTCAATATTAATCAAGCTTTTTATTTTCGGCAGAGCATCTTTCAAGTTTTTTTCATCTAGTCCTAACAACTGTAACCTTCTGCTTAAAGACTCGTAAAATGAGATTTTGCCATCCATGCCCTGATTGGTGATATCTTTGATTCTGTCCAAAAGAGTCCTTTTAAGAGGATGGTCACGCAATTTTACTTCGGCCAATATCTCCAACATCTCCCCGCGCAGAACGGTAGAATCAAAATCAAAGATTATCGTATCGATGCAAATTTTGCTCATTTTGTCCTTATATTTTAAAAATAAAAAATGCCTTCTGAGAGGCATTATGCAGTTACCACAACGCAAGCAGTGTGGCAACCGCTAACCAGATGATGAACAACTCGAAATTATATAATTTTTTGCTGCAATGATGATACGCATTATTCCAAAGACTCCCTATATGTAGAAATATGTCTATCTAAATTTTCCACGACATTCTGCATTTCGTCAATAGCTTGTTCTAGCTGGGAAGTATTCAAAGAAGTACGATCCTTGTTCAAGTTATCTTCTAGTGTTTGGAGTTGTCTAAAGAGCCTCTTCGAATCCTCTCCCGAGGAGACCTCTCTGTTTCTAGATATTATTAAGGCTAAATCGCTTTGTTTTTTGGTGGCTTCAATTAATAGATCTTCCAATTGTTTAATTAAAACAGCCCTCTCCTCCGCAGATTCTTCATGTTCTTGGCCTCTACCAAAGTATCCATCTAATCTCATATTCCTCCGTTTATTGCATAGAGTTGGCGGACTGGATGCACTTCCCTTCGAACACCTTCTAGCCTGGCTTGACCTGTTAAGGCAGGCTTTCGAAGAAAGCGACAGCCCTGAATATTCTAAACAATATCTAAAGACTTGATCTTTAGCACTTTTGCAATACTTTGAAGCTTATCAACCGAGAGATTAACTTCGCCGCGCTCGATCTGAGCGTAATAGCTAGAGTTGATGCCTGCTTTTTCAGCCACCTCTGCCTGGGTAAGTCGAGCTTTTTCCCTAGCCTTTCTGACTTTATCACCCAATTTTTTCCGAGTTGTTTCGTTATTTTCGCTCATTATGTCCATATATTAACAAAAAACTATCGAAATATCCATAAGTAATTTAAATTTAAAAAACCCGGAGAGTCAAAAACGATTGAAAAAATAATGAGTTTAAGGAATATCAAAAATCTTCTTTTGTAGAGACAAAGTATTTGCCCACTGAAAATGAGCTCGGTA
This sequence comes from bacterium ADurb.Bin212, assembly GCA_002070055.1. Lineage (GTDB taxonomy): Bacteria > Patescibacteriota > UBA1384 > XYA2-FULL-43-10 > XYA2-FULL-43-10 > MWCM01. The sequence goes on along the minus strand of MWCM01000022.1, from coordinate 406 downwards.
GGAACTTACTGTTTCCTGATATTCTTCTGAATCAGGTTTATGGTTTTCTAATTTAAATCTGCAATCGGCGACAATCCTTTTGCGAACTAAAACATACTCCGGCCTGACGATGTAGCCGACAAAATCAACGCCGCACGAAATTGGTTTTATAAATTGCTTGTTCGGATGAACTGTTAATTTTAACTTTTCTTTGGTGAAATCGGTAATTTGATTGCGACAAGACTCCAAATATTCCCTGTCCGGTGATAAAATTAGGAAATCATCAACATAACGCAAATAATATTTTGCTTTAAGCTTGTGTTTCACAAAATTGTCTAGTTCGTTCAGATATACATTGGCAAAGAATTGACTGGTCAAATTGCCAATCGGTAAACCCTTGCCTCGTGCAACCGTAAAAAGTGATTTA
>MWCM01000021.1 GCA_002070055.1 bacterium ADurb.Bin212 | reverse complement strand
TATTTCTAAAATTGTTCGTTTGATGTTTTTGATGAACAGATCATATTTAGAGCTATTCTGCCAATTGCTGTCCAAAACTTGATCTGTTAGGGTCTGGTCAAGTTTACTCACATATTCTTTAACAATTCTGTCCGGAGTTTCTCCGGCAAACTCTTTGGTAAGTAAATATAAACTATAAGTCCTGAGTTCCATGCCCGAGTCTCTTGCCTCGTCGTGGGCCGATTTCACCTCATCAAGAAGTTGCTTATACATTTTAATTCGCTCGGATAAGTCGAGTTGATTTTTCTCAAATTGGCTTTTTATGGCAGATAATCTTTCGCTAAAACTCTGAAAATGCGGGTTTGATTCAATGTGCTCGGAAATTTCACTCTTGAGAATCTTTTCAAGTTGCAGGGCTTGTTCTTTTTCATCCATCTCATCAAGCCGCTGTAAAGTATAGATATCATCAAGTCGGAGTTCTCGGAAATTTTTTGTAATCCCTTCACATTCCACATTTTCATTTATGACTTGCTTAACCTTTTCACCGAAACCTTTTAGCAAGTGGCTGTCGTCTTCGCTTCTGAATTCCTTTAAAAATGCTAAATATACGCTAGTTAGCCATTCGAAAGGTCTGATATACGGCTTTAAGAAAGGATCTGGAGCCAAGAATTCAAAGAGTAGCTTTAATCGGTTGTATTTGGTGGCGAAATACAATTGTTTGTCTTCATTATCAATAAAAATTCGCAAAACTCGGCGTAAGTTATCCGCCGAAGGATCTTCGCGATTAATACCTTCAAATAGCTGCAAAATTTCATTGAGAATACCTGTGAATCTCTCCTTGACCTGTTCGATATCTATCATCGCCTCGTCAACGATTTGCTCGTCAAAATCCAATGCGTCATATAAATTCTTTGTTATTCCATAGTAATCGATGATCTTGCCGGCATATTTATTCGGGTAAACCCTATTAGTACGAGCAATCGCTTGCAATAAAGTATGATCACGCAATGGCTTATCAAGATACATTGCTTGTTCAATCGGAGCATCAAATCCAGTCAAGAGCATATCACAGACCAACACAAGTTTTAGCTCATGGTTTGGGTTTTTAAAATTATTGATAATTTCATCTCTTTCGCGTTTAGAAGTATTATACTGACTTAAACTCTCTGTTTCGGTATTTGGATTCCCTGGTGAGTAGACAACCGCCGACCAACTGCTCGGGATTGTTTCGTCAAGAAGTTTCTTATATATGGCAGTTGCTTCGCGATCATAACAAACGACTTGCGCTTTAAACCCATTCGGCAAAACGTAAAGCCGGTAATGATCGACAATATCTTGGGCAATCGCTTTCATCCTTTCCGGCAGTTTTACGAGCGCCGATTTCCTTCCGTACTTTTGAATAAGCTCTTGCTTTTTCTCATCTGGCAAATCACTTGCCAACTCGTCAAATTGTTCATCAACTTTTTGTTCATCTATAGCAAATTTGGAAAGTCTAGCTTCATAAGTAACCGGCAATGTCGCGCCGTCATCAATTGCCTGCTGGATTGAGTAGTAATCGAGATATTTTTCGCCTTTGGGTCCGTAATTGCGATGTGTGTTGAGTGTTTTTTTGTCAATCGGTGTTCCGGTGAAACCGAAGAAAAATGCGTTTTGTAGTGCATCTCGCAAATTAATACCGGAAACACCTTCTTCTCCGCGATGGGCTTCGTCGGACAAAACAATAACATTCCGGTCTAAGTTTTTAATCTCATCGCCAAGCTCACTAAATTTTTGAATTGTTGAAATGAATATCCCACGCTCCGGAGATTTGATAGCTTCTTCGAGGTGAGCTCGCGAAGTAACCCGAATAACATTTTTGCCTCCATGATTTACAAATTCGTCAAAAACTTGGTCATCGAGATCAACACGATCAATCAAGACAAAGACTTTCGGACTTTCCAAATCTTCATCGTAGCGAAGCTTCCAAGCGGTGAAAAACATCGTTAGAGTTTTGCCGGATCCCTGTGTGTGCCAAATTAAACCCTTATTGTGTTCGCCGGTTTTGACTCGTTCAACGATTTTATTCGTAGCCCTAAATTGCTGGTATCGGGCAATCTTTTTTATCGTTCCATTTTGAGTTTGTTCGTAAACGATAAAATTGGCGATAACATCCAATAAATTATTAGCGTTTAGTAGGCTATCGAGTGTAACTTCGAGCTGCCCCTCAGAAGAATCTTTATTTGCTGGATCTCCGCCATATTTTTTCAGCAGATCGTCATCTCGCCATTTTAGAAAATATTGCTCTGGCGAATAAGTAGCGCCGTAAACAGTTTGCAAGCCATCGGTAGCTATACTGAAAAGATTGGGAATAAACAGCTTCGGCGCGACTCGCTCATATCGCTTTATCTGTCCGATGGCTTCTGTGTAGTCTGTGGTTTGGCTGGCGGTCGGGGATTTTGCCTCAATATCTATCAATGGAATGCCATTAATGAAGATCATGACATCTGGCCGGATATTTTCTAGGTCGCCGGCAAAATAGAACTGATTGGTGACAACAAAATCATTATTGTGAGGATTCTCAAAATCAAGAATTTTATATTTCTCTGTTTTCTGTGTTTCTTGATTTTTGAGTTCGACACCATTTCGAATATGCTCTAAAAATTGCTGATTGGTGTCAGCTTTTTTAAGCTCGCGAATAATGGTTTGTGCAATTGTATCGTCGGCTAACTGATTTATTTTTTTTAGTACATCAGACAGCAAAGGCTCTATCAAAACCTCATTTTCCTGTGCTCTAAACTTGGCAAAATCTTCCGGCCTAATATACCGATAGCCAAGATCTTGCAGGAATTTAATTATATATAGTTCGATTGTGGCATTTTCATTAAATTTCATATCTCAAGTTCTCCTTGTTCTAAAGTCATTTGCATAAGTGACATACGATTGATTATTAATTCCGGCCTTTTGTACATAGTCGCCCTGAGGACTTCCGCTTCAAAGCTAATATTCTTTTTATAAAATTCCTTGTAATCTTCTGTGCTTTTGCCATCACAGGGATGAGCAGTTAATAAATTATACGCAGGGTCTATCCCGTAAACTTTGAGCTTTAATATTTCACCTTTAGTACTTTGCAAAGCAACGAGATTGCCAGTAAAACTATGTACACTGCCATTCTCTAATTCTGGTAAAATCCTTGAATCATCTGGGAGATAATCTCCAACATTTTTCTCTGAAACTATGATTGATCTTGGTATATCAAGCCCAATTGACGATAGCTTTATACTTGGGATGTTTCCTTCTGTAATTGGCTTAAATACTCGCTTATATCTTCCGCTCAATACCATAGATCTCAGTTTTGCAGCTTGTCTGTTTGAAATTTCTCCTAGTTCATTATCGCGATTTAGAATCATGTTTTTTAACTTGCCACCCCACTTAAAGCTACCAAGGACAAAAGCTGTAAGTAGATTGCACAGGATGCTATTATCAAACGGATGGTCAACGAAATAAGTATTTATATCTCGATGGGCTTGTCCAATTGCCGAAAAATAATTTTGTGCTTGCTGAAGTAATTCTGGACTAGCTATCCTAAGAAAATCATATAGTTCTTGAACAGTTGAAAAAGGATGATGGCCAGATAAAACCACGTGGAATGCATTGTAGATCTCAACCGAACCCTCGCTAATCCTGGTTGTTTTTACTCTGATCTCCCCCTGAACACCGGAGAATTCACATAAATTATTCAAAACAGAATTTATTCCACTAAAAGATTCTCCTAATAGCCCAAGATCAAAACCGTCGCCATCATATTTGATTAGAAGTGATTCGGTCGTATCCATTAGGAATATCTCCTCTTGTTTGATTTACAATGTTGCCTTACAACCTCCAACCAATTTTCATACCAATACCATGTTTTTACAACCATTGTGCCATACCCCTTTGATGGATTTTTTGCTTCTTTTTGTTGCCATAATTTAGTGTGCTGCGCGACATTAAATTTTTTGTATCCTTCGGCTTGCATTTTTCTCCATATTTCCCCAGCAGAGTATTTTGGCTTCTCCCTATCTTTTACGACTACATACTCTTTGTTCATGCCCTTGGCAATTTCTGATTCGGCAGGAATGAATTCTATAACTTTATCGGCTTGTCCTGGTCTGTTAACAGTTTTTTGGGTAAATAAAACCCTATAAGCATATTTAGGACTATTAAATTCTTCTGTACTCAAATTGCCGTCATAATTTTCCATGAACTTTGAAACATGGCCGGGAAGGATGTCTTTGTAGCTATCTAGGGTAGTAATCTGTTCTTCGCTTAATGATGTGAATTGAAGGCTAAAGGACAAGTGTTTATCAATGCCATATTCATCACCAAATAAACTTTTAATTAGAGTATTGTAGTTTAAGCAACATGCCTGAAAACGCGCACTCAGAGCATCATCAATTCGCGTAGTCATTTGATGTTCAATTTCGTGTCTTAGCCCTATGAGAAATCTCAAGTTGTTGGACGTGTCCTTGTCCACCGGACTTTCAGCTGAGTTTAAACAGTCTTCTAACCCCCAGTATTTATGAGCCCCCGATTTAGTTGTATCAAATTTTTTTCTACCACTAGGGCTAATACTTTTAACATATCTATATTCAGTTTTTTGGCCTCGGTAATATGCATGCAGGAGGTATGTCCAAGCGATATGCATATTAACGATAAATATCTCTGACTTAAATGTAATTAGCGGGTTATTAAAAACCTGAACGGCTGAGAGAGCAGCCTCTCGTGATTTTTGAATCAGCTCATTTTTTATAGAACCAACTCGACGAACTCTGCTCATACTACTACCTTTCCGGTCAGTAAGTCTTGCATTAAACCTTGCTTTAGTAGTTCCTGTTTGGCTTTTAATTTTCTATTTATTGCAATTTGATTATCGATTGACTGTAAGACATTGACGATTTGTTTTTGTTCTTGAATATCATGACTAATAGGCAAAATAATACTTTTCACTTGTTCATAATTTAATCCTGGTCGGTTACCACCTGCCTGAATTGCCCAAATTTGTTTTTGACCTTCTTCTCCCTGGAGAAAATAACAAAGGAATTTCGGTAAAAGTTCTTTTCGAATTGTTCTGATTATACAAACATGCTGGTTTACGTTAGATTCAGGAAAGTTGTCAGGAACAACGGTAGTTCTGCCGATTGATGCACCTGTAATATTTAATAGAACATCATCAGGAAACACCACCGAACGCTTCATGCTTGAATGAATTTCCGGTGAAATAAAAGCCATGTCATCGGTACGGAGCCCATCAAAATGCACGTTTTGACTTCTTATTAAGGGAATTCCACTTTTTCTGTAAACATTAGATCCGCCTCTCGGGGTAATTCCACTTCCAACATGAGTTATCATGGAGCCGATATTTTTAACCTGCCAGTTTTCTGGAATTTCGCCGATTTCTGTTTGCTTGAATTTTGTATGACCAATTCCTTTCGTAAAAAGCTGGTGCATCAAAGACTTTTTTAACTTCTCGCTTCGATCAATCATTTTCTGGGTTTCTGAAATCGTGTTCTCCACAGACAGGATAATGTCAGCAATTTTTTCCTGCTTTAGTTTGTCCAATGGAATCAAAAACTTAAATTCTCCAATTTCCTCTTTCTTAAGACCTTTTATTACTCCACCTTGCGACATTTTTCGCATTTGGTCGAAAAGTGCCTCGAGCTGTAAACTAATATACTTTTTAGAGTATTTATTGTTGACCCTGAGAGCAGCTACACCACGTCCCAAACAATATTCTTTATCTGAAATATTCAAATTTCCTATTGTTGCCCTGATGCAAAATAGTAGATCGCCTGCTTCCGACATACGAGTCGGCGAAGTAGTGTGTTTTTTTACGTCAATTCCATTAATCCGCAGCTCTGCCGCACCATTTAGCAATGGCAAACCATTCCCAACACTATTATACGAAGACCCGGAAGGCGATTGACCCATGATAAGCTCACCTGCTTTTGCCAGCGAAATATAGGTCCAGTTTTTCGGAGTAGTAGTATTCATAAATACCCTATTTCTCCCAAATGTTTCTTGACGATGTTCTCGGCATGATCACGTTCCTTTGTGATCTGCATAATTTCAGTCAGTACTTCATTAACATCAATTTCCTCTCTGTGGTCGGAATTATCAACATACCGGCTAATGTTAAGATTGTAATCATTTTTGGCGATTTGTTCTGCAGTGACGACCTCGGCATATTTTTCGACCGGCTGGAAATTGGCTACCGTTTGGCTTATTTTTTCAATATCAGCATTGCGAAGACGGTTTTGTTTCTTGCCTTCTTCATATTCTTTATCTGCATTTACAATTATTATTTTATCTATTCGTTCAGCTGGTTTATTTTTATTCAAAATTAACACAGCCACCGGAATACTAACTCCAAAAAATAGCTTTTGCGGTAGGGAAATAATTGCTTCAATCAAATCATTCTTAATTATTTGTTCTCTAATCTTGCCTTCGGATCCGCTTCGAAACAGTACACCATGAGGAATAACAATTCCTGCTCGGCCATTTTCATTAAGAGATTTTATAATGTGAAGGATAAATGCGTAATCGGCATTTTTTGGTGGTGGGGCATCGTAGCCGACACAACGACCAAATCGATCATTTTTAAATTTTTGATATGGATATTCTTTTATCGAGTAGGGAAAATTTGCCACAACAATATCAAACTTTTTTAAAGTACCTGCCGGGGTAATAAACTGTGGGTCTGCCAAAGTATCACCTCGGCGGATGTCTGCGCCATCGAGCCCATGTAAAAACATGTTTATTTTTGCTATTGCAAAGGTAGAAAGATTTTTTTCCTGTCCATAAAGATAAAGCGAACTTGCTTTCTGCTTACCCTCTTTGTTTCTAAGATATTGGTATGCTTCAAGAAGGAAGCCGGCGCTGCCAACGGTTGGGTCTAGGATATGATCTTTAGGGTGAGGTTTTAGAATATGCATTATGACACGCTCTACTTCTCGTGGACTGTAGAACTCGCCACCCTTTTTGCCCGAATCAGCCGCGAACTGCTGAATAAGATATTCATAGGCATCGCCAAGAATATCCGAACTGTAGTAATTCTCGCCAAACTTATGTTTGGAAAAGTGATTGATTATATTTTGTAATATCTCATTTGGAAAACGGTCGCTATTGGCAAAATCAAGATCATCAAAAATCTTATCGAGCTTTGGACTATTGGCGTTGGTAATTTTTTCAAATATTTTGTTTAATTTCGAACCGATGTCGCTAGCTGTTTTCTCGATTACTTCCCATTTAGCATCTTCTGGAATTTGAAAGCGGTGGTTATATTCTGCCTTGGCGATTTCCTCGTCGTGAAAATCCTCAAGTGCTTTTTCGTATTCTTCCTGCCAGACATCACTCATGCGTTTATAGAACAATAAGCCAAAGATATATTTGGCATAATCAGCGCTGTTAATGCTTCCGCGCAAAATGTCAGCTGACTTCCAAAGGAAGGTCTTTAGCTGATTCAAATCCATTAAATCGGAATTAGAATTATCTCCCAACTCTGATACGGCTTTAGCTAACTTTTTGTTAATAATAAAGTCAATGTGTTTTTGCGTATAAACTCGGTCACCTCTAGACCCGATTCTGTCGGGAACGACAAGGCCCTCTCTCTCCCAATTTCTTAATGTATCTTGGTGGATACCAAACATTTTTGCTACTTCGCCAATTTTATAATTTGTATTCATAAAGCTAGTGTATATCTTCTTAAAGATGTTGTCAAGTCATGATATTCATAGGTTATCATAGGTTAAGAGGTAGATATAGCTGTATTTATGTATTTCCTTCCGCTAATCTCCTAACAATAAGAACAGGTCTAAACAAGTCAAGGTCGGTTCTTTTTTCTATTAAATATCATCAAGGTAGGACTCCACCTTGACTAGTTCAGCATGCTGTTCTTTCCCTCCATTTAGAAGCGGAAGGTCGATCTGCTTTTTTCAGGGTTTAATTAATAAGAATAGGAGGAGAGAATGGACGCAATAATGAGTGAAGTAAATGTTCAAAGGATAGCATTATTAAACGATGCTTTTCGAAAATCAGGTTTTGGAGTCGTGCTTACTTGTGGAGTTCAGTCGGTTCATGACTTGCAGGGATTGCTAAAAGCAGTCAGAGAGTTTGACAAGTTTAACGAGAATAATGATCCATACGGCGAGAGGGATTTTGGCAGGATTAATTGGCATGGTGATAAAGTGTTCTGGAAGATAGATTACTACAATCGCTCAATGGATGCTTGGGAGGATCCGCTTTCACCGAACTGCCAGAGAGTATTAACCGTTATGCTCTCTGATGAGTATTAGAGATTATTAAGGCTCTCGGAGTCAGCTATTGATTCCGGGGGCCTTTTTTTGTAGCAGAATTTTCATTATCTCTTTTTATCTGTTCAAAGTATTCATCAATCCATGTGTCGATCAGATATTTTATTTTGAACAATTCAATCTTCTCTTCTTCAATCTCTGATTCGCTGGGCTCTCTATGATGTTTTTCTAGAAATAAATTGCAAATCAATTCGCGTTCCAGCTCGTCATATTTTTTCATATTTGTACTCTTAGAATAATTCTCCTCCTCCCATTTGCATTGATTAATGTACTCCTCAAGTTCTGGAAATAGTGGTAGTTTTTTCATTTGGATTTATTTTTCTGGTTTTTAACTTTTGAAATAATTTGGTCTATATAGGCATCTGCTTCTTTTTTGATCTCCGCAATTTCCTTTTTTGATAAATTTTGACAATGTCTTTCGTGGATTTTATTTGCTACAATCATGCCAATTTCAAGTTCTGTTTTTTCGATTGAACTTTTTCCCATTTCTTTCCTTTTTTAATAATATTAAATTTCTTTCCAAACATCGCCGGTTATTCCGGCTTGGTTAACTTGCTCTCTCGTTGTTAGTTGAATAATCGGGCGAGTTTCATCAAATTGATACAATTTTCTTTTGGTATAGCTCTTGATGTAGTCAAGTACTTCATCGTTTGGGTAGATGATAAGAGTAGTTGGAAAATCTTTGTCCGTCTCCTCTTGCCACTCCATGCCTTGATAGAAATATAGGTAATTTTTAATCCTCTGCCGCAAGCGCTCCTTGGGCTGGAAGCCGATAATCTCGACAAAATACTCCTTTGTTTTGTTGGCTGTAATCTGAGTAATAAAGATGTGTGGTTTGAGTGTGAGCAGAAGATCACCGTATTCATGGCTTGAATAGTCGCTTTTAGTATAGACTTTGAAATTTACATTTTGGTTGCTTCTATTTTGCAGGTCTAAAAATATATCGGCAATTAACAGGCAAGATGAGATAAATGATAAGCTTCTGTCCTGTTCGCGGTAATATTTTTGTAGAAGTTTGGCATCAAGCTTTAGCTCTTTTTTAAAATAGCTGATTCCACTTAGTGCTAAGTGATAAGCTATCTTGTACGGAAACTTGATATCTCGTTTTTGGATATATTCTTTTTCGATTAGATCTTTGAGCCATAGATTGATTGTTTTATAGTCTTTGTGGTTTAGGAGTTGTTGAATTTGAGACCTTTTGAGAAAGCGGAAGCGGTAGAGTAGTTTTAATATCTCTTGTTGTTTGTCGGTGATGTTTGATGATTTATTCATTTTGCATTTATATCTATTATCCTACCCAGACCTTTACCACTCCTTTATAGGATAGGGGGAAATAAATTATGGGAAGTTATGACTAAAAGAGCATAAATATTGCCCTAGACACTAAGGGAGCAAACCTGCTTGTTTAACCGGCTTTTCCTTGTCGGTTGTCACCTCTAATTCGGGCTTATCTTTAGCAATTTCTGGTTGCTTTTTTTGCACAATCTCGCCGGTATAGCGTTTGCGCGATTCCTTAATTACAGCTTCGGCGGTTTTGCTGTTGCCGGTTATCGTAAAGTTGTCAGCTTGGGCTACTAGCGTATCTTCGGCTTTACCGACCGACACCTTCATATAGAAGTTGTAAAGCGGAAGATTGGAAATCTGGTGTTTGGAAACTTCGGGGGAGAAGATCGGCAGGATAAATTGCTCATCTTCGGGGTTGGCGGTTTTAAAGCAAATGACGGTTCCGACATTGGCCAATATGATTTTGATAATGTCCCGATTCTCAATCTGCGATATTGACTGGTGGGCAAGGATTGTTGAGAGGCGGTATTTTCTGGCTTCTGAAACGAGCTCTGAGAATGTTTCTGTTGCAAAGTTTTGGAACTCATCGATATAGAGATAGAAATCCTTGCGCTTTGCTTCCGGAATCAATGCTCGTCTTAGCGCTGCCAATTGAATCTTGGATATTAAGAGAGAGCCGAAGAAGCTTGATTCATCTTCACCGATTTTACCTTTTGAGAGATCGCAGAGAAGAATCTTTCCGCTATTCATTATCTCGTCGAAGTTAAGCTTGCCTTTGGGTTGGGTCAAAATGTTGTAGTTGATCGGAGAGCTTAATATTCCACCAATCTTATTGGTTATCGGAGAAATAACGGTATTTCTTTGCAAGCTTCCCAGCTTTTCAAATTCATATACCCAATAATCCTTAAGCACCGGATTTTCCAGAGTTTGAACCAATGCCTTGCGGTATCGGGTTTTGGTTAGAATATCCAAAATGGTTTTTATAGTCGGCTCCGGAGTTTCCAAGGCGGTCAGAATTGTATTGCGCAAAACATACTCCATTCTCGGACCGAAAAACTTTTCATCGTAAAATTTCTGCATGATTGAAATAATGCTGCTGGTTACAATTGATTTTTGCTTTTGCAGTTGGCTGTTGCTTAAGCCATTTTTATCCATCTCAAGCAGATTTAAGGCGATCGGAAAGCCGTCATCATCGGGAGAGAACCAGACCACATCTTTTATTCTGTTTTTGGGAATAACTTCAAGCAGTTTTTCTATCAGTTGGCCATGAGGATCTAAAACTGCCACTCCTTTACCGTTTGCAATATCGTTATAAATCATTGAAGTTAGCAGAGTGGTCTTTCCGCTGCCTGTGGCACCAAGAATGTAAGTGTGTCGTCGTCGTTCTTCAAGCGTCTGTCCTATTACCGTCTCACTTCCACCATAGTTGTTTTTAGCAAAGGCATTGTCGAACTGATCGGCGTTTTGCTTGAACGACAGGGGTGCCGGCAATGGTTGGCTTTTAATCTTTAATAGATCCTCGGTTTTGGTCGCTTCGCTGGTTGGAAAGTGAAAGATACTAGCTAACTCTGAAAGAGACAAGATCGGGTTTGATGCATAGGCGATCTGCCGGCTCATAAAGGCTTTATTTAGCGGTTGGATTATTCGAAACAGATTAAAATATCTGATTGCAATTGATTGGTAAGTAGTTGAGAACTGCCCAAGCGAGGAGATAAAGCCCGAAAGCCTTTCGCGGTACTGCTTTTTATTTTGAGCTCGTACCAGTAGGCGCATTGAGGCTTCGAACAGGGGCTGGTCTAATTTGCCCTTAATCTCCTCCTGTAGCTCTTGGTCGTATGGATTGTGAATGTTATCGATTACTACAACCTGCTGATCTTTGGCTAAAATCGGCGTGCTAGTTCCGTCGCTATCCCAGAGAGCGGTAAATATGCTCAAAACTATTTTAATGACCAGCTCGAATGCTTTTAACAGCCACTTAAGTATTGTCCAAGGAATTGCTAGTAATTTTTGCCAGATATTTGATGATAGATGAGGGCCTAAGGCTTGCCTGTCTTGAATCTTGTTTTCAATATTATTTATCTTTTTTATTATGCCTCTGTGAGTTGATCGGCTAATGGGAGTAATAACTATCTGCATGGAGATTAATTCTTTTGATGAGAGTTTGGTCATATTGCCGGCAAGATAAGCGATCGGGTCGTGGCCTTCGAGCGAATCGTGTTTTTTAAGGGGTAAAACAAAATCATTTGAAAGTTTGAATTCCACGACAGCTGTTTTCCGCGATTTGTTTTGATATAGATCTTCGGGTAAGTAATCGCTTATTTCTTTAATCTCAATGCCGGAGATAAAGGAGAGTAGATTTTTCTTAATAATCGGGGCGTCAGTACTACTCATGACAATAATATATCTGATGCCATCTTTGGCGCTTGAAACAATCTCAAGCGAATACCTCTTCTTATAGCCCAACAAGCGTTGCCAGATATTTTTCTGTCCGGCCAGGCTGTGAAATTGAGATAGGAACTGCTCGTTAGCGTAGGCCGATTTGTTGTGATTGTAAGGAAATGTTACCTCAAAAAAAGTTGCCGAATCTCTCGGCCCGAATAGCTGCCAACCAAACCTATGCAGGAATTTTATAAGGAAGATTAAAAAAAGACCACCGATGATGGTGGTAATTACTTGGGACAAGGTTATCGAGGCTAGAAAATGGTAGAGGGCGAGTTTTGTTTCAATGGAGCCGGGGAACAAGGCAACGCTAGCGGTAAATATTTTTTGACCGGAATTTAGGCTACTCCCGTTTTGTAATGAATTAACTAGATCGCTGGCAAACTTGTCGCTACCACTTGAGGCTTGTGCTATTGGAAGGAAAGCAAACATTTGTCATGCTCCTTAATCCCTCCATGATTGTAAAATAATCTTTTTCTAGTCTGAATAAAAATTATCAAAAATATGGTTAAAGCGCAACTAAAATTTTTTGGCACAGGTTTGTGCCAAAAAATTTGTATGGTATATTAAATTCACACCCCCTCAAATCTTCCCCAAAAGCAAAAGAG
>MWCM01000020.1 GCA_002070055.1 bacterium ADurb.Bin212 | reverse complement strand
TGTTTTCGCATCTCAATTATACCACGATCACCCTTTGTCTCCTGCGCCAACCCCGCATGTCTTAAAATTAATTCCCTTAATCCATTATTCTTTATTCGTAATTCATTATTCATAAATATTTGAGGGTTTCCAAATGCCGCCCGGCCAATTGCCACTCCATCAAGCTCTACTGCGCCATTATTCGCGCGTTCCATTGCCTCCTCGTAACTTGAGATGTCCCCATTACCAATTACCGAACAGCAGCTTTTTAGCTGATAGCTTATCAGCTTCTTGGCCTGATAAATATTATGCCAGCGCGCTTTTCCTTTAAACCCGTCTTTGTAGGTGCGACCATGAATTATAATGGCATCCACTCCAGATTCAACTAATTTTGGCGCAAAGTCTAAAATTTGCTCGTCGCTATCCCAACCCAGCCTAGTTTTTACAGAAACTGGCAATTTGGTATTCTCTTTAACCGCTTTTACAATTTCAACTGCTAAATCGGGGTTCTTAAGCAGGGCTGCGCCATGATCGCTACCGACAACTTTACGAGCCGGGCAACCCATATTTATATCAATACCGTCCGGTTTTAACTCCTCGCTGACCCACTTGGCAGCTTTGGCAAACTTCTCGGGATATTTACCAAATAGTTGGACAACAAAGGGTCTCTCTTTTTGACTGAACGACAACATCTCTGCCGTCGCTTTATTTTTCCCCTCTGCAATAGTGTATTCCCGATTATTTTTAAATTTTAAATTTTGAATTTTAAATTTTGTGTGTGCTATCGCATCCGCACTAATAAGTTCAGAAACCACAATATCGGCGCCGAATTCACGGCAGAGTTGTCGGAATGCGCTATCGGTGTAGCCCGCCATAGGCGCCAACACTAAAAGCGGTTTATTGTCTTTTTTAGTCCAAATATTTGTCATGGTCATTTTTTAATTATCTTTGTACCGGTTACCGTATCCTCAAGCGTGTAGCCTTTGATTTCAATTTCTTCTCTAATTCTATCGGCTTTCGCAAAGTTTTTTTCAATTTTTGCTTTGCTTCTTAACTCCGCGAGAGCTAAGATATCTTGAGGGATTGATTCAACGCCTGATTCTAGTAATCCCAAAGCCAAGATCTCTTTATCCAGATATTGAATTGCTGCATATTTTTCGTCGTCTTTAGCTTCTGTATCTCTCACCATCTCCCAAACAACAGCCAACGCCTCCGGAGTGTTCAAATCATCAAAGATTTTTTCTTTGAATTGACTTAGATATTTTGAATCCAAGGTTTGTGATCGATTCGTTGACTGTGCCTTATTCTCTATCTCTTGCGCTATTCTTTGCAGTCTTAAACGCGAATTTTTGGCTGCTTCCATGCCTTCCCAAGTGAAATTCAGTTTGGAACGATAATGGGCTTGCAAACACAGATAACGGAAATCTAAGGGGCTAAAGCCCTTACCAACAATATCATCAAGAGTATAAAAGTTATTTAAACTTTTGCTCATCTTCTTGCCTTCAACAAGCAAATGTTCGCCATGAACCCAATATTTGGCAAATTGTTTGCCGGTAGCGGCTTCGCTCTGGGCAATTTCATTTTCATGGTGAGGAAAGATTAAATCTACTCCTCCCGCATGGATATCTATGGTTTGCCCGAGCTCTTTTTGGCTCATGGCTGAACACTCGATGTGCCAACCTGGCCGCCCCTTACCCAAAGACGTTTCCCAGTATATCTCTCCGTCGTTTTGATCCCATGCCTTCCAAAGCGCAAAATCGGCCGGATTTTCCTTGTTGTATTCATCTTGAGACACTCTGGCACCACTTTTTAAGCCACTTTTATCAAGATTAGACAGCTTGCCATAATCTGCATATTTATCAATGGAGAAATATATTGAACCGTCATCTCCTTTGTATGCGTAGCCCTTGTTGAGCAGGGAGTCAACCAACTCGACCATTTGCTCAATATACTGCGTGGCTCTAGTGATTTTTGTTGGCGGTAATATATTGAGTTTAGCTAAATCCTCAAAAAATATCTTCTGGTATTTTTGAGTAAGTTCGGTATGTTTAGACTTATTGCCTTGCCCTTTTTTGATAGTTTTGTCATCAACATCGGTAATATTCATGACATGATATACATCAAATCCGGCGGTCATTAACGTTCTTTTAAGGATGTCTTCGAATATATAAGTTCTTAAGTTGCCGATATGGGCATGGTCGTATACTGTTGGACCGCAGGTATAATAAGAGACACTCCCTTTCAAAGGCTCGAATTCGTCAATTTTTTTGCTTAAAGTATTGTAGATTTTCATATCATCTATTAACATAGCCAAAATGATCAGATTTTACAATAAAAAAAGCCGCAAATTAGATCGCGACTTTTTTGAAATAGTTATTTCTTTTTCTCGTCCTCTTTATCTTCCTCCCATGAAAAGTCATCATCTTCGTCTATCGGTGTAGCCAAATCGTCATCATCGTAGCTGTCATCATCTTTGTCGATATCGTCGGCGCTGTCTATCTTGGTCATTTTGGCGTTGCAACCGGGACATTTGTTGTCCTCAGGCTCAAGCGTAGTGCTGTAGCCGCACTCATCACATACCCATTCGTCTGGCATATCTCTCCTGATTTTTGTTTTAATGTTTCTACTCGAAAAATTGTATATGAGCTTATTTGGTGTGTCAATACAGAATAATATTAGCACTAGTTTTGACTTTTTTTAACTTATCAACAACATAGCATAAGGCTTTAGGACTTAGGAATTAGCTTGTAGATATTTATAGACAAACCATTCCTAATAAGCTAAAAAGCTAACTCCTGATGCCTAGTTACTCAATTTCCCGTCTGCCCTCGAGTGAGCGCTTTAGGGTCACTTCGTCTGCGTATTCTAAGTCCCCACCCATTGGAAGACCGCGAGCAATGCGGGTTATTTTTATCTCATTATCAGAGAGCGCAATCTTCTCTTTAATGTAAGAAGCAGTAGCTTCTCCTTCAAAGTTGGGATTAGTAGCGATAATAATCTCTTTAATCTGCGAATCACTTTGTGCAATCCCAGCTATCAACTCGTTAATCCTTAGGTCTTCCGGGCCAATTCCGTTAAGCGGATCAATCGACCCACCCAAAACGTGGTATATGCCATTAAAGCCTCCGCTTTTTTCCAACGCAATAACGTCTAGTGGCTCCTCCACAACAGCTACCAGAGAGCGATTCCTTCTGTCGTCATTACAGATGCGACAGACATCTAAATCTGTGAGATTGTAGCACTTGGGACACAGTTTTAATTCTGATTTTAAATTTAGCAAGGAATTACCAAATCTCTCAACATCATAATCAGGTTTTGTGAGTAAATAAAAAACGAGCCTGGCCGCGGATTTATTACCAATACCCGGCAGCTTGGCAAACTCGTCTATTAAATTCTGAACAGATTTTGGAAGCATTTGGTATTAATTTAGAATTTATAATTTAAAATTTAAATTGAATATTAAATGAGTAAACTCTTAATCTTTAATCTCATGCGTTTTGCGGGACACCGCCAAAAGCGGTAGCGTAATTCTGTATTCTCTATTCTTTCCCCTCCCCCTTTGGTTCCTCCCATGTAGCATATTTGCATTTTGGATACTTTGAGCAACCCCAAAAAATCCTGCCCTTTTTGGTTCTTCTTTGCACAACCTCCCCGTCGTTGCACTCGGGACATTTAATGCCAGAGCTTTTAATTATAGCCTTTGTGTTTTTACATTTGGGATAATTTTCACAAGCAAGAAATTTACCGAATCTACCCTCTTTTAACTTCATTGCTCCACCACATTTTTCACACTTTTCCTGCTCCGCCTCAGATACTGTTTCCGTTTCGCCATTTTCATCAATTACGGAGCTTGTCGCATCCTCTTTGCTCTCTATGGGCCTTGAATATTTACATTTGGGGTAATTTGAACAAGCTATAAACTTTCCATATCTTCCGAGCTTAATTACAAGATTATTATCACAATCCGGGCACTTCTCCTCCAGTATTTCGTCTTTAATAATGTCTGATTTATTTATTGATGCCTCTTTTTCTTTTATTCCAGCAGAAAAGGGGGCATAGAAATCTGCAATTATTTTTCGCCAATCCCTTTCTCCATCAGCAATAAAGTCAAATTCATCCTCCATTTTGGCGGTAAAATCGTAGTCGACAACATTATCAAAGTGATTTACCAAAAAATCATTTACTATCTCCCCTATCTCTTCCGGATAAAATCTCTTTTCTGCTAATTTAACGTACCCTCTGTCCTGAATCGTCGAGAGTGTTGGAGCATAAGTGGAAGGCCTGCCAATACCCATGGATTCCAATTTTTTAACCAACATCGCCTCACTGTATCTCTTTGGCGGCTCGGTAAATTTCTGATCACAAAACAGATTCCAAAAATCTAGTTTTTCTCCCTGCTTCAGATCTGGCAAACTGATATTTTCTGAACTTTCTTCCTCATCTCTACTCTCTGTATAAACGCGAATAAATCCATCAAAAGCCAAAGATTCTCCTTTAGCAAAAAAAGCATATTCTTGCTTGGTGTCGGTTAAAATGTGGGCTTCAATTACATTGAATATGGCGTTACTCATTTGTGAAGCAACCGTCCTTTTCCATATTAACTCGTATAATCTTTGTTCTCTTGAGTCGCTAGAGGCCGAAAGATCAGTCACTTTTGAAGGTCTTATCGCTTCGTGAGCTTCTTGTGCTTTTTTGGTTTTTGTTTGATAAACGGGTTGAACGGCGGGAAGATACTTTGCCCCATATTGCTTACCAATTTGCTCTCTAATTGCATCCACAGCCTGCTTTGAAAGGTTTGCAGAGTCTGTTCTCATGTATGTAATCTTACCGGCTTCATATAAGCGTTGTGCCAGCATCATGGTTTGTTTGGCACTATAACCAAGTTTTCTGGATGCCTCCATTTGTAATGTAGAGGTAGTAAAAGGCGCAGACGGCCTTCTTTCTGATTTTTTGGAGGTCACCTCGCCTACTGAATAGGAGGCGTTCTTTAAATCTGTTTTAATTATCTCCGCCTCAGATTTTGTTTTTATATCAAGTTTGGCAACTTTTTTGGCGCCGATAGAAAATAATCCGGCTTTAAACTTTTTCTCTTCGGCTTGTTTTGATAGCTCAACCTGAACTTGCCAAAATTCCTGCGGCACAAATGCCCTAATCTCCCGCTCCCTCTCCACAATAAGACGCACCGCTACAGATTGCACGCGTCCAGCAGACAGGCCACTCTTGATCTTCTTCCAAAGCAAAGGAGATAGCTTGTAGCCAACCAAACGATCTAAGACCCTTCTTGCCTGTTGAGCATCAACCAAATTCATATCAATCTTTCTGGCGTTCTTTAGAGCATTTTCCAAGGCGTCCTTTGTAATCTCAGAAAAGGTTATTCTTTGGTAGTCTTTTTTCCACTTTAACGCCTCTAAGATATGCCAAGATATTGCCTCTCCCTCTCTATCCAAGTCAGTTGCTAGATATAATTTTTTTGATTTAGCCGCTTGCTCTTTAATTGTAGCAATGGTTTTTTTGGCATTTGATGGAATTAGATATTTTGGTTCGAAATTTTTATCAACATCCACCCCCAAATCAGACTTCGGTAGATCACGAACATGCCCAAAAGATGCAATTACCTTATAGCCCTTGCCCAAGTATCTCTCAATAGTTTTTGCTTTTGCGGGGGACTCAACAATTACTAGGTTCATTTTTGTTTTCCTATGATTATTTTTCTCTCCAAATTCCACCAACATTCTCTAAAATACCTTTCATTTCCAGCATTGTCAAAGTTTGAGAAATTGTAGCAACATTTATGCCACTTATGCGACATATTTCATCACAACTCATACTTTTTCCTTTAATAATTTCAATAATTGCCTGCTCTTCTTGATTTGGTTTTAATTCGTTTTTTGCTTTTTTGACACTGTGCAGATGTTCAATATTTAGCTCACTAAATATATCGTTTGGTTCCATTACTAATTTGGCGCCTTGTTGAATCAGATAATTGCATCCCTCCGAGTAAGGCGAGTCAATTGGGCCGGGGATAGCAAAGACTTCTCTGTTATACTCCAATGCGCTCATTGCAGTGATTATTGCACCTGATTGTTTTGCCGCCTCCACAACCAGTGTCCCCAGGCTTAAAGCGGCAATAATCCGATTTCTGGCGGGAAAGTTACTCTTAAACGGTTCGGTTTTGGGGGGATATTCGGATATTAGAGCCCCACCGCTATGTATAATTGCCCTAGCCAGAGCAGAGTTAGAAACAGGATAAACCACATCCAGGCCGCAACCCAGAACCGCTATTGTTGTTCCGTTATTTTCTAACGTGGTCTGGTGAGCTATAGAGTCAATGCCTAAGGCCAATCCGGATACAATTACTAAGGGAACTTCCGAGATCTTAGATACAATTCTCCTGCATATTCTGGCTCCATAACTGGAGTATTTTCTTGATCCAACTACAGCAATCGATTCTTTGTTTAATGATTCAATATTGCCCTTAATAAACAGTATTGCTGGAGCATCTTTGGCTTCGGACAGCCTCTCAGGGTAAGAGCTATCTAAATAGGTTATATAGCCGATGTCATGCTTTTTTAAAACACTTAATATTTTTTCCAGGGAGTACTTTCTAACCGTGTTTAGGATCTCAGCAAGATTCTTGTTTATTAAATTTAATTTATCCTGCTCAAGATCAAACACTCGGCTCAAATCGCCATCACAAAGATAGTGCAACTTCTTAATAGTTTGAGAGCCGATTTTGGGGTGATGAGACAAAAGCAAAATTGCTTCTTGGCATGAAATATTGGTGTTCATTAATTAACAGTATATAATTTTTGTTTTTACTCCTTCAAGTTGCTTTTTATTCTATTGACTGCGCTATTCAGCAATTGGGAGTACAAAACCAAACCCACAGACTCCATATTGCCATGTTGTTCCCTGCCTAAAATATTACCTCCACCCCTGATCTCCAGGTCACTCAAAGCAATATTAAAACCTGTTCCCAAGGTAGAGCTATCCATTAGGGCGCGGATTCTTTTGAAGGCTTGCGTAGAGATTTTTTCACCCCTGAAGTTAAGCAAACAATATGCCTGCGCCTCTCCTCGACCAATTCTGCCCCTAAGTTGATAAAGCTGAGAAAGACCGTAATTATCTGCCTTATCAATTATTAGAGTATTCACATTGGGCAGATCTAAACCGTTTTCAATAATTGTTGAGCAAACCAGTATTTGATATCTTTTATCAACAAAATCCTGCATCACTTTTGATAATTGATCTGCCGGCAATTGACCATGCGCATAAGCAATTTTTGCTTCAGGAACAAGTCGTTGTAAATTGCTGGCGAATGCGGCCATACTTTTTACATCATTATATAGATAATATACCTGCCCACCCCTTTTAAGTTCGCGATGTATATATTTTTTCACCTCGTCTTCTGAATATTGCTTGGCTTCAGATATAATTGGCTTTCTGCCGAGGGGAGGCAATGAGATTTGTGAAATATCTCTTATGCCGGACAGAGACATAAATAAGGTTCTGGGTATTGGTGTCGCAGAGAGAGATAATACATTAATCTCAGTTCTCATTTTTTTAAAATAATCTTTTTGCTTTACTCCAAATTTCTGTTCTTCGTCGATAACTAAAAGATCGAGATTTTTAAATTTTACCCTGCTTGAAAATATCTTATGTGTTGCAATCACTAAATCTATCTTGCCAAGAGCAATATTTTGTAAAAGAGCTTCCTGCTCTTTCTGAGCTGTCATTCTACTAATCAGCGCGGTCCTTATGGGGAGGTGTTTAACTCTGGACGTTATATTGGTGTAATGCTGTTGAGCTAGAATAGTTGTAGGAGATATTATTAGAGCCTGATGTGAGTTTGCCACAGTCTGTACTACCGCCCTTAGCGCAACCTCTGTCTTACCAAAACCCACGTCGCCGACAACAAGTCGATCCATCGGTTTGTTTTTTGCCAGATCGGTATATACCTCTTTGATTGCTTTTGTTTGGTCTTCTGTTTCATTATGTATGAAAGTTTTTCTAATTTCAGAATCCCAGTCAAAGTCAATTTTATAAGGACTTTTTTTGGTTAACTCTCTTTTAGCATATACCGCTAAAAGATCACGAGCGAGAATAATTGCGCTTTCATAAGCTCGCTTCTTAACTCTCTCCCACGCACTCGAGCCCAATCTATTAAGTCTCGGCTTCTTGCCGACACCAATATACTTGGTAATTTTATGACTTAGTTCCAGAGGTAAATATAGTAAGTCATCATTTAAAAAGGATATTTTTAAGTATTGTAATCTTTTATTCTGGTTTTCCTTAACTACCACCCCCTTGAATAGGCCTATGCCGTGATCAATATGGACAATATAATCATCAGGCCTAATTGTCGCTCCATCTGAAGTTTTTAGACAGTTTGGCGCGATGTCTAAAGCCTCCATAGCCCTGCGACTATTTAGATTTATAATTCTATCAATGTTGTCACCAAGAAATTCAATTAGATACGGTTCTTTGTAATTCACCGCATAAAGAATAATATTGCCACCGGAGACAGAGTAAGAACCCCATGAATCTACTTCATTAACACGCTCATAGCAAAAATCATCCAACATTTTTTGCATATAAGATGGCTTAATGGCCTGATCAATTTTTATCGTTACGATTGACATAAATCTGTTTTTAAGATATTTATTATATAGTAATAATTCGTCTTATACATGCTATCTGTACGCCTTTGCCCCTCCTTTGGCTCCCAGCTCTTTTGCAAAAAAGGGCTGGGCAGATAGCACTATATGCGATGAATGTAATAACAGATAATAAATAACCCTCTTTTAAGAGGGTTATTTATTATTTCATGTGTAATATATATTATTTACTTTTCTACTTCAACACCCATACTTCTGGCAGTTCCGGCAATTAATTTCATAGCTGACTCGACACTAGCGGCATTAAGATCAGACATTTTCATTTCAGCGATCTCTCTTAGCTGATCTTTAGAAATTTTTGCAACTTTATCTTTTTTGGAATTTGCACTGCCTTTTTTTAAACCAGCGGCCTTTAGAATTAGGTTCGCGGCTGGCGGTTGTTTTGTCACAAAAGTGA
The DNA here is from genome assembly GCA_002070055.1 of bacterium ADurb.Bin212. Classification (GTDB taxonomy): domain Bacteria; phylum Patescibacteriota; class UBA1384; order XYA2-FULL-43-10; family XYA2-FULL-43-10; genus MWCM01. Next base: position 4,390 of record MWCM01000020.1, on the reverse strand, counting down.
AGGTTCTGTCTTCGTATACTGTTATTTCAACTGGAATGACAGTATCACCTTTTTCTCTTGTCTGCTCGTTAAACTGTTGGCAGAACTCCATTATATTTACACCATGTTGACCAAGCGCAGGACCGACTGGTGGTGCTGGGTTTGCTTTACCAGCAGGACATTGAAGTTTTATGATTGTTTTAATTGGTTTTGCCATCTTATGTCTTTCTATATATGCATAAATATTATACTTTTTTAACCTGCAAAAAATCTAAGTTAACTGGCGTTTCTCTGCCAAACATATTAACAAGAACTTTTACACTACCTTTGTCTTCGTTTATCTCCTCCACCTTGCCCTCAAAACCTTTTAATGCTCCGTCGTTTATGCGGACCAAATCACCCAACATAAAGTCAACTTTGTATTTGGGGTCTTCAACTCCCATGCGTTTCTTTATTCTGTTAATCTCTTCTAAAGACATCGGCGTGGGCCTAACCCCAAAACCGATAAAACCGGTTACATTTGGAGTGTTTCTTACCACATACCACGAATCATCAGTGACCACCATATCAACAAGCACATAGCCTGGAAAGATTCTCTTTTCAACAATCTTTCTCTTGCCGTTTTTAATTTCGATTTGCTTCTCTTTGGGCACAGTTACATCAAATATTTTATCTTGCATACCAAGAGAATCAATTCTTTGTTTTAAAGCGCTGGCAACCTGCTCTTCGTATCCTGAATACGTATGGATAACATACCAGCTTCTTTCGCCGGATTGCTTAAGAGTTAAAAACTTTCGTTCCTTTTTAACTGGTTTTTCGGCTTTTACTTCCTCGATATTCTCTTCTTGTATATGAGTTTGATTTGCCATATTATCCTTTATCCAAATTTAGAAAGAATTCAAAAGAGCTAGTTAAACCTAAATCAACAGCCGAAACAATAAGTATTACGATAACCGAGGAGGCAATAACAATTAATGTGTGATTAAGAACAGTCTTTTTTGAAGGCCATGTAACCTTTTGTAGTTCTTGCTTAACCCCTGTAAAAAACTTGATTGTTGAAGTATATACCTTTTTCATTATTTAAGTTTAATTTTTTCAATTTTGACTTGAACAAAATCTTGTCTGTGACTGCCGATTTTTTTGTACCTTTTCTTTGAATGAAATTTAATAACCGAAATTTTATCGCTTTGACCAATGTTTGTTACAGTTGCCTCAACAGAGGCGCCTTCTACAATCGGTTGGCCTACTAAAGTTTTATCCGAATCAACGAGTAAAACTTGGTCGAAATTAATTTTGTCTCCCTCTTTGCAATCGAAAAAAGGGATTTTTATCTCCTTATTTTCTGACACTTTAACTTGAGTTCCGTTGTGATTGATAATTGCAAACATAATATATCCAAATTTAAAAAAAGCCCAGTGGCCTATATACAACATATTTATATCACATTTTCAATACACAAGTCAATAGCAGGACGAACAAATTAAGAGCTACAAAAATGAAAGTTTTTTATGTCTAATATAGATACTTTGAATAACACCAATTATTGTAAAATAGATAATGACGCCACTTCCGCCTGAACTCAAAAAAGGCAAAGGAATACCGGTGACCGGCGCTATACCCAAATTCATGCCAATATTAATAACAGATTGAGAAATAATCAAAGCTGCCCCACCTGACGCTACCAGATAACCAAAGTAATCCTGAGAGATATTACCAGCATTATAGATTCTTAGAACAAGGACCAGAAGCATAAGAATAATCAAAGAAGCCCCAAAGAAGCCCATCGATTCACCCGCTCCAGAAAAAATAAAATCAGTGTGGGGCATCGGCAGATACTCCAATTGGCTCTGTGATCCCCTGCCTAGGCCTTTACCAAATAATCCGCCAGAGCCTATGGCGATTTGCGCTTGACGCACGTTGTACCCCTGTTTATAGGGATCCCTGCCCGGATCAATAAATGTTAATACTCTTTCGCGTTGATACTGTTTCATGAGCGGAGAAAAAGGCTGAACATTTAAAGAAGACAATACAAAAACTGCCGCCAGCAATATCAAAGAAGATATGATAACTATTGATTGTCTTGGCGAGGGCTTCGCGGCAAACAACATTGCTAAATATATAAAAAATACTGCGATGGCAGTTCCTAAATCCGGTTGTTTTAGAATTAATACAATTTGAGGCAACAAGAGCAATATTGAATAGAAAATGTCTTTGGTTTTTAGCCGGCCCAATCTGTCCGAAAAAAACCAAGCCATAGAAATAATTATTGAAAATTTTGCTACTTCCGACGGCTGAAGATTAAAGAAGCCTAAATTAATCCAACGCATTGCCCCGCCGACTACCACCCCAAAAAAATCAACGTAGACTAGCAGCAAAAGCGTAATGATATAAATCACCCACCATAAACCTTTTAAGGCGCGGTAGTCCAAAAGAGAGAAAATTATCATCGAACCAATGCCTATAGCTCCAAAAATAGCCTGTTTGGTTGCCAAATAAATATCGTCACCAGAAAATACCAAACTGTATATTAAAGCAACGCTTACACCTATTAAAAGCACAGGTATCAAATAAAGCAAGTAATCGATTGTGATTATTTTCTTTGACATTTTGGCAAACAAAAAAGCTTATGTATAAGCCGGACTTTTTTAGCTATTTTTATTTTCTATATTAATATTTGTATAATTTTTTGGCTCGATTTTAGCCCTTTGATAATTTTTATTTGGCTTTTTGGCACATCAAGACATTTGGACATAATTTCGATAACTTTTAAGTTGGCTTGATTGTCATATGCCCGAGATGTTACCCATAATTCGTAAAAATCAGCCCTTTTTTCAAGAGAGTTTTTGCTGCTGCCTGCATGAACACGTAGAGAGATAGTTTTATTTGTGTTCTGCATTTTCGTCTAGCGCTTGGTTTACCAGCTTATCGGCCTGCTTATTGCGCTCTCTTGGAATATGCACAAAATCAACAGGTTTGCCGATTTCTTTTATTAATTTTGATAACTTTTCGATATATTGTTTAATATCGTGATTTTTTACCTTGTAGTTACCATTAATCTGTTCAACTACGAGCATACTATCTAGATAACAAGTGATCTTTGATTTCTCTCCGTTGTTTTTCTGCCAGTTACTTTTTAAAAGAATTTCGAGCGCTTTAATTATTGCCCGATACTCAGCCTGATTATTAGTGGCTTCACCAATACACTCCCTATGACAATGAATCAACTCACCATTTTGGCTACTAAAAACAACCCCAATAGCTGCCGGACCAGGATTACCTCTTGAACCACCATCTGTATTGATAATTATATTTGACGAATCAGTCATTTAGAGTCCTAGTCCTATCGCTTCTTTCACAGAAGAAACGGTTGCCTGTGCGATCCCGGCAATTTTGCTTGAGCCATCGGTTAAAATCTGCGTTAAAGCGGTTTTATCTTGTAATATTCTGTTATACTCATTTTGGATAGGCTCCAAATAGGCAATTAAGACATCAGCCAATTCTTTTTTGAAATCGCCATAACCCTTGCCACTATACTTCTTTTCAATATCTTCTACGCTCATTCCCGTAGCCTCAGCATAGATATTAATTAAGTTGCTTATTGCCGGCTTGTCTTTGTCTTTAGTTATCCCCTGTCCAGAATCAGTAACCGCTTTTTTAATTTTTGAACTTATTTCATCCGCAGAATCGCTTATCGCAATATAGTTATTGGAGGAAGCAGCAGATTTACTCATTTTTTTGAGCGGATTATCAAGTCCCATAATCCTAGCAGATGTGTTTTTAATTATCGGCTCCGGAATAGTAAAACACTGTCCGTATTTAGCATTAAATCTTTCCGCAACATCCCTTGTTAACTCTACGTGCTGTTTTTGATCTTCACCTACAGGCACGTGAGTGGCACCATAAAGGAGTATGTCTGCAGCCATCAATACAGGATAGTTAAACAAGCCTGCACTTACACTATCTTTTTTGCTTTCGCTCTTCTCTTTAAATTGGGTCATTCTATTTAGCTCACCCATGGTGGTATTGCAGTTTAAAAGCCAAGAGAGCTCGGTGTGCTCGGGGCGGGAGGATTGCACGAACAAAGCAGATTTTTGCGGATCTATACCTGCAGCCAAATAAAGTGCCGCCATTTTGTATATATTTTCTTTAAGTTCAGTTGGGTCTTGAGGAACGGTAATTGCATGTAAATCGACTATGCAAAATACAGAAAAATCAGCCTCGTTTTGCATCTCCACCCACTGCTTAATGGCACCAAAATAGTTGCCGATATGCACCACTCCACTTGGTTGTATGCCGGAAAATATGGTTTTTTTCACAATAATCCTTGTAGTTGTATTATTAATTATTCCAAAGAACTATAAACTCTCCCCCACTAACAAAATACACAAAGATTAATTATTTGTCGATATAA
>MWCM01000019.1 GCA_002070055.1 bacterium ADurb.Bin212 | reverse complement strand
CCCAATAAATCCGGATAACGTTTGCACCCTACGTATTACCGCGGCTGCTGGCACGTAGTTAGCCGGTGCTTATTCGTGTGGTACCTTCAAGATTATTCCCACACAAAAGAAGTTTACGATCCGAAAACCTTCATCCTTCACGCAGTGTTGCTGCATCAGGCTTGCGCCCATTGTGCAAAATCCCCAACTGCTGCCTCCCGTAGGAGTATGGGCCGTGTCTCAGTCCCATCGAGGCTGGTCACCCTCTCAGGCCAGCTACCCGTCATCGCCTTGGTGGGCTATTACCCCGCCAACTAGCTGATAGGAACAAGGCCTCTCCCTTAGTGCCCGAAGGCTTTGGTCTCTCGACATTATGCAGGATTACCCCACCTTTCGGTGGGCTATCCTCCGCTAAGGGGTAAGTTCCTTGTTATTACTCTCTCGTCTGCCGCTATATCGCTCGACTTGCATGTGTTAGGCACACTGCCAACGTTAATCCTGAGCCAGGATCAAACTCTCCAAGTAGTAGTGTTTTGATTAGATCAAAACACTATATAAGAGTTTGAAACTATAAAAAATTTCAAAAAAATTGATTTAAAGTGCTCTCCCTGTTGCTAAAGGCAACAATTCAAACACTATAGACTCGCACGATATCACTATATAATTGTTAAAGTGCTTCCACCCCGAAAGTGCAGGAAATATTTATAAACAAAATAAATCCCCCACTACTTCAGTCTCAATTTTGCAATTGACACTAACACTCTAGCGAATTTTTATTATTATGTCAACAAATAGTTGAACTTTGTTGTATTGGCAATCGTAACTGGTATAATTTAGCTATGAAGAAAAAACCAAAAATCTCTATTAGAGGCAATTTGGCTCCTTATTCTCCAATTCGCAAACTATCTCCTTACGCCGAAGAAGCTAAAAGCAGGGGCACAACAGTATTCCACTTGAATATTGGTCAGCCCGATTTCAAGGTCCCCGAAACCATCCAAGAAGAAATTAGGAAACACGGTGATATTGATTTTCTTCCATACGCAGGATCCCAGGGATCAAAAGAGCTCATAGACTCATGGCAAAAATATTATAAAGACATTAATGTCGAAGTAAGTTGCGATGAAATCATTATCACCTACGGAGCTAGCGAAGCCCTAATTTTTGCAATGGCCACCGTATGTGACCCGCAAGAAGAATTGATTGTCTTCGAACCATTTTATGCAAACTATAACGGTTTTGCTAACTTGGTCTCTGCTAAAATTAAATCAATACCTTTAGATATTGCACACGGTTATCATCTCCCCCCTAAAGACGAGATAATAAAAAAAATTACCAATAAAACAAAAGCAATTTGTATTATCAATCCCAACAATCCAACTGGAACTGTATTTAACGAAAATGAACTATTGTCAATAATCGAAATAGCTCATAAATATAATCTATTTATAATTGCCGATGAAACTTACTACGGTATCTGTTTTGATGGTGTAAAAATGAAGAGTATCCTGCAGGTTACAGACAATTCTACAAGGGAGAGAATTATCGTTGTCGACAGCGTCTCAAAACGACTTAATGTTTGCGGGGCGAGAGTTGGAGCAATAGTCTCGCCCAATAAAGAAGTCATTAGTGCAGTAATGCGTTTCGCTCAAGAAAGATTAGCCGTTGCCACTATTGAACAAGAGATTGTAGCTTCAGAGCTCAAGGACAGCTTACCTTATGTGAAAAATATTACTGCCGATTACCAGAAAAGAAGAGATGTTCTTATTAAAACCCTTGAGCAGGAATTAGATATTTTGATCCACAAACCGGAAGGAGCTTTTTATATAATGCTCAAGTTGCCTTTTTTAGGAGCTGAGAAATTTGCCAAGTGGCTACTTGAGAAATATTCTTTCAACAAACAGACAGTAATGGTAGCTCCGGGTTCCGGTTTTTATAACACTCCTAGCCTCGGAGATGACGAGATTAGGTTGGCTTATGTTTTAAAGCCGAAAGAGCTAAAAAATGCTGCGATAATCCTGGCAAGAGCAATAAAGGAGTACCAAGAAAGTGTGATTGATAAGTAGCAATTTTGTATAGAATCAAAAAAATTTTGACCTGATAATTAAAATTAATTATGATTATTAAAACAACTAAATATTGGAGTATTTATGCTTTTAGAAGGCCTAGGAGGAGGTGGATTCAGCCCCGAATGTGGAAAACCCGACTATCCAGAGAGCAAAAAAGTTGACGAAAGACTTAAAGAGATATCAGAAAAACTAGACAACATCCCAGAACAGGGAAAGGCTGATTATTTTGAGTCCAGGCAAGCACAAACAGGACTACCGGGATCACCCGAAAGAGATCTACACTTCATGAACAATAAAGTAGGAGCAGAATACGGTGGGCCGTATCCTACCGGTGAAGAACAAAAAAATGCCAATAAGGCTGAGATAAAAACGGCTAAGTTACTAGAAGATGTTAGGGACAGAATTGAGCACATGAACAACAACAAGCAGGGCAACTCAGAAAAAGCCGAAGAAGGACCTGGCGATGAAGATCAGATCGAAAGATTTTTAAAGTAAAAAGCTTAGTGATTTCTCTATGCTTCGGCCTTCATACGATTCTCGGCTGAGGACCAGTCAAATGAATTCAGAATAGTATCCACGTAATCCGGTTTTCTTATCCCCGCCGGCATAAAGGCGTGTTCAAATAGATCTATAACTAAAAGAGGTCTGCAACCAGCTAAATGTCCGTTTGAGTGCTCCTCTATCCAAACATTAAAAAGCCTATCCTGCCATCTGTCATGATACAAAATAACCCAACCAGTACCGCGCATTAAGGCAGTGGCTTTGAAATCTTCTCTCCATGCGTCAACCGATCCAAAGTCAATTTGAATTTTATTGTAGATATCCGGACACAAGTCAACGGATTTGGGAGTAGCCGAGATATTCTCAAAATATAGCTCGTGTAGCCGCATACCGTTAAACTCCCAGCCAAAACGCCTGTTCATCTCAGCAAAAGCAGCGGAATCTTTTGAGGTTCTTTGAATCTCCTCTGATAATTTATTTGTATTACTAACATAGCCTTCATAAAGTGAGAAATGATTGTTGAGCAAATCAGATGGTAATCCAGAGATACTTAAAACCGAGGAGTAATCTTTAGCTTGATAAGACATATGCCTCCTAATACTACTAATTTATATAAGTGCCAGTATTATGTGAGCCAAAGCAGACAACAATATTAATAAAGGTAAAATATTATTGTGCCATTTGGGAGCAGTCTTGATAATCCTTTTGCCAATTAAAAACTGTGCTGATATCAAACCAACCAATAAAACTCCAACCAATATAGCAGGTAAAGAAGTCATAAAAGACCTAAAGTACGATGCCAGGCGATTACTCTTCTGTCATCTCCTGACCACAACAGACCAAATCGCCATCCCCGGCTTCAATAACTTTCACTTTATTACCACAAATCTCACAGAAATATATTTTATCCAGTTTTGCCATATTTTCCTTAAATAATTATGCTATTTTATTGCGTATTTTGTCTACAACTTCCTCAATCTTCCAATCGCTTTTTACAAGATAATCCACAGAGTTCAGAATCCCTTCCCCAGCGTCTGTAGCTTCATAGAATTTCATTGGATCGCTTAAGTTTGTTAACATAATAACCTTAATCTGCTTCAAAGAATCTGATTTTTGCATCTCTTTTAAGACCTCTACGCCATCTTTCTGCGGCATAACAAAATCCAAAAGTATTAGATCCGGGTGAAAAACTTTCATCATCTTTATAGTTTCCTCACCATCTGCCGCCTCTGCTACTTCGAAACCCTCTCGGCTAAGCTTGTCTCTGAGAGCGTGGCGCAAAGGAGCTTCGTCGTCAGCTATCAGAATTTTATTGGCCATATTTTCTCCTTTCATTTATATCCATAGTATATGCTTATTACCGCTAACTAGGCAATACTCATCGCGTCTGACACTACTTCGTCAAGCCTACAAGATGATTTTAGGTAATATTTTTTTACTCCCAAATCATGGTACTCTTGATATTTCTCATCGGTGCATGTGTTCGAAACCAAAAAAACAGGAATTGATGCAGTGGAGGTATCCTTTTTAATCCTCTTAAGTATTTCGATTCCGTCTTCATCACCTAGTAGATAATGGTCTAACCATATCAGATCCGGATCAAATTCATGCAAGATCTTTTTAGCTTCGTCAGCGCTACGTGCCGTGGCAACCTCGGCCCCGCTCTTCTGCATTTTTAAAGAGATTGCATTAAGAAGTGGCATCTCGTCTTCTATTATCAAGAACTTCTTTTTAACCATATTTTCCCTCAGCTTAATTCCCTACTCCCAGCTTTTTTAACCATACCGCTTAATGGTATTGTAACATAAAAAGTACTACCCTTGTTTTCCTCTGATTCAAACCAGATCTTACCGCCTGCATTATCGATAATCTGTTTGATGATGTATACACCTAGTCCCGTACCCTCTGTTTCCATCTTTTTAATGTTGTCTGCTCTAAAGAGTTTGGAGAAGATTTTATCTTGTTGATATTTGGGTATGCCGTAGCCGGTGTCTTTAACTTTAATTAAGACCTCTTTGTGGTTATCTGGATTAGTGATAATGCTGACTGTTACTTTACCCTCTTCCGGTGTGTATTTAACTGCATTGGAGAGTAGGTTCTGGAAGACTATTCTGGTTAGTTTGGTATCAATCATAATCTTTGGGATACCTGTATCGTAATCTTTAACGATCTGTTGTTTTTTAGCTATGGTTTGGTTCTCTAGCTCTTTAAGTACATCATCAGCTATCTCTTGCAGGGAGCCTTCGGTCGGTTCCACAATAAATGTTCCCAGTTCCAGACGGGAGACATTAAGAAGAGCATTAACTAAATCTACCATACGCTGTGAGCCGTTGTAGATCTCTTTGAGATATGACTCTTGATCGGTGGTAATATCTCCGGCATCACCAGCCAGTAGCATCTCAGTGTACCAGTTAATGGCTGAAAGTGGAGTGCGAAGTTGATGAGAGGCTAAAGAGACGAACTCTGTTTTAGCTTGATCTACCTCTTTAGCTTTAGTAATGTCGCGCTCTATACCTACAAAGAACTGTATGTTATTGTCGCTATCCAAAACAGGGGAGACATGGATTTCAGCCCAATACTCTACATCACCACTTCTCTTGTTGCGGATCTCTCCCAAGAAAGGTTTTTTAGAGTTAATGGTATTCCAGAACTTTTTGTAAAAATCATCTCCCATCTGTTTACCCCAAAGAGCAGGAGTTTTGCCTTGCATCTGTGCATATGAGTAGCCAGTGATCCTTTCGGCGGCGGCATTAGCAAAGATAATATGACCTTTAGGGTCAGTGATAATGATATGGTCTGAAGCATCTTTAACAGCAAGTTTGAATTTCTCCAGATCTTGATTTGATTGTTTGAGGTCTGCTGTTCTTTCTTCAACCTTAATCTCCAGCTCATCGTGAGCTTTTTGTAGGGCATCATCGGCTCTTCTTTTTTGTATGGCTACTGAGGCCTGTTGCAAGAAAGCATTAACCGATTCTTCGCGGAATTTGGAGCCTTTGCGAATTATAGCATTGGCACTACCAAATAGCTCCCCCTCCCATGCGAAGCCCATTACATATATTCTATCTATGCCGCCAAATAACTCGAGTGCTCTTGCAACCGGTCTAGAAATTTTACCTTGAAAAAGATCGTAGGCCTTATCTTTTAACTCAACGATCTTTCTTTTTAATAAAGTCTTTTTAGCATCATCTTGAAGTATATACTCTTCGCCGATAGGCCACTTTTTTAAAGATTTAAGCATCTTTTCTTCGCCCTTTGACGCACCGAAATAATAACAAGTCTGATTGGCATTCTTTTCTGAATTGTACTTCTGTATAGAAACCTGGTTTTTACCCATTAATAAGTGCAATCTCTCTCCAATATATTGATAGATATCACTGCTATGGGGCAACTCCACCAAGCCAGATGCGGTTTCTGCAAGTAACCTTAGGTCGTTGTTGAGCATTTTTTCATCATCTGAGACTTTTTTTATTTCGGTTGCATTTGAAACCATAATTATGGCTCCGATGTTATTTCCGTGTTCATCTTTAACCGGCGATCCGCTTACTCTGCCAATATTGATCATACCCTTTTTATTTTTTAGCCTAATTTCATAAGGAGAAACGCTCTCACCCGAAATTCGCTTTTTAAAATTGCTTTTAATCTCTTCTCTGTCTTCTGCGTATATGAAAGGCAAAGCTGATATGTGTGTACCATTAAGTGCATAAGAGGAATATCCCAACCACTCCTCGACTCTTTTATTGGCCCGAATTACTCTTCCTTTTTTATCAATAAACAAAATTACCTCTGGAGCTAAGTCAAAGAGGTTGGCGGAAAATACCGACTGGTCATCCGAGCTAGACAAATTCTTGTTTAATAAATTTATGATTTTAGACATATCGAGAACAGACATTTATAAATGAGCTTACAAACATTAATAATTTACAAAAACTCGCATATCTACTGTGATTATTTTTTTAGCCTAATCTATAAAATACTTATTTTACCAAAACAGCACGATTGGAGTAAATTCAAAAACATGCCCCTCCTAACTACTTTCATGCTACACATAATACTCTAATTTCGGCTAAAATAGAATAAACGAACATCCTATAACAGCCACTTGCCATTTTCTTGGACTACTTTACCGTCAAGAATAATTTTTGCTCTTCTCATATCTTTTACAATATCCCAATGAATTGCACTGTCGTTGCCACCACCGTTCTCCTTATAAGCCATGCCAAGAGCTAAATGAATTGTCCCTCCAATTTTTTCGTCGAATAGTAGGTTTTTTGTAAACTTCCTAATCTTGGGATTGCACCCAATTCCAAATTCCCCAACATATGAGGCATTCTCATCAATAGTGAGCATAGCGTCTAAGACCTTTTGATTTTTGCTGGCTTTTGCTTTTACAACTTTTCCCTCTTTGAATTCCAAGAAGATATCACTAACCTCATTTCCTTGCTCAATTGCCGGATAATCAAATTTAATCCATCCCTGCAAAGATTGGCGTACCGGTGCCATAAAAACCTCGCCGCCAGGCATATTCTCCTCGCCTTTGTCGGCTGAGGCCTTGTTACCGTGAATTGTGAATTTTAAGTCAACATTTTTTCCGCTTAAGTGCACCGATTTACCTTGTTTAAAAATTTCTAATATGTGATCAATTTCTGAACTCAGCTTCTGCCAATCTTGAAGCATTGCAGAAAACATAAAATCTTCGAAATCGTGCAGCGACATCTCTGCTTCTTGTGCAAGCGCCAAGCAGGGGTAGCCAACGGTACAGCGTCTTATCTTGTCTTTTTCATTAACAATGTAGTCGCTAATTGGCCTAACAATCTTGCCACGCTCTGCCATTTTGCGTGGATCAACGCTGGACATCTCACGAGTGTTGCTTTCTGTATCTATACCAATATATTTGTGGGCGTGCTTAACAGTGTAATCAAAAATATCAGGATATTGTTTAATGTGATGCTCTTTGGCATATTTGTAAAAAATCGGCCCAAGTCCTGGCAAAGTTAGTCTCAAAACCGGATGTGCCCCAACTTTTAAAACTTCCGCATAAAGAGCCGTAATAAAATCAGTTGCCTCGGTTGATCCGGATATTATGACATTTTCATTATGTTGCACCGCAAGAGAATAATTTACTACCAAATTTGCTAATTTTTTTGTTCTTGAGTCAATCGCCATACACCTCTTTATTTTTATAAATAATTAAATTAATCTAATGATTTTGCACTTTTGTGTTACTTCTGTGACGCAATTTCTGTGGTTGTTGCTACTTGATAATTTTATCGATAATTCCATATTTGAGAGCCTCATCGGAACGCATGTAGTTATCTCTATCTGTATCCTGTTCGATTGTTTTAATATCCTGGCCTGTATTTTTAGCTAATATCTTATTCATCTCTTCGCGTATTTTTAATATTTCTTCGGCTTGGATCTTTATATCGCTGGCTTGGCCCTGTGTCCCACCCATCGGTTGATGGATTAATATCCTTGAATTTGGCAAAGAGAAGCGCTTACCTTTCTCTCCTCCCGCAAGCAAAAATGCCGCCATGCTAGCCGCTAGGCCGATACAAATAGTCGAAACTTTTGGTTTAACATAGCGCATTGTGTCGTAAATTGCCATTCCGGCATAGACCTGTCCGCCTGGGGAGTTTATGTACATCTTTATCTCTTTGGTTTGGTCTTCCGCCTCCAAAAATAGAAGTTGGGCCACAATCAAATTGGACAATTCATCGTCAATTGAGCCTCCAAGAAAGATAATTCTGTCTTTTAATAGTCTTGAGTATAAATCGTAGGCCCTTTCGCCTTGATGGGTTTTTTCTATCACAGTTGGTATCAAATAAGACATGTGTGCTCCTTTCACTTCTGTTTAATAACGATCACGAGCTTTCATATATAGTTATTTAGCTTTTTTAAAAACATATTTTTTAAGATAGAACAGAAACGCGAACACAATAAACACAACCATCCACAAATAATATGGAGCGTAATCCCCAGAAGACGAGAAAGCGCCCTTTACCTCTCCCTCTCTCGAGGAAAATGCCTGGGCGCCCTCCAACCTAATATCGTCTTTATTAACTTGCACAACTTCAGTGCTAAGCTTTACATCCTGTTGCATTAAATACCAAATCTTAAATCATTTACTCTGCCCGAACTAAACGGAAATTCTTTTTCATGTAATGTATTATTATCCAGAGAAGTATAATTAAAACTAACACAGGAATTACAATTACCAGAGGTATCGCCCAAAAACTGGCAGTAGTAGAAACAGTGTCTCCGTTGCCATCTGTGGCTTTTGCTTTAACTTTGTACAAACCGAATGGATATTTGTTATTCCACTGGCCTTCGTATGATCTGATGGTGTCAGGTAGAATTGTATGACGTCCCATATCAACTTTTTGGATAGAGCCCAATGTAGGAGTTATCTCTAGCTCAGCAGCAGACGAGTAATGGACAGTTCCGGTGTTTTTAACTTTTAGACCAAAATCAGGTCTGCCACTCCAAAGCCATTTAGAATAGGAAAAAGATTCAATTTCAGCAGTTTTTGTAACATCGCCAGGCACAGACACTAAAATTAATAGTCCCACTCTGCTGGCAACACCTAGCTGTGTTTTGCCCTCAGCATCTTTTTTTATCTGTCTGGCAAAGATTGCCGCATAGTGACCACCGGGTTCGGCATTTTCTGGAACGTTGATCTCAAATGTTATGTCGATTTGATCGCCAACAGCTACAGTGCCCTCTGTAGGCTTATCAAACTCTATCCAATTAGTTAAATCGTTAACCCCATCTTCTTTTTTAACTCCGGTAAAGCTTGGGGCGCCATCTTCACTTGTTTCGCTAAATAACTCTGTTTCTATAACATATTCCATTGGAGTGGAATCAAGATTTCTAATATAAAGATTACCACTTCTGGTTTGATTGGGCTTTATCTCAAAACTATAGGTGAGTGGCGAGATCTGTATGCCCGCTTGTTGTGTTTGAGCCAAAGATAAACTCGGCAATGCCATGAGGGACATTATTGAGCCGATGAACAACCATTTTATACCTTTAAAAACTCTCTTCATATTTATCCCCTCCCAATTATTAACTAATTACGCCAGTGGCGGTAAATGTTACTGTGCCTTCATAACTACCGGTTTCTTGAGTATCGGGTGCATCGATCTTCCAGCCCCAGCTCGAGGTATCTGCTCCGCTATGAAAACCGGTAACAGTATGGCCGGTAGTTGCGGTTTCCGGAACTCCAGCATATTCATTTAAAGCATCGCAAACAGTCGAGCCTGCGCCCCACCTGGTTGTGTTTTTACTTGTATCGGCTGCCCAGTTTGTAACACCCAAACCTGTTCCCGTCCATGTAGTCGGACTGGCAATTGTGCCCGCGTAATCAGGGATATACACAGAACCAAGACCACCCTTGGACATTGCAGAATTAGTGGCGGAACCATCGTGCAAACCCAAGGTATAGCCATTTGCGGCATTAGTAGTAACACTTGCCACAGTAGCTGTGTTAGAACATATTGGTGTACCTGGATTAAAGTTGCCAAAATTAATAGCATCACCCGAAGTAATTGAAAAGGACAAATACTCCTGAACATTAATCTCTAAATCAACTGTGTCGGTTGCGGCCTCAGATTCGTATGAAATATAGTTTAGAGCAATCATCAAACACGCCATACTAGCAAAGAGCACTACAACAAACGTTGCGATTTTCTTCATCTCTTGCCTCCTAAGTAATCAAATAATATCTAATATAATAGTATTACAATTATTCAACCAATGCAACAGCAGTAATAATAACGTTCCCAGAATAGAAACCGTCTTTCTGATCAGGGGAAACGTCCATAATAAAAGCCACGCTCGTATTATCAAAATCTGCCTTATAATTGGGTGAACTATGCAGAGTTTGCATTAGTTCAGGGATACCGGCGTACTTATTTAACAAATCATTGTAAGAAGAACCATTACCCCACTTTAACTCTTTGTTTGTGTCGGCTGCATACACAGTGATACCCACGCCGATATCTACACCAGGATCAAAAATTTCTGGAGATGATAAAGGGGCGCTAAAGTCAGGGATATGTGTAACAGCGTCACCATATACCATAGCTGAATTCGGATCAGCGACATTATCTTGCGCACCAAGTAAGTAACCGGTAGAGGAATTGGTTTTTACAGATATATCAAATCCTCCCTGACAACGGCTAGGAGTTCCGGCAATTACGATACCGAAATCGCACTGGGTGTCGCTAATTAATATGGCCATCGATTGTTGAATTGTCGCCACCAGCTCAACCGATTTCTGTTCTTGGGCGATACTACTTAAGCTTACAAATATTAAAGCCAAATACACACAAATACTGATTGAAAAAGCTGTTAATAATTTTATCAGGTATTTCATGGTTAATCCAATACTCCCGTGGCTGTAAAAGTAACAGTTCCGGAATAATAGCCGGTCTTTTGTGTTTCCGGAACCACAACTTTATAGCCGACTTTAGTTTGATCGTTTGCCGTAGGCGAACCTGTTTTTGAGTGAATAATCGTGGCAGTTTCTGGAATTCCTGCATACTTATTATTTAAGTCATTCTCCGTTGTGCCTGTACCCCATTTTGAAGTATCTTTTCCGGTTGCCTCATATACTGTAACACCAAGTCCGGTTCCGCTCCAGACTGTTGGAGACGATATTCCAGACCCGTAATCGGCAATTCTGGTTGATAGATCTGTGTGCAAGAGTGCAGAATAAACACCGGCAATTAAATCCGATATGGCCAAAGAGTATCCGTTAGGATGGTTGCAAGTTACAGTTGTTACAGTAGTTTTTGTTGCTATGCTACCAGGCAAGAGGTTAGAGAAATCTAAAGTAGAATAATCAACACTTAAAGTCAAAGAAAGCTCCTTGACTTGATAAATATCACTATAGCTACCACTGTCTGTTGCTGCGCCGTCATCCACAACAACCAATTCTACGGAGTAATTGGTATCAAGCGATGCAAAATCATCATTAAATTTAATTTTGAAATCCAGCGTCCATTGATTTCCGCTACCATTCGAGTCATCTGAGGTTGAGGTAATAGAAGCCGCATTTAAGGTATCTGCCTCTTCAGAAAAGGCATCAGAACCCTGAGTCCACTTATACTTTAACGCATCAAAAGGAGAAGAACTGTCGCTATTATTGGCGAATCTTAGCAATACATAATCGACATCAGAAAGCCCATCCTCATCTGAAACAAGGGCTCTAAAAGTCCATTCTGTTGTATTGTCTGAAACAGCTACATTTCCTACGCCACCATATGGGTTTATGAATGTTAAAGAGTCTTCGGTTGGAGATATATTAAAGAGCCAGTTTTCATTGTTGCCCCCATCTGTTGAAGAAATTGGTGTAATAGCATTCCCCCCGTTGGCATCAGAATCGGTAACATTAACGTAGCTGGCTTGAGGAGAGGTTTGAGAAACATTTAAATACCATTGTCTTGACGGGAGATCTTCATTTGTAGGATCCGACGATTGAAGAATAATGTGAGTGCCACTATCCTGACCATTTATGTTTATATTAGCAAAAGCGTAGGTAGATAAAGCATCAAATGTAATCTTGGAACTAGCAGTAATAGCAGTAAAGGTGCCAGTGACAGTAGCAGAATCAGCAAAGATAGTACCGTTTGTGGAGTTATTTTGAATGGTTAAATTATGGAAAGATTGCAAAGCACTGGTAATATTCTGAGTTTGAAGTGAACCCGTACCATTTAATACAAAAGTAGAAGTATCTTTATTAAAAGTACCACTAGTAAAATCAATGTCACCCTTGACTGTCCATGTACCACTGCCGGCATTAATAATTTCACTACCACTTTCTGCACCAAAAAAATCAATGTCGCCTGTAGCTGTAGCAGTGCCATAGGTAGTTATAGCGATATCAGGATTGTAAGTTGAAGCCTCCAGAGTAATATTGCCTGCACCGTTAGCTGCTAAAAATAAACCACCAGAGTAATTTGTATCATATTGCGATCCTCCGATAGTGATGATTTGGCTAGCAGAAGTACCCGCAGTTACCACCCTGTTGGTAGAGCCAGAATTAATAAGCTCCAATCTACCTAAATAAGTTCTGGCAGGAATTGATATATCTTTCGTATCAGCCTGCATTTTTATAATCCCCTGCAAAGTTCCACCTGTAGAAAAAGTTGTAGCAGCACTATCTTTTAAAAGATAATAGCTACTGGTTGAACTACTGGTTTGTGTCATGACACCATTTAAAGTTGTAGTAACTGAATCAGTCAAAGTTACAGCTATTGATGAAGCCGAATTTATTGACATAGATTTATTGCTATTCACTGTAAGCGTAGTGTCGATAATTATATTTCCAGTTATATATACAGGATTACCGTTGATAGTTAGCTTGTTTATAGTTTGCCCATTAGCATTAAAGTTAGACGAATCTATATTGGCTGTTATAGTATAAGCATTGGTGTTGATATTGCCGGAAGTTATATAAAAACTGCCCACAGTAATATCACAATTTAAAGTTAAAGCATAGCTAGATCCTTTGTTTATATAAATTATCGCTACAAATGTTTGAGCTGCATTTATGGCACTATTGTTATCACCATCAAAATACACTCTTCCTGAATTACTCTGTGTAGATATTCCACCCGAAAATGAATAATCTCCCGAAATATACAAATAAGAATTATTTGAATGGGTAAAAGTTCCGTCACTCACAGAATAATTTCCGTTTATATTAGTGTGAGCAAATCCTCCCGAAGTATAAGTGCCTCCTGTTTGAGAATATGCTCCAGCTGAAAGCTTAGTCCGGTAAGCTCCTTGTGTAGCAATAATAAAAGCTCCACTATTTAAAGTAAAAGATCCTGTTACTGAATATGTTATTGTATTATTTCCCAAATTTACAGTAGCGCCACTAATGGTGGAATTATTATTGACCGTCACACTCGCAGCCGGTGTAAATGTTCCGGCAGCAGAAAATAATACATTGTAATATGAGTTCCCATAAAGTAAGCTCGTGTATGTCCCCGTTCCATCATACTCTACCGTGCCAGAATCAGTATCTTTGGTAGTAATAGTAACAGTGGTTTCGCCTCCTTGGAGACGGAAGGTACCGTTGTTTGTTAGTGTGGCTAGAGTAATATTTTGACCGTTGATGTCATAGATAGCATCGGAGTTGATAATTAAAGTTCCTGCTATAGCGGTAGCATCAGCTTGAGAGACTTCAGCGGATGTATTAGTAACAGTAACATTGTTAAATGAATCACCATTTGTAGTAATACTTTGAGCTCCTTGTCCGTCTAGTGTTAGTGTACCTGATGAATGGGTAAGAGTAGCAGTAGAGTTATTAGTAAAGTTAGAAGCAACAGAAAAACTACCGGAGTTAGAGGCAACAAATGTAGCGTCTGCAGAGTTAGTAAAGTTGCCATTAATATTAAAAGTCGGATCATTAGTATCTGCAGTAGTATTTACAGCATTAGTACCATCACCATTTACATAATTACCTTCTATATTTACGGTACCGGAAGCAAAGGTGTAGGTGTAAGGGGAAAATCCGGCAGAGACTGTAGGAGCAGGACTATCACCTGACATCACACTCCAACCACTTCCAGGTAGAGTAGAACAATAACAATAATAATATTGCGCTCCACCACCTTTTTGATCAGTGATAATCCATTGATCCTCAAGCATTCCTGTCGGTTCAAAAATTAACCAATGAGATGAATCTAAAGAATAAGAAGGATGATCCTGATAAGTACCGTTTTCAGTATAAGTACCATTAAAAGCTGTAGAACCAGCACCTGAAACTATCCAGCTACTTGAACTGGATGATTCTCCACTTGGCTTGGTTTCTAAGTTATAGTAAGTAGTAGCAACAATAGTTGTATTCCCTTCTCCTGTGTATTTGACAGTAGAAGTGCCAGAATCAAAGGTATCTGTTACCACAAAGGGAGTACCTGTTCCGGTTAGGGTAATGGTTTCATCATCTGCATCAAAGGTACCAGCTGTTATGGTTAGAACTGATTTAACGGTGGTGGCACCAGTGGAAGTAAAGGTGGTTCCGGATTGATTTAAGGTTAAATTGTTATAAGTAGTACCTGCTACATTGGTAGCACTACTACCAGTGTAGATAACGGTGGAAGTGGATTCATTAAAGGTACCGGAAACAGCAAAGGGAGTACCTGCTCCGGTTAAGGTTAAGGTGTTGGCTTCAGGAGAGAAAGTTGCTGTGGAGAGGATATCTAAACCTGCAGCTGTAACGTTACCACCCGGGGTGTAGGTTTTGCCTGTTAGAATCCAGACTTCCATATCTGCAGTAAAAGTAGCATTACTACTTCCATCTACGGAGATGAGTAAATCAGTATCGGAGACATTATCTGCAGTAGCAAGTAAAGTATTTGTCATAGGTCCAGCTGTTTGATGGGAGAGAATTATGTGAGAGGTAAAGAGTTCTAGGGAGGTAATATCTGAAGTGTCATTAGCTGCTTGGGTAACAAGAGATGCTTTTTCTGTTTCACCATCTAAATAGATGGCTACTGTGTTATTAGTAGCAACGGTCACACTACTAAATGAGAATACTCCGCCAGTGGTTGTTTCTACAGTTGTTGCGGATCCTCCATTGATAGATAGGGCTACTGTTTTATCTGTTCCGATATTGGTTGATTTGTTCTCTGCAGTATAAACAGTACCGGAGATGGTGATGCCACTAGGGAATAACCAATTCGTGTTGTTGCCACCATCATTGTTAGTACCGTTAGATGCATCAATCTCTTGACCAAATGAAGCATCATTATATGAAACCGACACATAAGACACATCTGTCTGAGTACTCGCTGCCACATTCCAATTGGCAGCAGTAGTAGAGGTTGATCGAATAACAATACGAGTCCCAGATGCTTGCCCATCAAGCTCAATATCGTTCAGCGTAGAAGTTGTAGAAGCAGTAAATGTAAGTGTAGTGGAAGGGGTAATACATTTAAATAAATTATCAACATCTAAAGCATCAGTGAATGTAACTCCAGGCAAAGATGAACTATTAGTAATAGTTAAATTGTAAAAAGACTGGGAGTAAGAAGCAATACTTTGGTTTAAAGAACCTGCCAAAACAACTGTAGATGTACCAGTAGTGACGGTAATATTTTCAAGATCAATATCGCCGTTAACCGTAATACTACTACTTCCAAAATCAAAATAACCAATTGATGATAAATCTCCATTTCTGTAAATAGTCATGTCACCACCTATGCTGTGTGTTCCAGAACCGAAATCTATTTTACCTGCGAAAACTTCATCATAAGCATCAAAAGCGCCACCAATTTTTACATCTCCAGTCACGGTTAGATTGTTTCCATTCATATCTAAACAATTGGCAGTAGTTTCATTGTTTGAGACATTCGAGCTATAAACCTGTAAAGAGGGAACTGACAAATTACCAGTCATTGACAAAAACGAAGAAGTTGAATAACCAATTACAAAATCCTCATTTAACGAAAAAGCTTTTTGGCTATATGTTGTTGAATCAACAGGAAATAATCTGGTCAAACCACCTGAGATACTGGCACTACCAGAGAGGTTAATAAAATCTGTTGTAGTTGAAGGTCGACCGAATCTCAACTCGAAATTTCCGACAATAGAGGAATTGTCTTGCATTGTTAGCTTATCGATATAAACTAAACCGGTTCTGGTAGCAGTTACGCTTTCTGCAATTACCAAATGATAGAGATCGTCCTGATAATAATCCGCATTTACAACACCGCCGCTGTTTTTTATGTTTCCGCTAGCTGACATTGTCCATGTACCGGTTGAGGTTAGAGCGGAAACGGCATCATTGCCTCTTGAAATATTGATGTTTCCAGCTATTTCGATAGCCTTAGTATTATCAATCAATTTTCCTGCCGATATAGTAAGATTCGTTGCCTTAATATTATTTGACAAGGTCCACTCCCCCCCACTACCGTTAAAGGTTAGAT
Organism: bacterium ADurb.Bin212; assembly: GCA_002070055.1. Classification (GTDB taxonomy): domain Bacteria; phylum Patescibacteriota; class UBA1384; order XYA2-FULL-43-10; family XYA2-FULL-43-10; genus MWCM01. Next base: position 640 of record MWCM01000019.1, on the reverse strand, counting down.
CGTTAAAGGCGGATGATCCGGTTAAGGTGCCTGATAGGGTTTTGCCGGTTGAGGTGGCATCGAATATCACCGTAGAATCATCTGCCGTAAAGGTTCCTGAGTTAGACCAGGAGCCGGCAATGTTGATGATGGTGCCGTCTAGCTCACCGTCATCGGTAGCATCTAGGGTAGCTGTAGAGTTAATGGTGATATCTCCGGCAGAGTCTATGTCATAGCCATTAGTGTAAAGGTAATCTCCGCTGGCTATACTTAAGGAATCACAGGTTAAATCACTGGATAAATTAGTAGTGTCAGGAGAAGTGCCTATTTGAATATTTCCAAAGTTCACTCCAATATTATCATCATATGTTAAATCTCCATCTAAAGTGACTAAAGAACCGCTTGATGATTTAGTAACGCTTCCTCCATTTATGGTAATATTACCGGCGATGTTAAGGGTGGGGTCAGAGGTATCTAAGTCTAAAACTCCATCGGTTAATGTAAATGAACCGTTGATGTCGAGGGCGGAGGCGATGGCAAAAGAGCCGGAGGTACCAGTGTTGTTTAAAACTGTGTCAAATAGCGCATCTCCGTTGGTAGTAATGGTTTGGGTCCCCTGTCCATCAAAGGTAATAGTGCCACTTGAGTGAGTAAAGGTAGC
>MWCM01000018.1 GCA_002070055.1 bacterium ADurb.Bin212 | reverse complement strand
ATTGGGCATAATTTCAGGGACAGGGTTAGCCATGGCAAAAATGATTGGGTTTGATGCCATTTTGAGAACTAAATTCTTTTTCAAAACTCCAGCTGCTGAAACTCCGATAAATATATCTGCATCCAAAATAGCATCTTCTAATTTTCCGGAAATTTTGTTTTTATTTACAGCTTCGCAGATTTTTCTATTTTCTAAGTCATTAATATTACAAACCATTCCCTGTCTATTAACGGCAATAATTTCTGCTTTTCCTTTAGTGAAATCATTAACCATATGAGCAATTGCCGTTCCAGCTGCCCCGACACCAACAATGACGATTTTTGATTTTGAAAGATTTTTACCGGTGACCTTAGTTGCATTTATCAATCCTGCTAAAACAACAACAGCCGTGCCATGTTGATCGTCGTGCATAACTGGAATCTTGAGGTCTTGCAGTTCCCTCTCTATCTCGAAACAACGAGGAGCAGAGATGTCTTCTAAATTTATTCCTGCAAATGAGGGAGCTAGAATCTTGCAGGTTTCAATTATTTTTTGCGGGTCTTGAGTGCCTAAGCAGATTGGGAAAGCATCAATATTTGCGAACTCCTTGAATAAAATTGCCTTGCCTGCCATTACCGGATGGGCTGCTTCTGGACCTATATTGCCAAGACCAAGAACAGCAGAACCGTCGGATATAACGGCAACGAGATTTGACCTTGAGGTGTATTTCCAAACATTGCATGTTTTTTCTGAAATTTTCTTTGATACCGCGGCAATGCCTGGGGTGTAGAATGTTGCTAAATCTTTGATATTATTTATTTTAACTTTTGGCAAGATTGAAATCTTCCCAGATAATTCTCTGTGTGCTTTAAGCGACGCTTCATCAAATGACATTGTTGCTCCTTTTGAATTAAACCTTATAATCGTATAACATTGTGGCTTGTTATACAAGTCAATTCGTCTGATGGTCGGGCAAGATTCCAGACCCGACTGTTCGGCCAGAATTACTATTTTATAAAACAATTTGTGCCGATATTGTTATTTAAATGTCATAACTTACCATTAGTTTCTGTAACCAGACCAAAAGGTGTTCGAAGCAAAGTGCATCAAGGCTACCAAAATAAACACTTCATCCTCAGATGGAGTTTTTATTTTGGTAAGTGCTTAATGGCAAATCGAACCACGAAGGGGGTTCCACCAAAGGCGGACAGGCAGGGGAAACAATTGTTTCCCCCGCTGCAGGAAAATATTAAAAACCGTCGGTTTTTAAAGAGCGAAGCGAGTTCGATTCTCAGTTTTCCCTTGGGGCTACCAAAAAGAGAGCGTCAATTGATGATGCTCTCTTTTTGGTAGCCAGGGGTTAAGAACCCCCGTAGACAAGGAAGGGTTAGCAGCAAGGTCAAGCGATAATCTAAGGAAAGAATTAGCTAATAAGCAAGACAAAGAAGAGAGGCGGGTTCATGGCCCCACTAGTGACATTCCCCTTGGAGGTTTTATTTTGGTAAGTGATTAATGGCAAATCGAACCCTACTTCGCTAAGTCTTCGGAAGGGCAGGCAAGAACATTCTTGGCTGGAAAACTATTCTTGACTATGCCCTAGAAGTCTTTTTATTTGCCTGTCAGCCCATTATGCTAATAATTAAGCAAATAACTATCTGAGGGTGAACTGCACTAGGTGCACTCTGTAAGTTATATCGCCATTTAACCTTTCGTATGAAATAAGACCGCCCATTTTAAGTAATTCTAAATGGCTAATTAGCTCGTCATCCGATAACCAAGGAAGCATCTCCTCTTTCCTTAAAACCTTTTGAATCGTCTGTTTGATTTTTACATTATAAAGGCACTTAGTTAGTGCAAATGTCCTTTCATAATTGGTAAGTTCAGATACGGCTCCATAGTATTGCCCACCTACCTTAAGAAAATTAGCCCCTTCGGTCAAACCTCGGCAAACTATATCTGTGCCATCGAATCCACCGTATTTACCCAGCAAGTTTTTTGCTTTGCGAGTTGCTGGCAAAGAGTGTTGTGGGAGATTGGCAATAATAATATCGATTTTATCCTTTAATGGTGGAACTGAATCGAATAAGTTACTTTTGAAAAATTTAATTTTATTCTCCGGGATATTATTCAGCTTCAAGTTTGCTTGTAGCTGGGTAGAAACGTCATCAACATCAATTGCCAAAACTGACGAAGCCCCCAGCACAAGAGGACCAATAGACATATAGCCAGAACCACATCCCAAATCTAAAATACTTTTTCCTTTGAACTCCTTAGGCAGTATTTTGGAAAGTAGCCTGCTCGAATGAGACACATTTCCCCCACTTCGAGCGTCTTGAGATAAATTTAATGATATATTTTTAAATTTGAACTCAGATATATTTTTTTTAGTCATATTTAACTATCCAAGAATTTTAAATAATCATTCTCTCTATTAGCATCTAAGAAACCGTTGTATTTTATTTCGCCTATAGATTCGCGTATTCTGCTGGCCTCATATGGCTTTACTAACAAAATGGGGCAATAATCTAGGTTGTTCCAGCTGATTTCTGCTGCCACCGCTATCCTCATAGCATAAAACAAACCAAGCCCTTTGGTTGAGGCGATAGGGGTATTGATAACTGTTGGGCAGCCTATAAGATCGACTCCTTTAATTGCCCCCGAATCAGAGTCGGTGATTACTACATCAATTTTATCTCCTGAAATCTTTTCGAATTCCTTCGATATTTGATGTGCCGATAAGTTTGGATTTTTGGGGTAGATTACACCCAACTTTTTTTCGGGGTTGATCTTATCCAGGCCAATTTGGTCTCTTCTTGAAATTTCTCCGCCATTCATAACTTTTAAGTTTTTTCTTGCGTAATCAAGGTCGGTAATACATTTTTTATAGTTTTCAACAGTAACACCATTTACAAACCTTTTTTCAATAATCGATATCACTTTTGAAGGCAATGCGATAATATCTCCATCGTCCAACAAATTGCTCGCTAAAAGGAATTTGGCTAAACCCTTATAATCAGAGTTCTCATCTATTTTATAAGATAATAACTTTATCTTTTTGGTTATGCCTTCCCCCTTCCCCAATCCAGCAATGATACCTTTACAACTATAGTTATAAATCTCGGCAAGGAATAATGTCTCTTGGCTAAATTTCATTTTGAATAATTTCCTTCCATGCAGTTAATAGCTTGGGACCAATTTTATTAATAAATGTTTCTGGGTAATTTGATGTCATATTAAAATCTACTATTGAAATTTTATCCTCATACATAAAATACTCGATTGAAAAACATTTTATATACATATTCCTCAACAATTCGCTTATATTTTGATAAAAATAAAAGTTAGCTGGGTGATTTATCGTAGTACTATCCTTTGTAAAGCTCAGCCCAGAACTATCTATCTTTATATACTGTCGATAAGTCCATGAATATCGTCCTACAAATTCAGTTCGGTAACAAATCTTTTCATTAATCAGCGGCTGAATAACCAATTGATCCGTCATAGCGTTTTGAATATAATTTTTTAAATCATCAATATTATTAAAGACTGGTAAAATTTTATTTCTTCCCGAAGTATTTTTCTTAATAACCAACGGAAACAGTTCTTGATTGTTAATATTGTTGTTCTTAACAGCGTGGGTAGGAATATAGTCAAATCCTTTTTTGGTAAAAAATTTATGTTGATAAATTCTGTCTGACTCAAGCTTCCACCCTTCATCAGAATTAATCACGGGTGACAACAATCTTAATTTGTCTCTTAGCGCAGATATGATATCAAAACCAAAGCGCTCAACGCTCGATAAGTACAATCTATTAATCCACAAATCTGCTTGAGTCGTTTCAATTCGATCCCATTGTTGCGGGAGAATCGTTTCTACGGCATATTCCTTCAATAAGCTGTTAATCAACCATTTGTCTGAATAGTCATTTATTTCACCAATGTAGCAAAGCTTTCTCATGGAGGTTAGGTTTTTATTTGAAGTCTATTTATAGCGTGTTGATAAAAATTTTCCGCCAAATTCAACCCACTTGCTTTATATATATTCCCCAGCCCCGGGTAAGCGTTAACCTCAATTATTTTTATGCCGTGATCCGTAACACAGAAGTCGATTCCTAATATGTCCAGTTCTGTAAGCTTATAGATTTTCTTAAATACTTCCTGATCTTTTTCTGATATTTTCATGAACCCACCGAATTTCCCATCCTTCAGTTTTGCTCTGAAGTCATCTTTTTTTGAAGATCTGCCATACGCGGCGATAAGTTCTCCACCAATCAAAACAGCCCTGGGGCAATCCGCGGCAGCTTCGAGCACAAACTCCTGCAAGAAAAAATCCTCATTCAGGTTAATAAGGCAATCTATTATAGAAATTAAAGAAAGTTTATTGTCGATGTATACCACGCCCTTGCCTTGGTTTCCGGTATTGGCCTTCAATATCAACGGCAAACCAATAGTTTCGATTATATCGTCCGAATTATAATTTAGACCAGGTTTATAGATTTTTGGAATTGGTATGCCAAAATTTTGCAGTAAGGAATTTGCGTGAAACTTATTATGGGTAAAAAAAGATTTACTGAGCGGATTCAAAACCACTTTGGACGTATCTTCGATTAGCCTGGCAACCGCGAAATCGTGTTCTCTGCGATCTAAGACATTGTGCCTATTAATAAATACATCAAAAGGTTCCAATGCAGCTCCTGTAGATGAAATATTTATCTTATCTTTAGACGCGATAATATCGATATTTCTAAGCTTTAATTTGGTAACATTGCATTTGTGCTGGCTAAAGCAGTCTATCAACAGTTTCGAAGATAATGATAGTTCATCTTTAGAACCAGGAAGGGCGATACCGACATGGATCTTAGCGGTCATTTTGTCTCCGTACGTTTAATATTCAAATAATTCTTTGCACCTTCCAAAGGTCCTTTGATAAAATACTTATCTACATTCTCATCTTTGAGTTCTAACCAACTAAAATTTTTATGTTCAGAGGAAATTTCTATTTTACCTTTGATATATTCGGCTTCGAAAAAGAGGCACAGAATGTCGACTCTTTTAGCATATTTTTTTGAATCATAACTGTGGATGGAATAAGAGACTGGTCTGGGGGAAAGTATATATTTTACCTTATCGCCTATTTCTTCACTAAGTTCTCTCTCAATAATCTCCAGAAAAGGTTTGTTAACCTCATCGTCACCTATTCGACCGCCAGGAAAATCGAAATAACCATCCATAGACGAGCCATCTGGCATTTGTAATGCTAATATTTTGCCTATTTTATCCTTCAACAGCACTTTTAATGAAACATGGAACGAATGATCATACTTCATTTTTTCCCTCTAATAAATTTTTGTTTATGCCATCAACTAAATTAAAAATATGATCTGTGGTAGTGATATGCTGCCAAAAACTTCCATCGTATATATTATTTTTTGAGACCAACATAGCTCGGCCGATCATTTCCCGATATAGCTGGTTGGGGAAAACAAGATATTCAACGCCTTTTATCTTATCAATTTCCGGAGGCAGGGATAATTCTTTGGAAAGAATTATCACTAGTGGTTTAGAAATATTTAATTTGGCCATGGTCTCAGCATATTTCCGCCAGTCACTTCCCGTATAATGAATTGCTAAAGCGTCCGCGCCCGCATCTTCATACGCTAAAATTCTTTTTTGTAGGTCTCCAAGCTGTTCATTTATTATCATTGAATGAGTCCTTGCTATAACAATTTTCATTACATTTTTTGATTTAATGTAATGAATCTTTTTAGCCATTTCATGTGGCTCAAGAAGTCTGCGACCTGTGTTGCCTAGCATAGCGTTTACTTTAGGGTAAGACTCGTCTTCGATACAAACCCCATAAACCCCATGGTTGACTAAGTGCTTGAGATTCTGCCCAAGATCACGAATATTTTTTCCGCCGATATCGAAATCAAAAATAATATTATTTGAGCCCATGGATATAGATTTGATGTGATGGCTGAAGGTTTTTATATTTGTGATACCATCATCCTTTTTCCCCATCATGGCAGATAATATAAAACTGCTTGCCCATATAAAATCTGCTCCCGCTGAATGAGATATTGTGGAGGTGACGGCATCCACTGCGCCAAAGATTAATTTGTATCTTGAACTTTTCATAATATTTAACTTGTGGCGAACAAAGATTCTGCCCGCCACCTGTTCACATCCTTTCTGCGCTTTTTAGCTCATGACTGCGCCCAACGCGCTCACCACCATCCTGTGAACATCTATCGGGCTTTGGGCCTGATCGATACTTATGTGCAACCGGTCTTCCGGGAGGACGCACATGAAAGCTCTGCGGTAGTCCTCCAGCTGCTGGAGCGATGGAGCCTCTAGGCTCCTCGAGCGGATCCGTTCTCGCGCCACTTCAGGAGAAAGGTCAAGCCAGATGGTGATGTCCGGCGGGCCATCAAAGAGCATGATCTCTTCTGCCCTCTCGATTGTCTTCGCTCCCCGCCTGACACCGCCGGCTAGGCGGCAATAAGGCGATCGAGCACAGACCACAGTGGCGCCAGCATTGGCATACGGACGCACATCGAACATCGTCTCTCGCAGCGTATCGTATGCCAGGCAGGTGAGATATACATCCTCTCCTAGCAGTGCGCTATTGCCTTCCAGGCCATGGCGCTGAGAAATCATGCCACTGACCTGGCTGACAAAATCGCATTTGCCCTCACGAAGTATCGCGAACTTGCCGTTGCGTTGTAGCCATCCAACCAACAATTCGGCTTGGGTGGTTTTGCCTGAACCGTCAATCCCAGCGAATGCGATATGCTTTCCAAGCATGTCTGCACCTCGTATATAGTTTTTGCACCTACTCGGGAAAATAATACTCTAGAAAATACTATTATGTCAATTGCATTATTTCTTTTGTCATAACCTGCCTTGCAACTAATTTTGGACTATTAGGTTAGTCCAGTTGAATTGCCGGTCTCAAGTAGCTTGCACACAAGTATTTAATTATCATCTGGATAACTCATATGCAGACGGAAATTAGAATGACAGGTTTGCCGACTGTCACGCCAAGTAGATGAATAGTTAATTGCTGTTCTATAATCCGGATTTCCTCGACCGGCTGTACTATAGAGCAAAATGTCAAACGACGCACCTTCGAGAGGCAATTCAAACAAGTCAACCCTACTTTATAACTTGAAGGCGGACCACCTACAAAAAGTTGCCGGGGAATCATTCGCACTCAAGACAATTCCTTTGAATAATTTCTTTGTTGACATACACCGCCATCAAATCGTATAACCAAGCTAAAAGGTGTTCGAATAAAATTGCATCAAGGCTACCATGAAAAGCGCATCACTTCGGTGATGTTTTTTTCATGGTAAATCAAAAATTACATATCTAATCACGAAAATTGCAAGCGAGATTAATTATTGAAAGATAAGTAATATTGCATATAAAGATCGATAGCAAACAAAATTGCGCTAATTCATATTTTTATTGATATAATGTTATTGTCTAGAAGTTTTAATGAATAATGAGAGGAATCATGAGCAAAACACTAAAAATTTTATTATCACTTTTTGCGGCGGTGATAATTTTAGGAGGAGCCGCCACATATTACTTCGGTTTTTACACCACCGGCACCAAAGAGGCGGTAAAAGACTCGGTAAAAGAGACACAACAAGAAGATTCATCTGATGACAGTAGCACAAAAGTAGAAAACAGTGAATACTCTAACATTATTGCCTATGGCCCATCATTTATCTTTGCTCTAAGAGGTCCGATAGAATCAAATACAAACAGTTTCAGCGGTATAATATATGATTTAGCCGACAAATCAACAAATAATAAGGAGATATTATTGGATTATCCTCTGCTTTCTAGCAGTAGCGAGTCGAGCAGCGCAAACGATTCCGTGCAGTGGAGCACCGACTCCAGAGTCATGGCTTATGCCTACGGCGACGAAGGTGGTATGGACGCACCGGAAGTCCCAAACAGCTTTTCCTTAATAGCTATAAACTATGGCGTAAAGCAGACAGTGGTTTCTGGTTTGGAGGTCGCCCAAGTTCCAAAATGGCTACTCACCCCAAATGGTAAAGAGATATATTATATTAAAGCAAGTAGCACAGACGAATCAGCAGAGTATTCACTTAATAAGTATGATGTAAATACACAAAAAACAACCGTGGTGGCTTCGGGCTTCGACAAAAGTTATGCCACCGGAGGTAGCGAGATATTTATTAGCGGGGATGAATCAAAAATATATATCATAACCTCAAAAAGCGTAGACAACTACTCAACTCTTTATCGTTTAACTTTTGATTTATCGCAAACAGAGGATTACGTTTATTCTGATGGGGCCATGGCACCAGGTTTAAACAATTCCCGATCCTTCATGGGTTCTTACAGCTCCTCTGATGTTGTGGTTTCGCCAGATGGCGAAATGATAGCCTATCGCTACAAAATTAGTGCCACCAAACATGGTGTATCTATATACAACGTAAAAAGCAAAACCTCAACAGACATTTACGAACCGGAAGAAAACAGATCGATCAATGGCATAAAATGGTCGCCAGACAGTAAATCAATAGCATTTGAAACGACATATTTCGGCACAGGTGAGATGACCTCGGGCAACCTGTCTTTGGTGAAAGTTGACATTGCATCAAAACAATCAGCCGTAATCGACTCTTCAAGCAGCAGCAGTTCGAATACCGGTTTTATTAGAACCCTTGCATGGTCACAGGACAGTAAAAAACTAGCCTACACGAAAGAGCTTAAAATTTATTATTATGACTTCGACAGCTCAAAGTCAAATATTATATACAGCTCAACCAGTAGCGATTTCAACCTTAAGGGACTTAGTTGGGTTAGTTATTAGCATTTCATTGCGAATATTTCCTTCTTTTTCTTTAATCAATAATCAGCAGTTGGGCTTTGAAAGAATAACATGGAATTTGATAATATTATCAAACAAGCTAAAGAGTATCAGCTAGGGTTAATAAGGGAACACAAAAGTGATCCCTATGACCTTGTTTCACATCTGGCGGAGGCAGAAAAATGGGCTAATAAAATGTTTGACATGTATCCTAAAGCAGACAAGGCTACGGTTTTGTTGTCCTTGTGGCTTCACGACACAGGACATTATGTTGGAGACAAAGAGATCGATCATGCCGTCAAGTCAGAAAAAATCGCCAGGGATTTTTTGTCTCACAAGCCGATCCCTTTTTAATTGATAAAGTCTGTCGCGCAGTTAGGGCTCACAGATGTAAAGATGTGCAACCCAAGACGCTTGAGGAAAAAATCCTTGCTTGCATTGATTCTGCCAGCCATATGACAGATTCGATGTATCTTAACATTTTAAAAGAAGGCCGTATTGATTACTGCAAAGGTAAGCTGGAGCGCGATTTTAGAGATATTGCCCTAATTCCACAAGTACAAAAGAAACTTTCATCAATATATCTTGCCTGGAAAGAACTTATTAGGGAGTATAAAAAACTAGAAATTGTGGATAAAAACCCAAACTAGGTAATCGAAAAATATGCTATAGTAATCTGTGATTTATATTTATCGTTAAGTTTAGGAGTTTTATGCAATTAATTGTTCTTTTGCCTTCGGCTGTGGCTGCCGTAGCAACCACACTTTGGTCACTACTTTATGTAAGTATTCCGCTTGGTGTCATTATCGGAATCGCCTGGATTTTATCGGCCTTTATCGTTGGGAAATACATTCCAGGAAAAACTCCCTTGCAGGTATCCATTTTTGCCGGTGTTTTAGTTGTGTCATCTGTAATTAATTTAACTTATAATCAGATAATTCCTGACAAACCAAAAGACCAAAGCGAGTCAACAGAAACAGATGAACAGGTTATCGAAGACACCAAAGACCCAGAAGGGACCATTGTCGTGGAGGCAGGCGACGGGATTCTAACAACTAACCAATATGACACCCTATCATATATTGCAGAATCAGCCAGAGGCAGAGAGGCATATTTGGCTGGTAAATTAGCCACTGCTTCATATAATGTAAATATAGAAACAGCTGGTTCGTATGACTTGTGGATAAAACTTTCAGACGATGCTCTGCACTCAGACGAATCCAGAAGCGCAACTATTATTGTAAACGGCTCACAGCAGTTAAAATATAAGCATATATCCGAAGATACAAAAGGCTGGAAGTATTATAATATTGGCCAGGTTCAATTAAACAGCGGCACCAATAAATTTGAATTCAGCAAAATGGCAGATACTTCTGCCGCCTTTGTAATGGATGAATTTAAATTAATTCCTTATAGCGAATAGGAGAAATATGTTAGAACAGGTCAAAGAATCTTTTGCAGAGTATGGAGGAGAGTGGAAAAAAAATAAAGGCGTCTGGGAATTTAACACAACCATCGCCGAGAGAAAAGCATTTTTATCCACCAAAAAGCTTACTTACTCCGCCAGGGTAAAAATAGACGAAGAGGGCAAAAGCATTAAGTTCTCAGAGATGCTCAAGGAGGCAGGCTCCGGTTTTTCGAGCGGTGGAGATTTTGATGGGGGTATGAGCAGTGGTTTTGGGTTCAAAGCGGAAAGCTACAATACACTAAAGGGCCCAAGAGAAGGCAACATACAAGAACAATCCGACCTATTCGGTAAAAAATATCAATACAAATTCAATTACTCAGATATAAGAAATCGCGCTGAAGAGATAGCAAAGTCTAATGGATATTCATTCGAATATCAAATATTGCCGGTTAAATAGTGCCAATAGTTGTCTCTTTCAATCACATTGGATGTGCTCTTTTGATGTTTTTGTGTTGATTAAATATTATTAAAGTAATAGTGCAAATTGAGTTCAATAACTAATGATGATATTATTATATGGTAAAAAAGTTTAAAAGGAGAGAATATGTCAAAAATTTCAAAAGTTTTGGGAAGAGAAATTCTGGATTCTCGCGGTAATCCAACAGTAGAAGTAGAGATTACTCTTGATAGCGGCGCCTTTGGTCGCGCAAGTGTACCAAGCGGTGCTTCAACCGGTATTCATGAAGCCGTGGAGTTACGTGACGGCGAAACAAGATATGGTGGGAATGGGGTCGAAAAAGCCGTAAGCCACGTCAACGATGAAATTTCAAATTGTTTGCTTGGCAAAGAGATGCAACAAACCGAACTAGACCAAGAAATGATCAAACTTGACGGCTCAGAAAATAAGGGCAAGCTTGGGGCAAACGCAATATTGGGAGTATCTTTAGCTTTCGCACACGCGATGGCCAAAGATCAAGCTATGCAACTATTCGAATACTTTTCTACGATATCTGAATCCGCCGACCCCAATTACCTGCCAACACCGATGATGAATATATTAAATGGTGGCAAGCACGCATTAAATTCAACAGACCTGCAGGAGTTTATGATAATGCCACTTGGCGCCCCAAATTTTAAAGAGGCTTTAAGATACGGTGCGGAAACATTTCACACTCTCAAATCTATCCTCAAAGAACGTGGATTAAATACCTCTGTGGGCGATGAGGGCGGATTCGCCCCATCTCTCCCCAGCAACGAAGCTGCTATTGAAGTTATCATTGAAGCCATAAAGAAAGCCGGCTTTAGGCCGGGGCAAGATATCTCAATAGCCATAGACGCAGCCGCTTCCGAAATATTTGAAGATAATAAATATCATCTAAAAACTGAAAATAAAATCTTATCCAGCGCAGAAATGGTTGATTTCTATACTAATTGGGTAGAAAAATACCCCATTGCTTCAATAGAAGATGGTTTGGCAGAAGATGATTGGCAAGGTTACAGCCTATTAACAGAAAAAATCGGTCACAAAGTCCAGCTGGTTGGCGACGATCTGTTCGTTACCAACGTTAACAGATTGCAAAAGGGTATTAATATGAAGGTCTGCAACTCAATTCTCATAAAACTTAATCAGATCGGAACTGTCAGCGAAACTATAGAGGCAATCAAGCTGGCCAGAGCAAACAAATATACCTCTGTTGTTTCACATCGTTCCGGAGAAACAGAAGATACGACGATTGCAGATTTTGTGGTAGGCATGGGAACCGGCCAAATAAAAACCGGCTCTCTGTGTCGAAGCGAAAGAATCGCAAAGTATAATCAGCTTTTAAGAATTGAAGAGAAGTTAGGCAACAAAGCCAAATATGCTGGCTTTGATTCTCTCTTACTTAAATAGATTTTTTTCTGTCGTTCCCAAGATTATTCTATTTTGATTTTTTGCATTACTTTTTCCTTTTAGGTTTTGGCTTATATATTTTTAGTTATGATTTTTTAATTTTTGGTTTATTATGGCATACTTAATTTTAGTTAGACACGGACAATCAGAGTGGAATCTATTAAATAAATTCACCGGACATACCGATGTAGAACTAACCGAACAAGGTAAAGAAGAAGCTCAAAAGGCGGCAGAGTTAATAATGGGAATACCCTTACACAAGGCTCACACTTCAGACTTAAAACGGGCGCAGCAAACTCTGGACTTGATTCTCGAAAAAACCAATCATAGCCACATTCAAGCCAATAAGCATCACGCCATTAAAGAGCGTGATTACGGGGATTTGGCAGGTATGAATAAAGACGAGGCCAGAAAACATTTTGGCGAGATAACATTTAAACAATATCGACGAAGCTGGGACGTAGCTCCCCCAAACGGAGAGAGCCTAAAAGACACAGCAAATCGCGCTATCCCCTATTTTGAGAAAGAGATTTTAAATGATTTAAAACAAGGTCATAATGTTATTGTTGCCGCTCATGGCAACTCTTTAAGAGCAATTATCAAACATCTTGAGAATATTAGTGACGAAGAAATACCCAACTTGGAAATTGGAACCGGCGAAATCTATTTGTATGAGCTAGACAATAAGGGTAATGTGCTTAACAAAGAGATTAGAGACCACGCTAAAAACCAATAGTATTACCTGCTATATAACCCTCTGGTCATATTTTTTCTGACTTGCCAAGAGTCTTTAAGCATACGCATACCGTCTTTTATCGGGTTAACCTGGGAGTGAGGATCATCATACCAAGTAATTCCGACCTCCTCAATTTTATAGCCTAAATGTCTTGCTACAGCCAAAACCTCAATATCAAAACTCCACCTCTCAAATGTCTGTCTAGAAAAGATCTCTTTAGCCGCTTTGTTTTCAAATAACTTAAAACCACACTGAGTGTCCTTAATACCAGGAACCGCAAAAAGACGAATAAAGAAGTTCAAAAACCGGCTACCCCAGATTCTATAAAACGGTTGTGGCTTCGCAAGCTTTCCCCCGTTAGTGTATCTTGATCCAATAACCACATGGTTGCCATTGGTTTTGTCTAAGAGCTTTTCTACCTGATGAATAGGAGTTGAATTGTCTGCGTCAGAGAATAGAACCCACTCCCCCTTTGCAGCCATCACACCCTCTTTTACAGTATAACCCTTTCCCCTATTTTCTTTTCTATCAATCACTCTTAAGTGGTGTAATTTATTGTGATATTTATCAACCGATTCTTTGGTATTATCAGGAGAACCGTCAAGCACCACAATTGTTTCGATTTTATAATCGACGTTTGCCTGAAACTTGACAATAGCATCCAATATTTTATGAATCCTATTCTCCTCCTTGTATGCGGGAATAACAATACTAAGATAGTAATTATCGAGCATTAGCTCCTCCATTATTTATATACTTTGATACTTCCTGGCTCTTCTATTACTTCTATCGGATAAGGAGAGACCGGAGGACGACTTGCCAGATCTTCATTGCTGATATTATATACCAATATCGAACCGCCAATAATTGCTTCCGGCTTGTGGTCCTCTAACCAATGATAAGACCACTTCTTCTCCATGGGCCCGTACAGCTTAGAAGATTGAAAATATGTTGCAGAGACAGCCAACCAGCCAGTTGTAGGACCGTAAGAGCTATGCCACTCACTACTCTCGGATATGTAATATGGAGGCACAGAACCACCGAAATAATCAACTTTAATGCTTTTAATATTATTTTCTTCAACATACTTTTTTAGCCGTAGCAGATCTTGCCCCCAATCCAAGGATGAATCAACCATATATTTATATCTTTTTTCTCTTGGTACCATTACATTAAAATAGGCAATGTATTCCGGGAAATAGCTCACAACCTCAACAACCATAAATGCGACAACCAAGACTATGGCCACTGCTTGCTTGGTTAATTTCTGACCATAAAGGTATCGTTTCATGGACTTGCCAATGAACAACAGCACAAAAGGGATTGTTGGAATTAAGTGCCTTATACCGATATTTAGTGAGCCTTTTAAGGTAAATGCCCAATACACAACTATGGGGGTTAGCAACAACCAATTGGACCAAGAGTCCTCCTTGTGTTTGCTCCTAAACGCGGCAAGATTAACCAAGGACCACAGGAAAAGCAGAATAACTGTTATTGGGGTTTTTATTAACCACGCTACAGGAAAGAACCAAGCAATACTTTTGTCTGACACCTCACCTAAAATATATGTCGCATTTCCACCAGCAACTCTAGCAAAAACCATCACCACTCCTAAGATATAGTGCCCTATCGCCCGAGTTAAAACATTATTTTCAAGATGATGTAAGGCAGCCTTCCAGAAATCCGCCCCGGGAGATCCGTTAAGATTCTTTTCAATAACCTCATGGGTAATCTGTGGATTCATATTCCAGACAAATGGGATATAAACCAGCCACACTACCGCTAAAGAGATTAAACATAACCAGATATATGACTTAAATAGTGGCCAAAAACTTTGCCAATAACTCTGTTTGTCTTTTTGTTCAATTTTGGCACGATAAATAATTAGTATTAATAAAATGCCAAAAAGCAAAAATGAGGAGAATTTTAGCAGCTGAGCTATACCGAAACATGCACCGGCAATGAACAGATATTTAAGTGTTCTTTTTTGAATTAGCAAATCAAAAGCATACAATGTTAATACAAACCCAAAAGCTGCAGCAATATCGGTGGTGACAAGATGACTGTGACCTAAGATATCAGGATAAAAAGCATATAAAAGAAGGACAAATAGCGCAACTTTTCGGCCCCAATGCTTCTTGCACCAAATAAATATTAACACTCCAAGTGCTAAAGCCAGCATAACCATAGGAAGACGCGACCAAAAGAGAATTTGTTCGGGGCTATTTCCTGAACGATATAACATATTCCAGCCCGCTTCCCACTGGTTCATACCCTCCCAGCTCCAGTTGTTTCTAATGTCGTTAATTGGCAAAAACTGTAAAAATATCCCCGACAGAGCCTTAGCTAAAGGAGGATGTTCCGGATTTAATCGAAAATCACGATACTTAAGATATGAATAACCCGAAGGAATGTGTGCAATCTCATCTACAGTTCCAGAGTCGCCCATTGAGGCAAACAATGACGTGGTAAACATTATTAGCAAAATCAAACTGGCCAGAACAATTGACAGCCTTGATCTAGTTTTTTCATTTTTTAGATGCATTCTCCCTCCCAAAAGACTTTAAATATTGCTACGTTTAGTTGACTTAACCGTGACTCTATATTCAAGATATTTTCCTAAAAGTAATCTGGTTTGTGAATGCAGTGCCGGCAAAGATGAGAAAAATATATTTGATAAAGGCAAAACCAATGGTGTTAAAACCCAGTCCATAATAATTCGCATCACAGGCTTTTTACCCTTGCGCGGAGGAACAAGCATGGTTGAGACAATCAGAGTAATTATCATGCCGATCCAAGCAATTGTTAAAATATATTTATAGACAATGGGAAAATTGTAAGCCATCACAGTATTTTTGAAATCAGTATTTATTAAAAGTGGAAGCCAGGCAGATGTTGCCATGACAATGGATGCAGTTGACCATGAAATGTGGGACTCCCACAAAATTAGCGCATTGGCCCACTTGTCAAACCAAGGAATTTTTTTGTTTTTAATTGTGTTCTCCATAACATAGGCAATATCCGAGACGCCCCAAGACCAACGTTTTTTTTGCAAATACTGTTCGATGATTGTGTCTTTAATATTGCCTGCCAATACCGCATCCTGGTAGATCGGAGTGAAAAGAGGCACCACATAATGATTGCCGTTAAACTTGTAATAACTCCTCCAGAACTGATGTCCATCTTCTACTATAGTTTGAGTTGACCAATAATCGACCTCTCTTAATGCTTCAAGCGACTGAGCGTGAGCTGAAAAATTGCGCAACCTTGAGGGACGCGTTGATACAATCAATTGCCAAAAAGAGGAGCCCATAGCTATCAATCTGGTTAACATTGGAACATCCCAGATATTGTTAAAAAACATCGGTATGGGCTGAAAACTTTTATGCTTAGGGTCAGGATCCGACAGGTATTTATATGACAAACAAGGTAAATACTCCTTGTCCATTCGATTATCGGAATCCATTGTGGTTACCAAGACTTTGTCGGCTTGCAATCCGAGTTCAAATATTTTCGATTCGATCTGTTTTGCCGCATAAGTAATATTCGGGCCCTTGCCGATTATTTCGCCCGGGATATCTTTAGGATGCATAATAGATTCAAACAGGTAGATTTTTTGACCATAAATCTTTCTGAGTTCGGAAGAAATATATTCTGCTCTTTCTCTATCTCTTTCTTCTGTTGCCAACAGATATATTACTCTGTCCATTGGATAGTTCGAATTTATAACCGACTCAATCGAGCTCGTTAGAATTTCTAAGTCTTCTTTGTATGTTGGTACAATTATCAAGTGATAAAGGCCCCTCCATTCATCCTCTGTGAACTTTTCTTTTAAAAACTCAAGCCAGTTCATTTGAGTTTCCCTTTTATACATCCTGTAGCCCCAAATAAGCCTGTATGACATGAAACCGGTGCGTATCAACCAAAAGGTAACATAAAAAAGAAGTAAAACCGCCAAAACCTTGGGGGCATATACAGACAATATAGAAGGAGTTATTAATACCATCCAGGAGATAACACCCGGAGATATTTCAAATAATCTTTTATATTTCCAAACGTTGTTCGTCATAAGCCAACCCAGTAATAAATCTCTAGGACTATAACTATAAATATTAAAAAAGTGAGTGAACCTGTCATAAAGCGGGACAGACCTTTGTCAACCTTGTATAAGAAAAAGGCTATTACAATATTTACAACTCCAACTAAAAAATATGACTGAAGGGGGTAAATACTATAAGGGGAATAAAAACTAAAGAATGAATTTGTTGATAGAACTTTCCAAATAGTATAGGCAAGCAAAGCCAAGACTATTGATATTATTACTAAGTAATAATTTGTCTTATCATCAATAAAGCATTCTTTAACCTCTCTAACAGCTACTTTGATTGTATGTAGCATTATCACCTCATTAATTGTGGGTAAAATATTATCAGATTTATCTTCTCGGCACACCGAACCATAAGGAACTAACCACTACATCCCTATTATATCTGGAGCCGAAATCGGGAATCGAACCCGAGACCTCCACTTTACGAAAGTGTTGCTCTACCAGCTGAGCTATTTCGGCTAATCGGTGGCTATCATTTTATATTCATTTACCAGAAAATGCCTTCGGGTGCCTAGAGTTGTAAGCTGGAGCGGGTAGCGGGAATCGAACCCGCGACTTATCCTTGTCCGTCCTCCGTAGAAGTAGATGGAGCAGTAGACCGGACTCGAACCGGCGACCTTCTCCTTGGGAAGGAGACATTCTACCAACTGAACTACTACTGCGACTTCTACTTCGGAGGATGGGGGAAGGACACGTTTTGCCACTAAACCATACCCGCGCTTATTATTCATAAAAAATGGTTTTTACCAAACCACTACCCAAATTTACCATAATTGCTCTCCTTCCACAATAAATTTATTTATTATCTTCGTGTTCGTGGTTGTCTAACTGTATTGATATTTTCCACTACTTTTGTTAATATTGTACTATTCGCGGGGTCGTAGTTCAGTTGGTTAGAACGCCACACTGTCACTGTGGAGGTCGCCGGTTCGAGTCCGGTCGATCCCGCCATAATAAATCGCTAGCGCGTTATTAATGTGCTGGCGATTTATTATTGTGAGTCCATTGACCGGACGAGAACCGAGGATGGGGTCGGGAAACCTGGGTTTCCCGCTGGAGGAAATTATTCAAAATTGTAAGTCAAAATAATTAAATGCTTTCTTGAGTTAGAACGATCCCGCCATAAATAATGCTGTTTAGATAGCTTTGTATATGGCTCTTCGCCACTTAGTGTGGTAAAAGTAGTGAGATAACTGCAAACGGTAGGAAGGCCAGTGTCATCTTCTTGA
>MWCM01000017.1 GCA_002070055.1 bacterium ADurb.Bin212 | reverse complement strand
CGGGGGCAGCTGGAGGTTGTCGTGTTAAACACGCACCATCCTCCTAGCAAGCAATAGAGAAACAGGAATTAGGAGTTAGGAATTAGCTTCTTAGGGTTTTTCCTAAAGCCTACAAGCTAACGCCTAAGGCCTTTCTCTGCTTCTTGCTAGAAGGATTAAACCGGCGCTTATTAGCACTTTGTTAAGCACTCTCTCGCCGGCGTTATTTATTTGTTAATGTACTGCTTGTGAGCAAGGCGTAAAATCTTTCATTAGTGTAGATTCTTCGCTCTGCTCAGAATGACTTTTTGATATTGAATTACGAATGATGAATTAAGAATAATGGTTTTTGTATGTCAATTATCAACTTTCGAATTGCAATTTTGCCTTCTGCCTTCTTGCATATTGCTTATCGCATGTTGATCGGTTGAATATTCACTGATTATTGTGTATTGATTATTGAATATTCTAATTTGTTTGTATCTTGTTTCTTGGTTATTTGAATTTCTTTTTCATTAGCTTTAAAGCTAATGAAAAAGTGCGGCACTGTGCTGTGCAACACGCAGGCGGAGGGGGGACCTACGTTTCGCCTAACCCTAAGGCTACGACGAATAAAGTTGCACAGCACGCTACCGCACTTAAATTGTTACCTATTATATCTGTGTAATTCAGTGGAATAAACCTGTGGTGGTGTTCACCTTGTATGCCTTCCGCAAGTCCCCACAACCGTCACGCCTCTCTCACCTTTGGAACAAGCAATTGTATCATATTATTTAAATTTTGTCAATACCTTAAACAAACAAAATAACAGAGCAAGTTTAATTGCTCTGTTATTTGTATAATTTTGGCTGTTTTAGCTATAAATTTTGGATATCGCCACGAATCTTTTCCGCATCTATGCTCTTTGTTATGTCTTCAGACATGTTATCCACTTGGCTTAGTTTGGCCTTAAGGTCGTTCATATCGGCAAGATAAGCCTCGTTAATCCTATTGCTCATTGCCAAGTAGTCTGCCATAGCATCGACGTACACCTCTCCCTCTTCCTCTTCACCCAATTCGTTGTCAAAATACTGTCGAAGCATATCTTTGGCTTCATCGTAACGCTTCTCACTTATCATCTGTTCAAATGCTTTAGCATCTAATTGCGACATCTTTCCTCCTAAAATTCTTTAGATTCTAATCTTCTCATCATCAAAGCTAAATGTGCTTGTTTAGCCGGATCTTTTGCTTTGTCGATGCTCTGTTGAAGAATTTCCTTCGCTGTTTCTCTTCCTTCTTCGGTATTTATGGCCTCATCGACAAATTTGCCGAACTCTTGGAGTTTTTTAGGATTAACAGTTTCCTTAACACTCTCCTGCTGTTCCTTAACAATTCTTTTGAATACTGTCTTTAGTCTAGCCATGACATCTTTGCGATACTTTTCATATTTGTCTGAGCCATCACTATCGGACTCCGACCACACCTCGTCTAGAGCACCAATAGCGTCTCCGGCTTTGGTGGTATCGTATTTATCTTTATTGGCGCCGGTTGTGGCTTCCTTTAGAGCCTTCATCAATATATCTCTAATCTCGGTAGCGTCATCCATAGACTCCAAAATCTCTGTCCTGGTGTCAGAAAGTTCGGCTAGCAATTGATTCTTTTGGTCGATACCCTCGCCAATTACTCTAGCCCTTTCACGCAAAGCATCGATCTTTTCTTGCAAAACATCTCTCGATGTTTCATAGTTTTCGGTTTCGGCTATCTCTGAATCTGACCTGTATCCACGAAATCGAAAGAAGTTAACAAAAGCCGAAACGCGATTTTGCCATCCTTCACGAGAAAATATTGAGACCGATCTGATTCTATTGCGCTCGGCATTAAAGTTATTCTGGTTATCTGTTGCCACCGCCTCACCAGCAGCTGCTTGATCTTCTGCATATTGCCTTTCTGCTTCAAGCTGTGGAATTTCTGACTTACGAAAATTCCTTTTTAAATCGGTGTCCATATCTTTGAGCTGTGTTTGTATTTCTCTGTGTCTCTCTAGCAGAGTCTGATAGTTTGAGAACTTATCAGGATCTTCTATGTATAATTTTGCCAAATAAACTTCTGCTTTTTGCGCTGCTTCGGTTCGCTTATCGTTGCTTACAATTGCAAAGTTATTGAAGAACTCGTTTTTTAGGAAACCGGAATAATCTTTAATTGTCGGCTCTACGTTTTCTTCGTATTCCGCCACCATCTCAGCAATTTCTTCGTCGCTCGAGTCTGTTAAAAACTCATTTACCTGCTTACCCTCCTTGTCTGCCTTAGCCTTAGCAAACTCAAAAACAGCAGGCTCAGCAAGCTTTTTTTCCACCTGTTGCTTTTTTTGCTCCTCGCTTAACTCCGGTTTTGGCTTTTCGACATCAGGGATATCTGTATTGTAATCAACCATAATACCTCCTAATAATAATTTTGGTTCAATTTTATTATAGTTGGTGGGCCCTGTGTGTCAAATCTTAAATTAAAAAATGGAGCTTAACTCCATTTTTTAAAACAGTATAATATATACTATCCAAATTATGCTTCATTAATCTGTTGTTTGGCATCATCCATATCCGCTTCGTAATTGACATTTTGCAGTTCCTGCACCGCGTCATCTATGGCTTGCACATCATCGGCAACCTCACGCAAATACTGATCGCTGGTATCTGCCACCACCTCTTCGATACCATCAGCCTGTTCATCTAAAGCATCTGCTATCGCCAAAAATGCTCTTGCATCGTTTTCTTTGTCTTCTCTGCTCTGACCAGATTGTTGGCCCGTATCATCTTGAGTTGCAGACTGGTTAAATTGATCATCCATAATCCCTCCATTTGTTATCAAAATTTATCTGTATTAATTTGCACTCTGTGCGGCTTCTGGAGAAGTGCCTGCCTGCTCATCTTGTTTCTCAAACAGCCATGGAGCTAATTCCGCAGCCTTGTCTCTTGCCTGCTGAGCAGATTCCCTTCTGTTGGCTGCAGATGCCAAAAGCTTAGCAGCTTTGTCCTCTTCGTTGTCAGCGATAGCATCGCTTCTTTCCGCATTTGCAAGTAGATCCCCGGCGTACATTTCATTCATCTTATCTTTAATGTTTCGCTGGGCAGCGACTACTTTCTCGCGTCCGGTTTCATAAACACCCCTGGCCCTTTCTAATGCTGAAGCCCATAGGCTCTTGCCCTTTTCGACGGTTCTCTGACCGGCTTCAACCATCTTTGTTTTAGCTGCTTCTGCTCTAGCTTTAAGATCATCTCTAATCTCTCTGCCTCTTTCAGCTACTGCGCCAGCCGCCTCTTGAACATAAGCCTCCGATCCTAGTACTTTCTCCCCAACACCAGCAGCCGAAACACCAGCCTTTTTTAGCCAAGATACTGCTTGGCCAACTTTCTCTTTGACTCCACCATAAACGTTGCGGCATCTTTCCATGCCTCTACCGGCAGCCTCTTTAAATGCCCCCATTCTTTCTCTGCCTCTAATCTGCGCTTCGCTCATGCCATTATCTTTTAGTGCTTCGCGATGTAGCTTGTCAATAGCCTCATCTTTCTTCATAAAGGTGCCGTTTTCGTTCTGAGGCCTAAAAACGTCCTTCCCATCGGTATTGCTTGGATCGTTCATTTGGTCATGATAAATCCGCTCTGCCATATTCCTCCTTAATAAATACAAATATTGCTACAATAATATTTTGCTAGTTTGCTTAATGTTTGTCAAATATTTTAACCAAATCTAAATATTTTTGTAAATTATGCAATGTCGCTAAACGCATACCCAGCATTTCGTTATTACGAATTAAATGCGAGATATAGGCGCGGCTAAAACCACCCTTGCATGCCGGGCACTGGCAATCTTCCTCAATTACTCCCCCATCCGTGCGGTATTTAGAGTTCAGTAAATTTATTAAATGGTAGTTATTGCTAAATTGTTCAATTGTTAAATTGCTGTTAATATTTTGTGATTTTATATTTGAGATTTCATTAGAGATCGGAAATTTGGAATTAGAAATTCCGTTTTTGTGAACAAAAACGGATCCATGTCTGGCTAAGCGCGTTGGCAAGACGCAATCAAACATATCCATGCCTAAGCAAATTGCATGATGGATATCATTGGGAGTGCCGACCCCCATTAAATAACGCGGTTTATCAATGGGCAAAATTTGCCCCATTAGCTTAACCGTCCGCCACATATCACGCGTTTCATGGTCAACAGCCAATCCGCCAACAGCATATCCATCGAAATTGAGTTTGACGAGCTCCTCTGCACAGAATTTTCGAAGCTCTTTGTCTAGCCCACCCTGAACAATACCAAATAAGGCAGGCAACTGATGATTATTGTTAAATTGTTTTATTGTTAAATTGTTATTTCTTTTTTCTTCGTCTTTTTGAAAGCTAACAATGGAGTAATTTAGCAATTTAGCAATTTTTTTATCAAAATGTAATTTTGATCGTTTGGCCCACCTTAATGTTAGTTCGACCGCCTCTTTAATCTCCTCTTTACTTGCTTTGCCACTTGGGCAAACATCTAGGGGCATTAAAATATCCACACCCAAATCCAGTTGGATATCCACAACCTTTTCTGGAGTAAAAAAGTGCTTACTGCCATCCAAATGCGAGGTAAACTCCACCCCATCCTCTGTAATTTTTACCAGAGACTTCCCTTCCTTAATTTTAAATTTTAAATTTTTACTTTTAAATTTGTTTTCATTTAATGAAAACACCTGATATCCTCCCGAGTCAGTCAAAATTGGACCATCCCAACGCATAAATTCATGCAAACCGCCCATATTTTTGATAAGTTTTTCGCCTGGTCTTAAGTAAAGATGATAAGTGTTTGATAACACAATTTGAGCACCCAACTCTTTGAGCTCATGCGGCGAGACACCTTTAACACTGCCAACTGTTCCTACCGGCATAAAAAAAGGCGTGTTTATCTCACCATGAACAGTAGAGAGCTTGCCAATTCTTACACCATCAGACGTATTTTTAATAAGATCAAATTTCAAAACAAATATTATATTTTAATTATATTATATAGTCTCATACTATCAAAAATGAGCTTGGTCCGCAACGCGTTCAAGCTCATTTTTCTAAGTCCTAAAAAGCTAATGCCTAAGGCCTATTACTTAAGTTCAACAGTTGCGCCAGCCTCTTCAAGCTTCTTCTTGGCGTTCTCCGCATCTTCCTTTTTAGCACCCTTTAGAAGCTCTTTTGGAGCAGCTTCAACTAAATTCTTAGCCTCAACTAGGCCCAATTCAGGTTTGATCTCGCGCACAACTTTGATTACTTGAATCTTTTTGTCGCCACCGCTAGCTAAGATCACATCAAAAGATGTTTTCTCTTCAGCAGCTGGAGCATCACTAGCCGCACCAGTTCCCGCAGCAGCAACGGCTACTGGAGCAGCTGCACTTACTCCCCAGTGATCTTCTAGAGCCTTAACCAACTCAGACAGCTCTAAAACCGATAGCTTATCTAAATTAGCAACCAAATCCTTAAACTTGGCACTAATTTCAGCCTTAGCCTCAGTTTTCTCTTCAGCTGTAGCCTCTTTTGTTTCTTCAACTTTCTTTTCTTCGTCTGCCATAATTTCTCCAATTTATTTATTAAATAATCTTTTTATTAAATATCTTTTATCAGTGTTGATTAGTGGAATAAATCTGTGTTAGTATTCTCCTTATTTTGCCTCGGCCTTGGCTCTAATTACATTTATTAGGCCTCTAATGTTACCTGCTGCCACATTAACAAAACCAGACATCGGTGCAGAAATTGTACCGAGTAATTTTGCCTGCAATTCTTGGCGAGAAGGCAACATGGCTAGCTGTTTTACCTTGCTCTCACTAATAAATTCATTTTCCAGAATCCCGCCGACTATCTCTAACGCTTCATGATTTTTTGCATAATCATTTATGGCTTTAGCTGGAACAGCCTCATCTTGGAAACCGATAGCTAGCGCTAAAGGTTTGTCCAAAACCTCCTGATCTACCTCTATCTTCTTTTCTTTTAAAACGATCTTTAGCAAAGAGTTTTTAACCACTCTAAAAGATATGCTTTCATTTCTTAGAGCTTTTCTAAGCTCTTCGCTCTCCTTAACCTTTAAGCCTTTATAATCAACCAAAACTGCTGACTTGGCTTTGTCAAAATCTTCGAACAGCCCCGCAACAAGTTTCTCTTTTGTGTCTTTACTTTTTGGCATATTTGCTCCACTATTAAAAAATCGGCTTCCGCCGACAGTATTTAGGGAATAGTTAATAGTTTAAAGGTTATAGATTAAGTTAAATTATTATCGTATATGACAAATATAGATAAACCATAACCTGCAACCTGCGACCTACTTCCTAAAAATCCTCGGCGGGGTTTATGGTTTAATCCAGCCTTTGGCGGGACCCCACTGTCTGCGGAACAAAGTTATAATATCAAATTATTAAGCTGGTGTCAACGGAATAATTCCCCATTGGGGTGTTATTTGAATAATAACACCCCTTGGGGCAAAATAATTATTTAACAGAAACTCGTATCGAAGGACCCATAGATGTTGTTAAATGAATGCTCTCAATCTTGTTTGCAGGAAATTGTGATATGGCAGCATCAATATTGGCTTGGATTTTATCATCGGCCAACTTAGCTTTGGCAACAGCAATATGAATATTGTTTGATTTATCGGCTTTGTATTCAATTCTGCCTCCTTTGAACTCTTCGGCGGCAGACTTAACATCCTCTGACACGGTGCCTGCCTTAGGGTTGGGCATAAGGCCCTTTGGCCCAAGCGTTTTAGCCATCGAAGCAAGACGAGGCATAACAGAAGGATGAGCAACCATGATATCAAAATCAATTTTTCCTGATTTTACTTTAGCAATTACCTCTTCTATATTCTTGTCATCAACGGTTAGTACCTTTTTTTCTTTGACTGCGCCACCAGGCAAAGTAAAAGTACCTCTGATATTTTCTAATTTTTTGGATAGCTTTATGTGTAATTCTATTGTGGCTTCGAATTTTGTAATAGAAGTCTCTTTGGCTAGTTTGATGGCTTCAGGTATAGAATATTCCTTACCAATTTCAATTTTCTTCATCACCTCACGGTATTTTTTGCCATGCTTAGGCTTAACTCTAACATTGGCTCTTGAAAGTTTTTTTACAGTTCTCTCTTTGCTTTTTGATTCCTTGGCGGCCTCTTTGGCTTGCTCCTTTTCTCTCTCCTCTGCCTCTTTTCTCTCCTTTTCTCTCTCTTCCGCCTCGTGAAGCAACTCTTTTTCGTCGACTTCTTTGTCTGACACAGCTTCTTCGACAACTTGCTCTTTTTTAACTTTCTTGGCGACCGGTTTTTTCTTTTCCTCTGGCATACTTCCCTTTCTTCTCCGCAATATTTAGTAAAGAACTAAACAATGTGGAGTCTGTGGTCCAACGACTCGCATCTTAGGCGGTCTCCCACAATTATTATTAAATAATACATTACAACAGTTAATTTTAGCATTTATTTGTAAATTTTTCAACCGGAAAGCACAAAGGTAATTCGTTTTTGTGTGCTCTAGCTATTTAACTTAACCACTCCTGCCGAAAAGCTTTCTTTTTTGCCAAAATAATCAATCAATTTCTCGCTTGATTTATCAATCACTCTGTTTAAAATCGGCATCTCTCTGTCAGAAAGATTCTCCAAAACATATGAAGATGTATCAATAGTACTCGTGGGAGATGGAACTACCCCAGATTCAAACAACTCACCCCTTATGCCTATTCTAATTCTGGCAAATTCATTTGTGCCGAGCTGATCAATAATGTTTTGCACTCCCTTATGGCCGGCACTACTGCCACTTTCCCTAAACCTCGCCTCACCTAGCAACAAATCAATGTCATCATAAACCACAATAACATCACTGATTTGTGCCTTGTAATATGCAAGCACTCCCGAAACAGCAATTCCCGACACGTTCATAAATGTCTCTGGTTTAACTAAAATTATCTTCTCTCCCCTCTTTACTGTGTCTGCAATACGAGATTTTAGCTTTTTATTTAAACTAAAACTTAAGTTCTCATTGACGGGCGCTATCTCTGGATTCTGCGCCAGTTTATCAACAAACATAAAACCCGCGTTATGGCGCGTATTTTTATACTTGTCTCCAGGATTTCCAAGACCAATGATTATTTTCATTGTTTAGGCCTTAGCTTTTTAGGCTTTAGCTTCTTAGGGTTGATAAAAATTTGTTTAATATCTTCATTACCTCTTCCAATAACTCTTTTGCCATTATGAGTAGTTTCTCATCGACATAGTTTAACCTGCGCGATATCTCCAACTGGGTTTCAAGCTCAGCCCCAGAACCGTATGCAATATTGATAAAAGTTCTATAGTCCTTTCTTGTGCTTCTCCTCCTGCCTTCCGCAACATTAGAAGGTATAGAAATTGAACATCTCCTCATCTGTGATACTAGCCCGAATTTTTCACTATCTGGAAATGCTTCTGTGATTTTATATATCAGCATTACTAAATCCATCGCTTTCTGCCAAACTATCAAATCCTTATAGCTTTGTGTCACATCCCCTCCTTCTCAAAAAGGATAAGCGAGAATCTCATTCTTTCCTAATTCCTAACGCCTAAGTCCTAATTCCTTTCCTTTAAAGACCCGGTATGCCCAACCCACCGGCGACCTCTTTCATCTTTTCGGCCGCATGTGCTTGCGCTCTGGAAATGGCTTGACCGATGGTGTTTTTTAGCGCTTTTTCTAAATCCCTTTTGTTTTCTGCGCTTAATGCCTCTTCTGCAATATCAATGTCAACCAAGTGCTGTTCGCCGTTCATAATAACTGTTACCCAACCATCATTGCTTCTGGCTTCGATTTCGGTGCTTTTCAACTCTTTTTGAATAGCTCGAGCTTTCTTCTGTAAATCGTAAAGCTCCTTCGCTTTTGAAAAATCTACCATTTCAATTCCTTTCATATAATTTTAAGCAATTAAATTTCGACGGTTGAAAGCCCCCCGTGTTTTCAAAACAAAGCGCCTAAAAATTTACTTGCTTAAAAAAATTATTTAAATTTAACTAAGTTTAAAACAACAGCCATTATTATACTCAAAATAAGGCCACCTATCAAGATCAGAGCCGTTGTGGCAAGTACCGCCATTAACTCCGGTCCAAGCAGTAAATTAAAATTGATATTTACTCCCAGATATTTTATCAGAAGATAAAATATCACACACAAAGCAACCAGTGAAAGCGCTGTATTGCGCAAATCTTGGCTGCTTGGTGTCATGGTAACCGCAATAGAAATAATTAAGTAAAAAGACAGCCAACTCATTATTGATTTAAAGTTTATACTGCCAAGCGATTCTATCATAAATGAAAAAGCATTTTGAGGAGTAGCGATTAAGTCTGCCGGTATGGGCCTAAAACCCACCGCTCGAGCAATTAGGTAAATTGCTAAAAAACCAAAAATAAACGGCGCTAAAGAGATGAATATTTGTCCAATTATGGGGATTATCGGTTTAGTATGGCGGACTTCGCCTCCATCTTTCTTAAATACATTAATAGAGGTTACTTTTGCTCCCGTAACAAGACAAGCAAAAGCATGAGCTAACTCATGAAGAATGACACCCGGAGCAATAAATATTCTATATATTCCACCCACGCTTGACAATAATATGGTATTAATTGCGTATGACAAGATAATAATAATTATGATAATCGACAAAAATACCAAAAGTTTCTGGTTATTTATCTCGCTAAACATATCAATCAACCAATTTGGAATCTGAAATTTCATATTTAAATCTTAATGATTTTAGTTTAAAAATATATCAATTTCACCCATAAGCACTTTGTCGGGATCACTAGACTCAATATCGTTACGGTGGTCTTTTACCATTTTGTAAGGATGCAAAACATACGAACGTATTTGGCTACCCCACTCCGGCTCCAATGACTCGCCGCGCAACTCCTGAATTTTTTCGATTCTCTGCTCCTCCATAAGTTTTGCAATTCTTGACCGCAGGACTCGCAGGGCAGACTCCTTATTTTGGGTTTGACTTCTTTCATTTTGGCATGAAGCGGTTAAACCGGTAGGAATATGAGTTATTCTTACAGCGGAATCTGTTGTGTTTACGCCTTGTCCGCCCTTACCACTTGATCTGAATGTGTCAACACGCAGATCACCGCTATCAATATCTATATCTTTTTCACTCTCAATTAACGGCATAATCTCAACCAGTGAAAAAGAAGTCTGGCGCAAACTTTTGGCATTAAAAGGAGATTGTCTAACCAACCTATGGACCCCGTTTTCATTTTTTAATTTTCCATATACCAAGTCGCCAACAATTTCGATGGTGGCGCTTTTAACTCCGGCGATACCCCCATATGAAACATCGATAATTTTAGAGGACAGATGCTCTTTCTCGGCCCACTTTAAATACATACGCATTAACATCTCGGTCCAATCTTGGGCGTCATCCCCTCCGGCTCCAGCGTAAAAGTTTAAAACGGCAGAATAGTGATCGTATTTACCGTTGTATTTACTATATCTTTCTAATTCGTTAACCTGTTCCTCAATTGCCCCTAGATCTTCTTCGGTCTCTGCCAACTGACACAACTCATATATAGAATTGAATTTCTCCACCTCGCTTTTTAGATTTTTAAAATTTTTAATTGTCTCGTTAGCCTCTTTTTCATTAGACCAAAAGAGAGCAGAGTTCATCTCGGCCTCAATAGCCTTAACTTCGCGCTCTTTTTGCGCGATTTTTAAAACATCTTTAATTTTTTCGACACGTGAAATAATATCTGACATCTTAAATATATCTTAACAAATTCCAGACAAAGAAAAAGCCCTGCAATAATGCGGGCTTTTTCTTTTTAACTTAAGACAAATAACTGTTTATTTTCTTGTGCGCTCGTAAGCAAAAGCAATTGAACCGGTAACGAGCAATGAGGCAAGCAGCGACAACATTATACTTCCGGCACTTCCGGTTCGCGGAAGCTTAGGAGTAGCTTGAGCTTGAACTACTTTTTGCTTAATAACAGTCTCAGCAGAGCTAGAAATGGTTGTGCCATCATCTTCTAAATGAGCAGTATTTTTTATTGTCTCATTAGCTGCAATCTGACTTGAGGTAACTACTCTGAATCTGATATAGCCTTCTTTGCCAGGAGCTAAGGTTTTAACAATATAGCCGTAAGTCATATTCTCAGCAATTGATCTCTCTGTGCCATCCATACCAAGAACTGCAGCAGCATTTGGATCTATTGTTACATTAATGGGCAGAACATCCCATACTTTTATATAATCGGCTGGGGCTTCGCCACTATTTTTGAAGACGATTTTGTATTCCAGCACGTCACCGGCATAGGCGGTATTTGCTTTGGCATATTCCAGCTCATTAGATGTTACATTTCTAACATATTTCTCGATGCTAAGAACCGGCTTAAGTACGGGAACAACTGGTTTTTCTATGTCTATTACGACCACATCCCCAAACTTGTTATACATCTTGTAGTCATAGCTAAAACCGTTTTGAGGATTATTTGGAATAGGATTTTTAACCTTAACGGTAAATGTTCTGGTTATGCCATTGGTAGATTCAATGAATTCAGATGGGTATCTAACCATAATAGCATCATTACCTATTCCGGCATTATTTATTATTGAGCCACCGTTTGATATCGAAACAACCTCGGCATATTCCAAAACATCAGCGATACCGTCTTCAACAACGTAGTTTGCCGGACGATTACCGATATTGGTCACACTTAAAGTATATTCGATCTCATCGCCAGCTTTTGCCGGAACTAAAGTGGCATCAATATTTCTTGTTTTATTAACAGCTGATTTGTGTTTAACAAACTCAGAGTTACCTGGCAGCAAGGTTACTGTAGCAGTATCGCTATCACTTAATTCTCCAGCATTAACCCAAGCAGTATTAACCACGGTCTTTTCGGTATCAACTAAGGTGTGATATTCACCATAATAACTCTTAAAGAGGATTGTGGCCGATTTATCAACACCAAGTTGTCCGATATTAACACCGCTAGTAACCAATTTCTGCACATCCAAAGATGTTTCTATGCCATCCTTAATAAGCTTTCCGCTAGTCGAGTTAATAGATGATATCTCAGCTGGCAAAACATCTTTAACCATCACGTCTTTTAGCTCGGTTTGGCCGTTATTTGTAACAACCAACTTAAATTCTGCTCCCTCTGTGATATTTACTACTGTATTCTCAGAATATTCACCACCGTTTGTGGCGTGGCGAACAGTTTTTTGAATATCAACTTTAGGTGTCAAAACAGGTGCTTTAACTATTAAAGCAAACTTTACAAATCCGGCATAATCCCAACAACCGTTTATATTACCTAATTTCAAACCGTTAGCAGAGAAAATTTCGCTACCGTTTTGGCCAAAAGGCAAAGGAACTGCGGTATTAGGATTACTTTTTGAGTTTGGATACCACTTAACAGAACCTGGAACATATTCCAGTTCAGCCTCTGTGTCTAAATTTACAATTAAACCGCTTTTACCAACAATCTTGCCATCAACAACCGTATCAGTTACAGTTTGGGCGTTATCAGCAGAGATAGAGGCTGTTACTATAACAGCATTATTCTGTGAGCTTGTTGGAAGAGCAACCTTTACTCTGGTATTTTCTGCAACACTGTCTAAAATACCATTGTGGTAATAGATTAAGCCTTCGATAGTTTCTCCGTCTGATGCAGATATTGGATCTTTCCAGACTGTTTCTGATCGACTTGTGTTAAGACCACTCAAAAGCTCCCAATCGCCGTCCATAAAATTGAAACGGGGACTATCGGCTCTCATACCTAGAGTTGGGAATATTGCCATAGAAGCTACGGCAGCCACCGCTACAAAAGCGGCGATTTTTTTGCCCAACTTGTTTAGTTTAAGAAATTTCATATTTATATTCTCTCTCCCCTACCTCTAAGTATCGCGTCTTTACAGATTTGATACAGACGGACCACTAACCCTATTTAATGTCATAATTGTTGAAGCTGTGTCAGACAATGCAGCAATACCGGTTGCTCTAGCATAGGCGGTATTTGTTAAGGTGTAATCACCAACTGGCGGACAACCATAAGTTTTAACAGTAAACTCTAAGGTTATCTCGCAACCTCTGGCGATACTACCCACGCTAATACCGTTTGTGCTAACAATGCCGTCAGCTATGCTGTTGCCGTTCATTTTTGTCGAGCCGGCAATATATTCGGTATATACTGGTATAACATCGCTGGCTACTACGTTTGATAAATTGACTTCGCCAACATTCTTAATTTTTATCTGATAACGAATGTTTTGGCCTAAGGTGATATTGTTTTGCTCAACCCAAGCGCTTCCGTTCCAGACTTTCTTTTCTATTGTCATTCCACTAACACCGGAAACAATTACCCGAGCTTGATCTTGCACGCTCTGGTTGTTATATGTTGCAGTAGCAGTATTTACCAGTTCAGCTGTGCCACCGGAACCGTAGTTCAAGTTTGTGCCGATTCTGGTTTGAAAAACAAAGTAAGCTACATTGGCATCGCCAGGTCTCAATCTATTAATATACAAACCGTTTCCGGCTATACCATCAGGCATCTGATAACCGTTTGTTGGAGCATCAGGCCCAAAATATACAGTAGAACCGTTAATATATGTTAGCTTTGCAGGCAAAGTATCTTTTACTAATACTTCTAAAGCGTCGGTCTCGCCGGTGTTTTTTACCGGAATTTTCCAAGCTACAGTTTCACCTTCTTTAGCATTTTGTAATATGGTGTCCCAAGACATTCCTGTGCCAGGGTAACCTACATATTTATCTATAGCGATGCTAGCAGCGCTTTTGACGCGAGCTTTAAATGTAATAAAACCAGCATACTCCCAACAACCGCTTATACTTCCGATATTTATGCCGTTAGTTGAAGTAATGCCGTCAGGTATAGTCACACCGTTTTGATCTGGATTGTCTCTCCAGATTTTTGTCGAACCGGCAACATACTCCAAGCGTCCCGGAGTAGTTAAATTAATCTCAGAAAAACCAGCGCCGTAACCAACGATAGATCCGTTAACTACGGTATCGGTAATTGCCTGTGTTTGATCTGACCAAAGGTGACTAAGCACTTTGTGTTGTGTGCCAACAGTATTTGGGAGCAACGCTCTGGCAATAGTGTTGGTGGCGGTTGAGTTAAGCATGCCATTATGAAAGTAAAAACGGAATACAATCTCGTCGCCGATATTAGCAGCATAGCTACCGCTAACAGGATCAGCCCAATTGGCTTGACCTTTAGTGTAGTTTGCAGCTACCAGCATCTCGCTATCACCTTGCAAGAAGTTGAAACGAGGTGTCTGGCTTTGGCTACCTGTCGCCTCTGAGTTAATAACGTTTGATGGCAAAAGAATTGCCGCAACCAAAGCCAAAACTGCAACAGTTTTACCTGCAGTCGTTTTCAGCTTTGATTTGATACTAGAAAACAATTTCATCTGTTTCCTTTCCTAATAGTTGTCTATTAGATTTAAATATTCTTGATAATATTTTTGTTAATTAATTACGATTTTTATATTTTATATATAAACTCTTAGCTTATACTTCTCTACCATATTTTTTGACGATTGTCAATGTATTTCGCTTTTTGCATATTGCATTATACATTTTGCATTTAGCTTCTTGCATTTCGCATTTAGCTTTTCGCTTCTTGCATATTGCATATTGCATTTCCATTTCCCGCTCCTTAATAATCAACTGTTTGATTATTAAGGACGAGGCCAGCAGCATTGTAGTATGCGCTGCTGGCACCAGTTCATTTGTGCTTAGCCTATTGGCTTCGCACCCAGTTCTTCACTCGTCTTGAGTCTTACGGAGATGGGGCGGCGTTGCCCGACCAGGCCGGGGTCACCGGCGAAGTCCCCGGATCGGGGATCACCGGACCCGTGCCACCAACCGGTGGCGTGGGCGGCCCGACCCATGGCGGGGCGGCGTTGCCACCGTCGCCGTACCCTGGGGGTACGGCAGGCGGCGGCGTATAGCCACCCGGATCGCCGAGGCCGTTGTCAACCCCACCGTTGCCGGGGCCGGCAGCATCGCCAGGCGTG
The DNA here is from genome assembly GCA_002070055.1 of bacterium ADurb.Bin212. Taxonomy (GTDB): domain Bacteria; phylum Patescibacteriota; class UBA1384; order XYA2-FULL-43-10; family XYA2-FULL-43-10; genus MWCM01. Next base: position 3,617 of record MWCM01000017.1, on the reverse strand, counting down.
GGCTGCACGGGCGGCTCGCCGGGGCCACAGTCAGGCGGACGCGGCTCCTCGCCGTCTCGGCAAACCTTGGGCGGGTCGGGCACCAGAGCCACTACACCAGTCACAAGGGTCTGCCATGGGCCGACCGAAGTCGAGCCCGGGTTGACGGCGAGAGCCGGAGTCATAAGCGGTGTGATGCCAGGCGGAGGGATGTACTGCCTCGCCGGCATGCACACCGTGCGGTCAATGTATTTGGTCTCGGTCCGAACGACCTCGACCGGTACCTGCCGCTCGACGACCTGGGTCTGCACCACCGGATCTACCGGTACGAGGACAGGACGTTCCACCACCCGCGTAACAACCACGGGCTTTGGAGTGGGGACAAAGTACCTGCCGCGAGCCGGATTGCCACACCGCATGGTGCGGGTAATCCGACGCCACTGGCCCTCAGGGGTGGTGGATTCGACTTCGAACTCCACCAGTTCGTTCTTGCGAAGGAAGCCGGACACCCATCCGCAGCTGAACTGCACCTGGCAGTTCAGCACGTCATGCGGCAGGCAGTCCATGTTGCCCTGCCCCAACGTGGCGCAACCTCCGGTCCACGGGCGGGAGCCCGTGATGCGGGCGCTCAAGTCGGTCGGTGTGGCAAATGCGGCTGTGGCACCGGCGACCAACACCAGCACCAGGATCATCAGGTTACTTAGCTTCATATGACTCGCCTCCGGGACGGACCGCGATTACGCGCAGCCCTGTGGTATGCAACTGAAAGGCACAGGTTGGCCGGGAATCCGGCCCAGATGAGAAGCCGATCCCCAACCACGCAGTAGTGGGAACCGAGCCCTCCTGCCAGAACCACTCTCCTACACCACCGCAGACTGTGATCGGCGAGCGCGAGTTGTACTTCCAACCGCACTCACGATCCAGCTGCCAGAGATGCAGATCCACGTCGGCCCACGTGGGCAACCCGTTGTCGCCAACGGCGACGAACAGGAACCCAGTGCGACCGGCATGCTTGGCCTTCAGATCATTCACCCAGGTCGCGATGGCATGCTCGCGGGCAGTGGCGGCATCAGTAGCCTGAGCACGCTCGGCGGTGAGCCGATTGTACTCGTCGATGCGCCGCTGTTCCGCGTCAGCCGCAGCGCGCTGAGCGGCCTCAGAAGCCTGCTGACTCTGCGCCAGCTGGCCCTGAAGTTGCTCGTTCTGCTGCTGCAGCGCTGCGAGCTGCTTCTCCATGTCGCTTTGCCCGCGCTGGAAGGCACCAGGGAAACCCTGAACCTTCCGTGCATAGGCATCGGCGAGAAGGCTGTAGGCTGGGAGCGGCCGCGCCGGCTGAACCGTACCGCGCAGTTCTTGCTCGAAGAACGCGGCACGAAGCAGGCGAACCTGCTCGTTGTTGAGCTCGCGAGGGTCGCAGACCCCGAACATCGTTTCAGAGAAGGTCGCGATGAAGTCATCGGCGTCGATGACGCCGAAGATCATCCCGACGGCGTCGGTCGTGGTAACATGCTCATGCTTCTTGATGCCAAACAACTGGCCCAAGGTAGCAAGGATGCCACGGCGGTCGACTCGGCTCTGGTTGTGCGTGACGTTGGTCACGATCACGTACAACCCCGGGTCGAGGGCTTCGATGTCGATGATGATGCGGTCGCCTTCGGTGGAGAGCAGATCGACATGCTGCGTCGAGTGCATCACCTTGGTCTCAACCGCCTTCAAGTGCTTGGTCTCGATCCGCATGATCTGCGGATCTACGCGACAGAACCCAAGATCGTTGAAGATCCCGTAGCCGTCGCGCACGCCCAACAGAAAACCCGACTTATAGAAAGCCGCGGTGTCGCCCAAGGGGCGGTCACCAAAGGTGACCAGCTGGTTGACCCCCGCTTCCACCATGGTGGGGCGTTCCTCCAACAACGGGAACGAAACCCCGGGTATGATCGTGCCGGCCGAAGCCGGGGCCGCCACCATGGCGGCGAAAACGACGACGAACAGTACGACAAACGACAGGTGCTTGGTGCGCATGTCTATTACTCTCCTTCCCCCGTTGTGGGGGTCCCCACTTTGGGGGTGGTTTGTACTTCTCTCGGTTGTAAGACAATGTAAACGTGCTACTTCGCCCCTGCGGGCTTGTTAGCACGCCGGTACGAAGTCAACTCATTCCTCTCCCGCCTTGGCCGCTAACGCAGCATGGAGCGATAGATTGGAGTGAGACCGATGGGAACAGGTTGGGATAGGCCTTAGCTTATTAGGCCTTAGGGGATACCTGCACACATTTTGTCTCAAACCAATTAGGCGTTAGGAGTTAGCATATTAGCTTATTAGAAAAACACTATATTTCTGATGCCTACAAGCTAATTCCTAATGCCTTGTTTGTCTCCTAAGGTCTAGCCGGAAAGAGGGAGAGAAGCAGTCAAGATGAAGCCAGACCAGGCCCTCTGGTTTTCTCGGGCCCGCATTGTCAGCAACAGAGCTTCCTGCCCATAGGGTCCCCAAATCCCAGCCAGGCCTTAAGACACAAAAAACGAAGGTTCCTCCTCCGTTTTTGTTTTTGTTATACGCCAAAATACTAGCACATTTTTGCAAATTTGTCAAGGGCTAGTATATACTTCTGGGCTCTTTTAAGCCTAGTTAAAGATAAACAGCTTGTTGAGTTCAAAGTCGGCAGAGTATTTCTCGGGGTTTGCCAATAGTTCCAGCTTCTCAATAAATTTAGAATAATCGTAAATAGGTAAATCTTTTAGCTCACTTAAACACACAGGGTTACTTTGCGCTTCTCTTATCTCCGGCACATCCCCATAAGCATTATTCTTTATTCTTAATTCATTATTCATCAAATAATACGCCGCTCCTCTTTTTTCCTCAAAATCGCCGTAAACCGAAGAGAAATTTGCCTCTACCCAGTTGGCCATTATCAAGGGCTCGTTAAGCTCGTTTATAGTTACATGGCCATAAAAAGGCGGCACCAAAATAGCCTCGCCAGCCTTAACTCGCGCCAGAATTACATCCTCTATTTCGCCCGTTGTGCTTCGCTTTTGCATAATGTATGTAGCTTGGCCGCTTACCACATAATACAGCTCCGGATATTCTACAGTTGTGCCCTCTTTTACCGGGTGATAATGACCGGAGGTTTTAATAAACTCCTCTCCCAAATTACCGGCCGGAATTACGGTCAAATCGAATCTTTGGTTGTTACTGCTTAGTTTATCTTCGTCTCCAATTTTGTGCACACCACGATACATATAATAGGCAGGATCATCGCTTAAACGTAGTTTTTCATCCTTGACCACCACTGCCAAATCTGCCAGAGTACGCACACTCATCTTCTCCAAATCCACTCCCCCTCCAAACTCTAGCTTGTTGTTATCTAATAATGTTACCGGCAAACCGACACGGGGGGTTAAATCAATGGACATCACTCCTCCTAAATAAGTTAAAGTTAAAATTATAATTAATTAATAAATTCTTCCTTATTGATTATTCTCTTTATTTCCCCTATCGCCTCTACCTCCACCAACTCCCTCCTTAACTCTTTAGCGTTTGGCAGGCCTTTGGTATATGCCAGCAGATGTTTTCGCATCTCAATTATACCACGATCACCCTTTGTCTCCTGCGCCAACCCCGCATGTCTTAAAATTAATTCC
>MWCM01000016.1 GCA_002070055.1 bacterium ADurb.Bin212 | reverse complement strand
TGAAGAGGAAGTGGAAGAATCTACACAAGAACCAGAAAAAGAAGAAATAGTACAGGCAGAAGAAGTTAAGATTGCTAAGGTTAGTGCATATAGTTGTGGCGGTCTAACTACTGAGGCTGAAATTAGGATGAACTGTCCTTCACTACTCTCAGGAGAACCAAAAACAGCAACAGGAAGTACACCCATACCTAACAAAACAATGGCTTGCGATCGTGCTAATTTAGGCAAACAGTTTGAGATTGACGGTCAAGTGTGGGTCTGCAATGACTTGGGGGGTAGCATAGTTGGAGAGAATAGATTTGATCTTTATCTGGAAACAGTAGACGAAGCAAGACAGTTTGGAGTTCAGTATTTAGCTTATTCAGAAGTATAAATTATTTAATGAGAAAGAAAATGAATAAAATCATCGCTATTTTAATAATAGCAACACTTTTAACAATTACTTCGGTTGGATTTGTACCAATTGGACACAGGGGAGTAGAAATCAGAGCGGGAAAGGTTACAGGGTATATTAGAGGAGAAGGAATATTCTTAAAAACTCCTTTTATTGATGGGAATAGAAATGTTGATATTAGAACTCAGAAGTTAGAGGTTGAAGCCTTTGCAGCCTCCAGAGATTTACAAGATGTAAAATCTAATATTGCAGTTAATTTCTCAATCAACCAGAGCAAGGTTGCAGAACTGTATCAAAATATTGGTAGAGATTATCAAGACAGGGTATTAGCTCCAGCTATTCAAGAAAGTGTAAAATCTGCTATTGCCACTTTTACAGCCGAGGAACTAATTACTAAAAGAGAAGAAGTATCAAATAAAATGCTTCTCACTTTGAGAGAAAAAGTCGGTGAGTTTGGAATAGAAGCAAAATCTCTTAATATAGTCAATTTTGAGTTCTCCGAGAGTTTTAATCAAGCGATTGAGAGAAAGGTTACAGCTCAACAAGATGCTTTAGCAGCTGAAAATAAATTGAAGCAAATTGAGTTTGAAGCCAAACAAGAAATTGAGAAGGCCAAAGGTAAGGCAGAAGCTCAAAAGATTGAGGGAGAGGCACTAAGAGCCAATCCAGAAGTATTAAGATTAAGAGCGATTGAAACTTGGAATGGTCAGATGCCTACTTATTGGGGAGGAGATGTAATGCCATTTTTTAACATAAATTAGTCTATTTACTCAACCTCTCAAGGTAGGTTGAACTAAGAAGATTAACTAATACTTTTGAGGGAGAATACTGCCCTTGTGGCAACCTAAAAGCAGATGAATCAGATGTATGCGAGGAGTGTTTGTAAAGTAAAAAAGGAACTATGAACATATCAAAATATTTAGAATATGCTAGCAGTTTAGGGGCTAATAACAAAGTCATCTCTTGGATAGATCACAACCTAGAAAATCACCTAGAAAAACATCAAGAAGATCAAACCGAGATTGAACATATTATTGACTTTCTAATTAGCGATAAATGTCCTGTTAGACTTGATAAAGTAAGCTATAAGCAAGCAAAAGAAAAGACTGATTTATGGGTCAAAGAGTTAAATAAACAAGCCGAAAAGATTGTAGAAAGTGATAATGATACAGAAATTGTATTAGATTTCAAAGATGGTTTTAAGTTTGTTAAGTTGGTTGGGAAGAATGCTTTTGATCGTGAGGGTTTACTAATGAGTTCGTGTGTTGCCTCATACTATGGCAGAGATACCAATATTTACTCTCTAAGGGATAAAGAGAATAAGCCTCACTGTACCATAGAAGAAAACCAACAAATAAAGGGAAAGGGCAACTCCTCAATCCACCCCAAGTATATTAAATATGTTGTTGAGTTTCTAGAGTTTCTTGGAATGGAAGTATCAGACAATGAAATGGCTAATCTAGGTTATGTAAATATTAGTGATGTTAAAGATAAAGAGGCTGTTTTTACCGATCTTTTTAGAAAGAAATATTTTTATAAAGGTAACAAGATTTTAGATAAAGAAGGCAAAGAGTACCACAATATGACTCTATGGGATAAGTTTAATATATTTGACCTTGATCTTAAATTAAATATCAACTGGAACTTTGACATAGCTTTGTCAATTAAAACATTTCTAGCTAGAGTTAAAAAAGATAAGGATGTTCAGGCAAGCTCTGGAAATGGCTCTCAGCTAGCAAGCTCTGGATATTACTCTAAGCTAGCAAGCTCTGGATATGGCTCTAAGCTAGCAAGCTCTGGAGATTGCTCTCAACTAGCAAGCTCTGGATATTACTCTAAGCTAGCAAGCTCTGGAAATGGCTCTCAACTAGCAAGCTCTGGATATTGCTCTCAGCTAGCAAGCTCTGGAGATTACTCTAAGCTAGCAAGCTCTGGAAATAACTCTAAGCTAGCAAGCTCTGGAGATTACTCTAAGCTAGCAAGCTCTGGAAATGGCTCTCAACTAGCAAGCTCTGGATATTACTCTCAGCTAGCAAGCTCTGGAGATTACTCTAAGCTAGCAAGCTCTGGATATGGCTCTCAGCTAGCAAGCTCTGGAAATGGCTCTCAACTAGCATTAAGCGGCAAGCAATCAGTAGGTGCTAATATCGGGATAAATGGAATTGCTAAAGGAATAATCGGTTGTTGGATAACTCTAGCCGAATACGATAACGACTACAAAATTAAATATGTTAAATCAGCGATGATAGACGGTAAGAAATTAAAAGAGAACACTTGGTATAAATTAGAAAACAAAAAGTTTGTTGAAGCAAATGACAATTAAACTCCCCACGATCATCATAGAAAGAGATAAGTATCATACTTACTTATTCGCCTTCTGGGTGAGTAAAAGAGAGATATTTTTGAGAATTAGTAAACTAATTATAAGGATAAGATGAACAAACTAATCTACTTCCTCTTTGCAATTACTGTCATCGCTACAATTACTTACTTTATAGGGTTTATACCAAGATACTTAAAAGAGTTTAGAGAAGCTAATTTATATAATCAAACCTATGAAACAAACCATAATTAAAATCTGGCAAGTAGAAGTAAACGGGTCTAAGGCTATTTGCAAACAAACAGCACTAGATTACTCAAACAAGTACCCACCTGATGAGGTGATTGTAGATGACGGAGAAACTAAAAGAGGGTTAGAGTTTGGGAAGTTTGTTAGCGGTATTTATAAACAATTAGAGGGAGTGAAATGAAAAAATATTATTACGGAGCTGTAGAAATAACTAAAGAGTTAGGATTACCACCTGCCGATTATATGAAAGTTGGCTATTTTTTAAGGTTAATAGAAGCACCTCAAATACTAAATGAAAAAAGGGTTATGACTTACTGCTTAACTAAAAAGCAAATTGATTTTCTAAAGAATGAGTTATTACTTATAAAAACTAATCTATGAAAAAAGTAACACATTTTTGTGATATTGAAAACAGAGAACATAGTGGAAAAATACTCTATAAATCCATAGATGTTATTTTTGACCACGATCAAGAAGATGGCAAATCTAAAACAAACCCATATTTAGACAGAGTTGACATTGATATATGTGAGAGTTGCTGGAACTATATGATGAAAAATAGAATATATATCTATGCTTACGGGGCAATGGGATTCAACAAATATTATCTCAAGGAGGACTTATGAGATTAATCCAACTACTCAAAAAATACTTCACCATAAAAGAAATATATCGTTGTGATTACTGTGAGTTTAAGACTGATAGTAAACGAGGACTTGAGATACATAAGGGAAAGATGCATATATTAAAAGCGTGTAGAAATAAATATGAAAGGTGAAATCTTAATTGAATTACTAATTATTACTTCGTGTGTACTTATTCTTATTCTTACGATTATTAGATATCTCTAGCACCTACTTTCTAATTGAAAATGGTGAGATGAATCCTGTTGCTGATTATTTAATCAAACAGGGTTGGGGCTACTACATACTTTTCCAAGTTATAGCGAGTATAATAATAATTAAGTTATCAAATAAGTATAGATTGTGGCTACCTATCAACCTATTATCATTTGTGGTAGTATTAAATAATATAGTTGGTTATCTGTTATTTTTATTCTATGCATATCGCTGAGTCAGTAACCTCAAGACATCCAGATAAAATCTGCGACATTATCTCAGATGCATTTGCTATTTATCAAATAGAAAGACACTATGGATAGATTAAATGATTTTTTTGAAGAAACATGGAGATTTTATCGAAGACCCTTAACGCAGAAAACAAAATCCATAGTTAGAAGATACGACAAGTATTTATTAAACAAGGGTTTAATTAAAGAAGATCAAAAGTTAAAACTAGACGGTAAAGTCATTATACTACCTTCTTATCCACCCCCACCAGTTAAAAACCCAGTTTTCAGAGAACCAAAAGATATAGCCTTTATTCATGAGGATGTTGGTCATATAACAGGTGGTAGATATTACGCATACTTCATTATCTCGGCACTTTTAGAACTAGGACACAAAGTTACAATTTATTCAAATAGAAAAGCAGTTTTTACACATGAGTTTGATGAATATAAAAAGCCACAGTTCAAAATAGTATCTAAGACTGCTTCGCAATTAGCCACAGCAAAAATACCCAAAGCAGATGTTTACATCGGCTCTCCTATTCATGGCGGAGTTTGTGCCATTAAACACGCCAAGAAGTACAATAAACCAGTTTATGTTTTAGTCTTTGACCCCTTCCCAATGATGGATAAATTTATTGGTAAAAGAGAATATGTTGGCTGGACTTATTTAATTAAAGGACTAAAAGAAAAAAATACAAATGTAATCTCACTTTGTAACGAAACATCTAAGTATGTATTTGATTGGCTTGGAAAAGGTAAAGAACAAGTTTATCCTTTATATCCATGTATAAACTCTATTGTATTAGATCAAGTTGGTAATTTTAAGCGACAAAAATACGCCCTGTTTATTTCAAGGCTCGTTAAACACAAGAAATTCCAAGATTGTGTCAAAGCGTGTAAGGAGAATAATATTAAACTAAAAGTAATAGCCTCAGTTAATGGAATTGGGGCACAAAAAATAGTTAAAGAATTAGAGGCTGAAAGTATAGTCGAGTTTCATTTAAGAGTTGATGATAAGACAAAATTCGAGATGATTAAAAAAGCAAGTGTTGTAATAAATGGTTCAATATTTGAGGGTTTTGGGATGTTTGTAGCGGAGGCAATAGCTTGCGGAACTCCTTTTGTCGGGTATGACTATCCGACATTTAGAGAAATACGAGATTATTCAAAGGCTGATAATATTTATCTAGCAAAGTTTGGCGACTCTAACGATTTATCTAATAAGTTAAAACAAGCAATTGAGGAAAAGAAATTTTTAGAACCTAGTAAAGAATTTCACTTTGAGAAAATGGTAGATAGATTAAAGGATATATGATAACGATGATCTTCACGATTAAAAACCGTGATAGACAACGAGCTGAAAACTGTATAAATAGTCTAAAAGATCAAGATTGTAAAATTATTGTTGTTGATTATGGAAGCGATGATCTATCTTGGTATAGTGAGGTATTTAAGGGGTTTATAGCGGTCAAAAACGACACAGAACACTTCAACAAGTCAAGGGCTTATAACATCGGCTTTAGATTAGTGACAACTCCCTATGTAGTATTTTCAGATATAGATAATATCTTCGCACCTAATTTCATTGATAGATTAAAAGAAGAGATTGTAAAACCAAAGACTCTAGTATTAGCACAGAATATGGACTTAAACGAAAAGGGAGAGGTTTATAGATTACATCCAAAAACAGGCTATGGTTCTATATTTGGGATTGATTCAGAGTGGATTAGAAAGGTTAAGGGCTATGATGAAAATTATACTTATTGGGGCAAAGAGGATGACGATATGTTTTTAAGAGCAAAAGAGGACGGATATGAACACGTGTGGTTAGAGCCTTTAATTAAACATCAGTGGCACGAAAATGCACCACGACCAACATTAAGCGACAACAGAAGATACTTTGAACAAAAAAAACCCTTAGTTAGAAACGATAAATGGGGGGAACTATGACAACAGCAATATTTATACCAACACTAAGAGTGAACAGAATTGAGAAAATAATTGCTAATGTTAAACAAAACACGCCAGAGGATTACAAGATTTATTTCATAGTAGAGGCTGATGTTTATGATAAGTTAAAACACTTTGATGAGATTTTACTTAACAAAAGATCACCAACATATTCAGGGGCGATTAATAGTGCCTATGAACAAACTACAGAACCATATTTTTATACAGGAGCAGACGATTTAGAATTTCAAAGGGGCTGGTTGACAAAGACTCTTGAGAAAATGAGCGACAAAATAAGTGTTGTTGGTACAAACGACCTGATGAATAAGCATGTATTGGCAGGAGAAAAAGCCACACACTATCTAGTTAAGCGAGAGTACATAGAAAAATACGGAGGCACGATAGATAATTCATTCCCCGTACTTTATGAATATAAACATAATTATTGCGATTGGGAGTTTATAGAAACAGCACAAAAAAGAGGCGTGTTTTCTCCTTGTTTAGAGGCTATTGTTAAACATAATCATTGGACTAGAGGAAGGAGTGATTTTGATGAGGTTTATAGAAAATCTGAATCAACAAAAAACGATGACAAAATTACTTATGAATCTAGGAGGCACTTATGGAAATAATAATAACTGGCGATAAAGGATTTATAGGTAGTCATATATCTAAAAAATTAAAAGAACTCGGACATAAGGTTATAGGTTTAGATTTACCAAAGCATGATCTTAGAACTTGTGAACTTCCTGTCGCAGAAGGGATGATTCACTTATCGGCAAACATGGGAGGGGTTGGGTTCTTTACCACAGAGCAGTTTAACCCTACTTTAGACAATATATTAATGGACGCTAGAGTAATTAAGCACTGTCAAAAACACAATATTAAATTATTTTATCCTTCCTCGGCTTGCGCTTATCCATTAACTTCTATGAATATGGGGCTTGAGCTAGACGAATTACTATTAGATTCACCATACGAACCAGACCAGATGTATGGATTTGAAAAGTTATTTATCACTAAATTGTCAGAGTTTGCAGATTTTGATTTTAGAGTAGGGATGTTTCATACAATTTATGGAGAAGGTCAGGAGTTTGAAGGGAAGAGAGCAAAGTTTATCCCTCAGATATGTTATAAGTTTGCAACTCAAGACGAGATTGAAGTATGGGGAGATGGCAAACAAACAAGAACATTTTTATATATAGATGACGCAGTAGAGATGATTTTAGAGGTATTTTTCTCAGATAAATATAGTGGACCAGTTAATATTTCAGGTAAACGAGAAATCTCAGTCAGCGAGGTTGTTGGAATACTCTCAGATATAACGGATAAAGTTAATATAAAGTATGACAAGTCAAAGCCAACTGGACCAACTAGAAGGGCGGTTGATATGAATAAGTTTTATAATAATTATCAAACAAGGGAAAAAATAACATTTGGGGAAGGCATTAGAAGAGTGTTTAATTATGTCAAAAGTAACTGCCATTCTACTGGCGTATTATCCTGAAAGAACGAAACACATCTCTGGGATAATCAATATTCTAAACTCTGGCACTAGACCGCCAGATGAGATCGTGGTTTTATGCAATCGACCAGACCTTAATATAGACGCAAAATGTATCAAGTCTGATGTAAATTTAGGCAATAGAGCAAGATATCCCCTCGCTTTAACAATCCCTTCTGATTATTACTTTTTTATAGATGATGATGTAGCCCCAAGAGAAAAGACAATTGAAAATTATTTGAGTTATGGATTTGATGGCGTACTTGGTCATTGTGGGAAAATAACTCCAAGCGGTAATTACTCAACTCCACTAATATGGGGTAATAAAATTAAAGAAACCAAAGATGTAGATATTTTAATAGGGGTGGGTTCGATGTTTGCTTCATTTAATGCAATAGCCAATATGGCTAGTTTAGAAACAGAAATCAGGCATTTTCACGAATATAACAACGGTAGAGAGGGAGATATTATTTTATCAATGGCTAATAAATGCAAGGTAGTAAAAACAGACATCTCATCAATGACTTATTCACTCGGACAAAAAGGCGTTGGGATGTACTTAGAAGATAATCATGTACAAATGAGAAAAAATATAACAAAGGCAATCTATGATTGGCGTATCACTAATAGCATTTAATCGACCCGCTTACTTCAAGAAGCTAATTAAAAGCCTTGAAAAACAGACTGTAGAAGCAGAGTATCATTTATTTCAGGACGGTGCAGTTAATAAGTTTTCACATAGGTTAAAAGCAAGACCAGAATTATTAAACGAGGTTCAGGATATATTCGATAATTCAAAGATAGAATCAAAGAAAAAACATTGTCATCAGATGAATGTAGGAAATGCCATCAACCAATTCGAGGCGGTTGAGTTCATGTCTAAACACTATGACAGATTTTTAGTAGTAGAGGACGATGTTATTTTAAGCAAAGATTATTTAAGATTAGTCAATATATTAGCTGATCAGTATCTAAAAGACGATGTGTTTAGTGTTTCGCTTAACTTCAAGAGAATGTGCAAGCGTAGAGAAATAGATAGTAATTTAGATAAAGTGGATTATATTTCACTTCATTGGTGGGCTGAGATGTGGTCAAGCGAGCAGTGGCATAAGGTTCGACCGTATTTTTTAGAATACTATGATCTAGTTAAAAATGTAGACTACCAACAACGACCAAGCGACAAGATTAAAAAATTATTTCATTCAAGTGGTTTAATGATACCCCAGACATCACAGGACGCAGGCAAAGACTACGCACTACACAAAGCAGGGATGAAACGAATCAACTCAATCGTAAATAGGGGATTTTATATTGGTGAAAGTGGTATGCACTTTAATCCACATTTATATCAGCAAATTGGATATAAATATCAAAAGCCATTTGAGTTTAAGAGCGATGAAAAGTTAAATGCGTTTATTATGCGGTAATTATGCAATTATATTACTCTCCCCTACCCTATCAGCTAAAAATGCAACCAACAACTTGAGGAAAACACAGGCATATTGTGGCAGAGTAGGGGAGGAGTGTTATAATAATTTTAATAGCAAATAATGCAACTATGACAAAAACATCCATAAGAAGAGAGATCAAACAAGATAGAATGACAACCAGAGGTATGAGGTGGAAGTTTGAACACGGGAGAATAGTTTATATCGTACACGGAACTAAAGAGGATGCAGTTAACAAATTGTGTGAGATGTTAAATATAAGCGATGAACCAAAGAAAAAGAAAAGAAGAAAAAGGACTTTAGCTAATGAGTGAATTAAACCTAACACTGAAACAACGCAAGTGGCTAAAACTGTATATGGAAACTGGTAATGCAACAGAATCAGCCATGCAAACCTATGATTGTAAGGATAGAGAGAGCGCAAGTGCTTTAGGAAGTGAAAACTTAGGAAAACTTAGGGATTTGACTATGCCTCAGTTAATGGAAGAATCAGGTTTAGATGACGCTAGTTTATTGAACACACTAAAAGAAAATCTGAAAGCAACTAAGTTATTTGGTAAAGAGGCGATTGAGATTGAGGATTACGCAACAAGAAACAAAGCTCTTGAAATTGCTTTAAAGGTTAAAGGAAAGCTAACCAATCAAGTCGATTTGACCTCAAAGGGAGAAAAGATACAAGCCTCAGCAGTAGAGATCGCCCAGACCCTCAAAAAGATTATAGAAGATGACAAAGAAGCAGATTAAAGCAATACGCTATCTTGTATCTAGTTATTTCAAAGATGATAGAGGCAAGCCGTTTCATTTAACAGTTGGAGAGTGTGAGATATTCAAAGCTGTATTAGATCGGCGTATTAAGTGGCTGTGGTTATCAGCACCTACTCGTTATGGCAAAAGTGAAACCCTAGCACTAGCAATAATCTATCTAGCGGTATTTGAAAAGTTAAAAGTTCCAATCGTTGCAGGTTCAAAAGACAAAGCTAATAAGATAATGGACTACATTATCAAGCATATAGCAGATCATCCAGATTTATACGCAGGGCTTATCAATGTTAAAGGTAAAGCAGAAGTTGAAAAGCTAAAAGTTAAGATGAGCAAGGATGTTTTAAGATGGTCTGATGGTGGATGGATATTTGTTACATCAGTAGATTCGAGATCAATTTCAAAAGAAGGTGAGGGCGTAGTCGGTGAAGGTGGTGATGTGGTTATTTTAGAAGAGGCAGGGCTTATCAAACAAGATAATCAATTCTCAAAAATAGTTAGAATGCCAGAACACGCCAACGGTTGGGGCAAGCTAATTATGAGTGGAAACTGCGTAGAAAATAGCGTATTTGAAAAAGCCTACAATAATGATCTATATATAAAGGTTAGGATTACACTAGAACAGGCTATTAAAGAAGGAAGGCTTACACAAGAAGAGTTAGACCAAAAAAAGACCCAGACTACAGTCAAGGATTGGAAGCGTTACTATCTAGTTAAGTTCCCAGACGCTAATGAGTTTGCATATTTTAAGCCTAGTAAATATGAATACATACCAAAAGAACTAGAATACTATGGTGCTATCGACCCATCGCTAGGAGAGCAGGCAAAATCAAGTAAAATCGGCATTGTGGTACTTGGAAGGGATGAGGGAGGGCAAATATACGAGGTTGAGAGTATAGTAGAGCATATAAAACCAGATGAAGCTATCCGCTTAATATTTAACTTCCCATACAAGTTTGAAAGATTTGTGTTTGAGGCTATACAATTTCAGAAGTATTTTTTAGAGGTAACAGATAATAAGAGTAAAAAGGAAGGCTTATATATACCGTTTGAGGGTATAACACAATCAAGAAATAAAACCGAGAGAATTGAAAGCCTAGAGCCTCACATAAACAATAAGCATATTTTATTCAAAGGTGATAATCAATTGTGGAAGGATATGCAGGATTATCCAGAAACAGAATTTTTAGACGGTCTTGACGCACTAGAGATGGCTTGGAGGACTATGCAAGAGGGAGATGTCGAGTTTTCTTTCGTGTGATAAGATAGTTATATATCAACTACGTTAAGAGAGCCTCAGGAGTTCCACAACAATGAATGAACATATTTCAAAAAACACTGCAAACAGTACAAAAGAACTTTCTAGGGTTGGGTTATTCAGTTACTTCTTGGGCTTGGAACTTACCAGGGAAGTGGAATAAACGCCAACAACTAGAGCAATACAATAGATATGTCTACACAATAGTTTCAGCCTTCGCAATAGATTTCGCAAAAACAAAATACAAAATGTTGAGAACTCTTGGAGATAAAACTCAGGAAACTACGCACGATCTTATTGATTTACTAGAAAAACCCAATCCAACACAATCAGGATTTCAATTCAGAGAGTTACACGCTACCTATATGAAGTTAGCAGGTGAGTCATTCTGGTATTTGGTAAGGGGCAAGATAACAGGACTTCCAAAAGAGATTTACTTAATTAGACCAGACTTGATGGATGTCGAAATAAATGATGACAAAATAGGTACTGTTAAAAGATATGTTCTTAATTTGGCAGATGGAAGCAAGGAATATTTCGAGCCAGAAGAGATAGTACATCACAAGTATCCCAACCCAATGAACCCGTGGCGTGGTATGGGAGTAGTAGAAGCAGGAATGACTTATTTACAAACAGAAGAGTATTCAAGCACTTGGACTAAAAACTCTATTTATAACTCTGGTAGACCCTCAGGCATTCTTAATCTAAAAGGCAAGATGAATGACGAGCAGTTCGATCAGTTAAAAGAAAAGTTCAAGAGTGAGTACACAGGTACAGCCAACGCAGGCAAGACACTATTATTAAAGGGATTTGACGGTATTGATTGGGCTAAGCTAGGAATGGATTTAGAAGGAATTGACTTGCAGAAGGTCAAGGACATCTCAAGAGAAGATATTATGTTTATGTTTAGGACTTCCAATACGATTATGGGAATTACTGATGATGTAAACCGTGCCAATTCTAAAGAGATGAGAGGCGTATGGATGGAGAATGTTATCAAACCTGAACTAGATAGATTTGTAGATCAGATTAACTTCTCACTTGTTAGTGAAAAGAACTTAGAAGTTGATTATGTAGACCCAAACCCTGAAACAATAGCTGATCGTGTTGATGAGTGGGCTGCTGGAGTTGATAAGTGGCTATCTAAAAACGACATTATCAGGGAACGCAATCAGATATTGGGTACAGATATCCCAGAAAAAGAAGCGGGGGATATGATTTGGCAACCTGCCTCACTCATACCTATGGAGATTAGAGAAGAACCAGAAGAAGAGGAAGAACCAGAAAAGGAAAAGCCAGACGATAAAGACGAAGAGCCAGAAGAAACGGAGGAAGAGCCAGAAGAGAAGCATGTTTGTGAACATGTGCATAAAGATGTGGAAAAATCTCGATATGAAAGAGGTGAGATTATGCGTAAAGATTTATTCACCGAGCAAGAACAATGGGAAGAACCATTTAAGATACAAGTAGATAAAGTATTTGAGAAACAAAGAAAACAGATTTTAGACAGGGTTAAGTCTGTAGATAAGAACTTTGAAGAGTGGTTATTTGACAAGATTGAATCTTCACTACTTTGGAAGGATTTAATAATGCCTATTGCGGTTGAGATATTGCAATCACAGTCTAGGCATATGTTTAATTTTGTTGATGATGATAGTGTACAGGGTGAGTTAGAAATAACCCCTGCTTTAAGAAACACGCTTGAGGCAAGAATTGAGAGATGGGCATTTGATGTTGATGAGGATACCAAAGACGCTATAAATGACTCAATGGCAGAGGGAGTATCACAAGGTGAATCTGTAGCTGATTTAAGAAAACGAATCAATAAAATATACGATCAGGCTACCACCACACGAAGTACAAGAATAGCCAGAACTGAAACAATACACTTATCTAATTTAGCCTCACTTGAAGCTATGCAACACTTACCCTCAGTAGTTGGTAAAGAGTGGATGACTAATCCTGGAGCGTGTGAATATTGCCAGCCTCTCAATGGTCAAGTGGTACAACTAGGAACTAACTTCGTCAATCAGGGTGAAGTAGTTGAAGGAGTAGACGGAGGGTCATTCGTAGCTGATTATGAGGATATATCGCACCCCCCTTTGCACTGTAATTGCCGTTGTACTATTTTGCCCGTAAATAGGCAAGAAATGAAATCATACAAGATAGATCATTTAGAGGAAAAGTACGATGAATTAGACAAGCGAACCAAAGAAGCTAAAGACATACTGGAACAAATTACTAAACTAAAAAACGAAAATGACAATTGAAATAATCAGAGGTGATGACGAGCAATTTGAACTCACATTCACCGACATAGACGGAAACGCAATTGATTTAACTGATGGAACGGTTTTCTTTACTGTTAAGGAAAGTTTATCTGATGATGACGATGACGCTTTAATAACAAAAGAAGTCACTGAGTTTGCAAACCCAGAATTAGGAATTGCTAGATTAACTTTATTAAAAACAGAAACAGATATCGCAGAGGGTAGATACTTTTATGATGTTCAGTTCAAGGATTCTTCGGGTATGATATCATCAACTGTAAGAGATAAGTTTTATGTTAAAAAAGACGTTACATTAAGAACTAATTAAAAAGAAGGCTCATATATGAGTGCAACAGTAAGTATCAGAAGGTGGACGGGTTCATCTGGTGACCCCACCAAAACTGACATAACAAGTATCAATACCAGAGCTAATGCAGAGGACGCACACTCTACAGCAGGAACGAGTAATTCAATTCTAATTCCTGAGGCTGGAAGCAATTACTCTTATTGGGTAAATACTCGTCTTTCAGTTGACACTATAAGTGGCGGAACTGTAGACAATATTAAGTGGTACTCTGATGGATCAAATGGATTTGGCACGGGTGTCACTTGTGTTGGAAACAGTGCTGATGACTATGTACAGGCTACAGGTACACCAGGAGAAACAGGCGATGTGTTAAACGAAACCAATAACACAGAGCTAACTGCCGCACCAACTGATGTGTTTGGGTTTACATCTGCATCACCCAAGTCAATCACTGGCTCGGCTTCAACCACAGGCGATGTTGGACAATTCTTTGTTTATCAAATGGTAATTGGAACAACAGCAGGCTCTGGGGCTACAAACCAAGAGACTTTCACTTGGCAATATGACGATACTTCGTCTTAAATAAATTAAACTAGCAATACAATGCTAGAAGGGCAATACAATGCAATGGAAAGCTGTCTATACAGACGGAACATATCTAGACCAGATTGAACCATCCGGCAACAAAAACGCTTATAAAGATATCCAAAGGGATAAATTAAAATACTTTGAACTCTGGGATAAAGACAAGCGTATTATTTCACTTCGATTCTTCAAAGGTCAGCGACTCATTTGGAGGCGTAGAACTATTTTAAGAACAGGTCAAGAAAAACAAGTAATTCACCTCATTGGTAAACAAGAAACTGTAAATGGTAAAAACTATCAGGGTATTATTGCAGTATTTGAAGATGGTCGTGTTGAAGTAACTGGCAAGTTTGAAGAAGATCATCCATTCTTTAAGCCAGTTGTTATCCACGAGGATGAGGGTGAGGAGTGGAATGAGTGAGTCAAAATCACATTCTACTGATTCATTTTTAGAAGCTGGTACATCTCAAGCAGGAGGTCTAGGCATTGGTCCATTTGGTGGCTTTGCTATAGGTGGTCTTACTCTAGGTAAAACTTTACAAACGGTTCAACTTTATCACAATACTGACTCTTTATTAAAAACTAGAGAAACAAAATCACATACTACTGATTCATTTTTAAGAACTAGGGAAATTAAGGTTCACACCACCGACTCTTTTTTGCGAAGCACACAATCTTTAACTCATTCAACTGATAGTTTACTTAGGCAAGCAATTTCAAAAATCCACAGGACGGATTCTTTGCTTAGAGAAACAGATACAAAGTCGCACACAACCGATTCGCTACTTAAAACTATCGAATCATTACAGCATTCCACAGATTCTTTATTAAAGACTGTCAATCAAGTTGAGCATTCTACCGACTCGTTATTAAAAAGCCGTTTTTCAGCCTCTCACAGCGTTGATTCTCTGGTACGAGCAGGGGAAACTATCTCACATAGTACAGATTCTCTATTAAAACTCGTAAACACCCTATCTCACACGACCGATTCACTATTAAAAAAGTCATTCAGTCTATCTCATTCAACCGATTCATACCTTCAATCTTTGGCTGTCAATGAACTTCACCACAATACTGATTCGTTACTACGATCTATCAACGAAGTTTCGCATAGCACAGATTCTTATTTAAGAGCCAAACAGACTTTAGATTTAACTCACTCTACAGATTCGGTACTTAGATCAATTAACGAGTTAGAACACTCTACTGATAGTTTAATTAGATTAACTGGTGAATTAACTCACAGCACCAATTCACTACTTAGGAAGTTAAGCGAGATATCACACAGCACAGACTCGGTACTTAGAAAACAAAATACTGTATCCCACTCAACAGACTCATTCTTAACTCAGGTGGGGGTATTCGCAAAAGAACATAGCACAGATTCATTGTTAAAGGAAAAGTTAACAAAAGATCATTCTGCAGACTCATTGTTGAGGAGTGTACAGGAGGTTGCACATTCTACCGATTCTTATTTAGGACCTTTAACAATCGTTAGACATACGACTGATTCGCTACTTAGAAAAGCAGAATCTATTTCTCATAGTACGGATTCATTGTTAAAAAGAGTCTATGAAATATCACATAGTACGGATTCTTTACTTAGAGTTTGCAAAGATATACTTTCGATATTTGTAAGTGTTACAAGCCTTAAACCAAGCGTAAATATAACTAGCTTAAAACAATCAGTTAGTATTGAAAAAATAGAATCTGATACACTAATAGAAGATCAAAAGATTAACACACAGATAGTACACGATAAAATAATTATTAGTATAAGAAAACTATGATTGAAGTTAGATGTAAATACTGCGGTAGATTACAGATGAAGCTAGATTTTGGAGTGGGTGAAATAAAATGCGGTAGATGTGGGCGTATAGTTAAATTCAAGGTAACAACTCAATCACTTGATAGGTTTGTTGAAAAATTAAAGATCAGAGATGAGCAAGTTAAGGAAACTTGACAATTATCGCAATTCGTGCAAAAATAGATTTAATCTTCGAAAGCCGAGAGCTTCCCCTTAGAAAACCTAGAGTTTCATAATAGTAATTTGAGATCACTGAATCCGTCTACTATGACGGATTTTTAGTATCTGAAAGGTAAACAAAATGGCAGGATTTGAAAATTTCCACATTGGAGCTGGCGAATTATCCGTCAACTCTCAAGATGTGGGGCATACAACTCCCGAAGGGATTGTTGTGAATGTTGAACCAAATGTTCACTTACATCAATCGGGAAAGTGGGGAACAACCCCAGTTAAAGCCTCTATTCTTGGATATGAGGTAACAATCCAGATCACAATGGCTGAAACAACCCTGACGAATCTAAAGCGAGCAATCGCAGGTTCAACCACAGGCGGAAATAATGTTCAGATTGGTGGATTGTCAGGACGAGAGGTTACAGGAAGTGAGATTGTACTCACCCCTTTTGACGGAACTGAAAGTTGGACATTCCGCAATGCTGTTCCAACCTCTCCAGTAGAGGTACTTTATCAAGTTGAAAACGAAAGAGTCTATCAAGTGACATTCACAGCTTTGGTTGATGAAGATTCGCCAGAAGATTCAAATGTTGTATTCGTAAGTTAATGAAAAAATCACTACTTACAATTACTAAAGCAAAGGACTTAGGTGAAGGAGTAATTGAGGCAATAGTTGCCTCCGATAGCCAAGATAGACATGGAGAAATCCTAGACTTGAAAGGCTTAGATACTTCAAAGTATATGCAAAACCCCGTAGTTTTATGGGCGCATGATTATTCTCAACCTCCAATTGGCAGAACTTTAAGTCTTAGAAAAAGTGAGGGAAAGTTGATCGCAAAAATACAATTTGCAATTAACGAAGACTCATTTGCTCATAAGATTTACAAGTTGTATAAAGGTGGGTTTATGAAAGCCTTTTCTATTGGGTTTATACCCAAAGAAATGGATGGGGACACGTACACCAAAGCCGAGATGATTGAACACTCATCTGTACCAGTTCCAGCAAACCCAGAGGCTTTAGCTTTAGCAGTTAGCAAAGGTTTAATTAAAGAAATAGACCTAGAATTATTTGCCGAAAGGCAGAAAGGATCAGAAATGAATCTTAAAGAAATACTGGCAAAAAGACCAGAAGATTTAACTGGCGAGGAAAGAGCCTTCCTTATTGAAAAGTCAGCAGAATTAACAGAGGCTCAAAAGATGGTTTACAAAGATGTGCTTCCAGAGGAAAAAGAGGAAGTTGTCGAAGAGGACAAAGAAGAGAAAAAAGATGAGGTTAAAGAGGAACTAAAATCTTTAAGCGAGGCGGTGAGTAAAATCACTCAATCACTTGATAGTGTAGTAACTCATAAAAACATCAACTTCTCCTCAAAAACAAAGTTCTCTGGTGAATTAACCAAAGAAGAGAAAACAAAACTTTGGTTCAAGGGTTTGGTAACTAATGACTTTGGTGAGTATCACGAAGTTGTTGGCAAACAAGCAATGACCACCGATGACAACGGAGCAATTATCCCTCCAGAGGAGTTTATTGCCGAGGTTATGAGACTTGAGGAAGAGTACGGAGTTGCTTCCAGATATGCAAATGTCAGAAGAACAACCAACGCTTCACTAAGAGGTATTAAAGGCGGTGATGACTTGGAATTTGTTAAAACTTCTGAACTTGGATTAAAAGCCAAGCAGGGAACTTCATACGAGCAATATAATCTATCTCACCTAGAGTACACAGGTATAGTTCCTGTATCTGATACTTTACTTGAAGATAGTGCTATTGACCTATGGAAGGATTTAACAAACAGATTTGCTCGTGCTAACGCCAAACGACAAGATGAGTTAATCTTCACCGAGAATGACACTGATGATGATGTGTACGGTATCTTAAACGCTACTGGTACAGCTCAAATCTCAGTTGGTGCAAGCATTGCGAATTTTGACGGAAAGGAAGGCGTAGATGTTCTTAACGAAATGCTCTATGCAGTTCCAACCCCCTCAATGAGCAATGGAAGGTTCTATCTACATAGAACTGTTCTTGGAAGAATCCAGAGAATGAAAGACGATGATGGTCGTCATATCTGGTCACCAGGAATTGATGGCGGAGTATCAGGTACAATCTGGGGAATGCCTTACACCTTAACCGAGGTATTACCAGCATTAACAGAGATCGAAGATGGTGACCCCTTTATGATCTTTGGTGATCTGAGAAACACTACTCTATCGATCAGAACTCCTATGCAGACACAATTCTTTAATACAGGCGTAATCACTAATAGTGATGGCGATGTGTTATTGAACTTAATGCAACAGGACGCTCAAGCTATCAGAGCTAGGGTGAGAATGAACCAAGTTCATGTTTTCCCAGAAGCCTATAGCATACTGGTTGCAGGTGATATTAGCTAAAAACTAATAGATAGTATGCAATTGCCCCACCTTTGTGTGGGGCTTTTGCGTTTGTGTTATACTTAAAATATGCTTAACTTAAAAGAAATAATCCACCAAGCAATTATCAAACCATTCAAGGTAAAAGATGTACACAAATCAAGCAATGGTCGAAGACATCCTGCAAAGAAGTCTGACAGACCACGAAGAAAGAATACTAACTGAGGCTATCCAAGCAGTGAGCAACTCTATTAACGCTTATACAAATAGGCGATGGTTTAGTTTAGGCGAAACAGAGGCAGAAGAGGAAACAAGATATTTTGACGGTAACGGTAAAAGAGAGTTATTTATTGACGATCATACATCAATTTCACGACTTAGGTTTTTAGACTCACTTGGAAGTGTAACGGTAACAGTTCCCAGTACCTCATTTGTTTCAAGACCTCAAAATACAGAGTGGAAAAACAGCATTTTACTTAGAGATAGACATTTCCCCTCGGTAAAGTCATCAGTTGAAATCACAGGAGTTTTTTATACAGGCACTTGTCCGATAGAAGTACAAATGACTTGCGCAACTTTAGTCGGTCATTTTTTCTCAAGTTCAAGAAATGTCGGTGATTTCAAAAAGGAAAGTATTGAAGGCTATAGTTACGAGATTCTCACAGGAGAGGAGAGGAGCGCACAAGATAAAGCCACTTTCGATAAAATCGATCATTGGCGAAAGGTATCACTCTAATGCTAGATCACGCAATGGAGCAAACAGCTTATATTATCGACACATCATATAACGATGACGGCGATCAGGTTATGAGTACATCAGAACAAATCGTCTGTAGATTTAGATGGATAACTGATTTAGAAAGACCTGCTAATCGTGAGGAAATAAGATCAGACGCTATGTTATGGACAAAGTCGGATGAGGATATAGAAGAAGGCACAATTATTAAGTTTGAAAGTGATTTTTTTAGAGTTAAGCGAGTAACGGAAGCAAGAAGACTTCGAGGCAATCAAACTTATTTTCTCAAGTGTTTACTAGATAAATACGCAGGAGGTATTGAGAGTGGCAGTTAAAATAGTTGATAACTCAAGCAAATTTATAAAAGAAGCAGAAAAGCAAATCAATCTAGTTCTAGCCTCTATCACTACCGACATTTACAGGTTATCTCAAGCACAAGTGCCAGTATCAGAGGGTGGCGGACATTTACAATCGTCTGGTCAAATAGTGCCAGGACATCTTAAATATTCGATTAAATACAACAAAGAATACGCTTCATATCAGCACAGGGGAATGAGAAGAGATGGAACGCATGTTGTTAGAAACTATACATATCCTGGCAAAAAAGCACACTTCTTATCTGACCCTGCCGACACTATTATGAGAAATAAAGAATCTTACTTAAAAAGACATATAAAATGACAATCATCAAAGACATACACTCATACTTAAAAGATGAAGGCATTACCGATATCTACCGATCAAAAGCACCTGTCGGGGTTGAAAATGTTATTTGGATTGTTGAATCACCCTCACCTGCTCCCAATCCTGCCATTGGTTATTATGAGCAGAATCTTGATTTTTGGTGCAGATTTAGACTAACTGATAGCGGTAGAACAGCACTCGAAGCTATTGAAACAATACTGCATAGAAAAGAATCATATGATACTACTAATTTTCACATTTATTTATCAGCTCTTAACAATTTAATCACAGATATGGGCGAGGATATTGAAGGACGCAAACTTTATCAATTATCAATGAGGTTTATCTATCGTGAACAATCTTAACTTAGATGAGTTAGTACCAGAAGTAAAAAGTATTACATTAGCAGGCAAGGATTATGACTGCTATCCGCCAACCATAGAACAGATGTTAAGAATTGCTGACTTAGAAAATAAGTTAAAGTTTGTTAAAACAGAGAATGAAGCAGTTGATTTAATAAATAATACTCTTAATCCAGTTGTGCCAGATATAGATTGTTCTAAAATAACCAAAGATCAGCTATTAGCTTTAACATCATTTATATTAAGCGGAACTATCCCTGAAAGATTAAAAGATAAACTGGGTAAAAAAAAACAAGAATCTCTAAGGCAATAGCTTTATTTTTACATCACTATCAAGGTTATAAATTAGAAGATGTGTTGAAGATGAAGGCTATATCTTTTAACATAATGTTAGACGAGGCGATGATTGTTGAGGCAGAGCAGAATTACTTTAGTCTTTATTCAAGTATCTTTCATAAATTAAAACCACAGGAAATAAAAAATAAACTAAACAGACTAACTAAAATCTTTACAGAGGAAGGAGAAAAAGAGCCTGATGATATAATTAAAGATAGGCAAAGTCTAAAAGAATTATTAAAAAACAAGAGACCCCTGTCGTGAGTCCAAATTAAAGGAAGAATATGTCTGAGCAACTCGGCTCAATTATTTGGACAATCACGGCTAAAGCAGACGACCTAGAAAAAGGCTTGAAGTCTGCGTTAGATAGGGTCAATATTTTCAAGGATAAAACTGAATCTGCTGATAAGTCTACCTCTACATTTGAGCAGACAATGGGCTTACTGGCTCAGTCATTTAGATCAGTAGATAGCGAGGCTTCATCTACATCTAACCAACTCCAAAACTTAATACAAACAATTCTTCAATCTGGAAAGGCTAGTGAAGAACAAGCTGAGATTATTGCTAAGGGAATGATAGAGCAGAGAAACTTTGTAGATGGTGCAACGCAATTTATTGAGGAACACTCCAGAAGTGCTGAGGACGCCTCTAAATCATCTGAGCAGTTTGCCAATGCCCTAAAGGATGTTGAGGATCAGGCTAAGGAAAGTGCTAAGGGCATATCGGGATTAAAAGGTGCTGTTAGTGCTTTGATCGGTGGGTTTGCAGCTCTTAAGGTGGTTAGAACTATTGTAGATCAATTTAAGCAGTCAATAGAAAAAGCACACGAGATGAATCGTGTGATGACCCAGACACAATCAACTATTGCTTCGACTGGAATGGTTGCTGGCGTAAGTGCTGAACAGGTCAAAAAAATGGCTGATGAGATTCAGAACAACACAGCTATTTCAACCGCTTCTGCGCAAGCTGGTATGAATATGCTTTTGCAATATACGAGAATAGGACAAGATGTCTTCCCAGAAGCGACTCAAGCGATGATTGATATGGCTACCGCTACAAATGGCGGAGTTATACCATCAGTTTCACAACTTGAATCTACCGCAAAACGATTAGGCTCTGCTCTTAATGACCCCGTTAAGGGAACTCAAAGACTAACTGAATCAGGTATTACTTTTACAGACCAGCAAAAGAAGCAAATTGAGGTATTGGTTGAAAGCGGAAGGGTAGCGGAGGCACAGGGTATTATTTTAGATAGATTAAGGGTTTTTCAAGGTAGTGCAGAACATCAAGCTGGTACATTTGAAGGACAAATTGCCAGGCTTAATAATCAACTAGATAATATAAGACAGCAAGTTGGAAACTCTGTTTTACCTGCTTTAACGCATTTTGTTGAAGGAATAGAGATTGGAAAAGGAGCTACTAATGGTTTAATTTGGGTTATTAGAGGACTGGCTAGTGCGTTTGTTGGGATTATTACGCTTGCAAGATCAGTTGGGATAGTTCTAAGCACGGTATTTGCTTCAATAGCCTCTGCCCTACAGGGTGATTTTAGAACCGCAGGCAATGTTATTAAAGGATTGTTTAACGATCTTATAACAGAAGGGGCTAGAGCGCAGGAAACAATTACTAATATCTGGTCTGATGAAACTAGCAAACAGACGGGGTTTGCTAAGCAGGAGTTTGAGGATCAAGGACTAGCCTCTGGCGAAAAATCAAAAAAGATAATTCAGGATTTAGAAAAAGAAACTGAGGCATACAAAAAAGCTACTGAAAAAAGAAAAATACAGTTTGAAAGATCACTTGCTGATTTAATATGGGCGCACCAAGATAAGGTTAAGGAGTTGCGATCTGATATTAAAACCGAAGAGGAAGATTTTGCAAAAAGCATGGCTGAAAGGACTAAAAAGTTCACTGAGTCAATGCGAGAGATGGAAGAGGCACACTTAAAAAAGGTTGAAACACTTGAGAAACAATTATCAAGAGAAGAGCAAAAACAGGACGATAAAGTAGCTGATGTACTTAAAAATGGAAAAGATCAACTTGATGAAGAGGAAAAATTATTTAAGAAGCGTGAAGCAATTTTAGAATCACAACTTGAAAATGAACTTGCTAAGGGCAAGTACGCCTCGCAATCTGTTTTAGAAACTTTAAGAAGAAGATTGGATAACGAGAGAGTTATTCACGCCAATAAAGTTGATGAGATTAAACAGCAAATTGAGGACGAAACACAAAAAGCTATTGACTCTAATCAAGAGAGAATTGAAGATTTACAAGACAGATTAAAAGAGGAAACAGAAAATCTAAAAAAAGAAAAGGAAAGTCGAGAGCTATCTTATGAAGAGGAAACTACCAAATTACAGCAAGAGCATAATACAAGAGTTAGTAATTTTAGAACAAGTTTAGATGAAGAGTTGGGGATATTGGGTCTTCATAAAGAGAGTGTTGATAAAGTAAAAGACCAAGCAAGACTTGATGACATATCAAGATTAAAGCGACAGTTTGAAGAACAAGCACGAGAAGAAGATGAAAACCACCGCCAAAGAATGGTTGATATTAGAACAAGGGGAGCTGACGCAGGCTCTTCTTATGGTCAATTTTTCAACGACGGATTAAAAGGAACAATCCCACAGGTACAAGATACTTCAAAAAGCATTGCTGATACTTTAGCAAGAACAACTAGAACGAACTCATTTAGCGATGGTAAGACAATGGGTAGTTTATTTATGGATGGGTTAAAGTGGTCAATTAGTAATAATAAATATAGTTTAAGAAGTTATGTAGAAGATACTTTCAAGTTTGCAATCAATCCTATCTGGGGTTTATCAAGTAGTATTGGTAATTTATTTGGTTCTAAGGGATATCCAGCTTTTGCAGACGGAGTTGAGAACTTCTCGGGTGGAATGGCTTTAGTTGGCGAAAGAGGTCCAGAGATTGTTAATCTACCAAGAGGGTCTGATGTAATACCAAATGAAGAGATTGGAAATATGGGAAATGCTACTGTAAACATAGGGCAGGTGAATGAACGAGCAGATATTGATATGATAATTAGAGAATTAGGATTTAAGTCATCAATACAATGAAACAAATAAAAATAATTGATCAAGATACTAGCGAGTCATTTACATTTTATGATAATGCAAATGGGACTATTTTAAGATCGTTCGATGGTTTTGAGTATCCAGAGGTACTTGCTTCAATAGAGGATGTGGCAGGTAAGGGAGGGGCGCATTATATAAATTCTAAGTTTGGCAGACGAAGGATGTCGTTTCAAGGTGATTTGGTTGGTGATAAGTTTACACAACGCAGAGAATTATTAACCGTAGCTCGTCAGCGAGGCACAATGAAACTTTTTGAGGTTACAACCTATGATGATCTACTTTTAAGATTTGAGGCTGAAATCATCCGCTTAACAATGCCCTACACACATCAGATTCATTCATTCTTATTTGAACTTCAATCACCAGACTGGCGACTATTCTCACAAGCAGAAGAAGAAGAAACCGTAACAGTTGGTGGTTTAGACACCATAACAAATAACGGGACTGAATTAACTGATGTAATATTCACAATTACTGGTCCAGGAACTTCAATTAATATAGAGAATCTTAGTTCTGGAGAATCTTTTTCTATAGATGATTTAATAGCTGATGATGAGGTAATAATTGATACATTAAATAAAACAGTAACTAAAAACGGAGATAATTCTTACTCGATATTTACGGGTGATTTTTTTGGCTTACAACCTGGAGATAATACAATAGTTTTTAATGTATCTGGTAGCACAGGGGCTACTTCATTAATATTAACTTACAGACACGCCTACAATGGCATATAGGAGGATTTATGATCTTTACATGGAAACTACAAGGAGTATCAGATACAGAGATAAGCGAAACAGATTATCTTTTATTCTCTGCTGGTACTTATAACTCTAATGTTATTGTGGGAGAGTTTAACGACTCAACCCATGTAAAAACTGAGGCAGGGGCAGACAAGTCAAGTGCTAATGCGCCAAACAATAATAAATATATCTCAGCAACAGAAGTATCATTAAACGGAGGGGCTACACAAGATTTAGATACAGCTACAGATTCAGATGCGGTTTTAACCATAAATGTAACTGACGGAACTTTTGCAATCCAGGATGCTTTATTTTTTACTTTTAACGGTTCTAGTCCTTCTCAGCAGGCTTTGAGAATAGATACTTACTCAGCAGAGGTTGGAGATACTAACTGGAGTCATTCAATAAACAGAACCCACGCCCTCACATTAACAGACAAGACAACTGACTCATCACACGATTATTATATTTTGTTATCAATTAGTCCTACAAATCCAGGCATTTGTAATGGCACAATGCGACTTGAAGGAGTAATGTCATGAAATTTGATTCTAATTTGCCAGATCATTTTTTCTTTAAGGATTGGGGAAAACCTCAGAGTGTTAAATATTTACATCCATTTATTTCACAAAGAGGTGGCGTAAATAGTGACAAGGTTTTTAATATTATCGAATTAGACTATGGAGAATTTAAGTTGCAAATTTGTATAGATAATAATAATTTTTGGGCTAAAAAATGTTAGGATTTGCTTCACTAGGCTCATTTCCAATCGGCGCACCGTGTTGTTTTAGTATTGCTGAAATATCTGATCGTCTAGTGCAGACATACGGAATACAGGAGGCAACAGACGACAGACAGTTAATGACTAAGGGTACATATATTTTTGAAATGCCTCTTAGCTATAGAATTTTAGTTGATGACGGAACTGATACTTTAGGCGAAATAAATAGATATAGAAAAGTAACTATCGGCAAAAGATTGAATAACTACGGACAGGCAGATTTTGATATATCAGTAACAGATGACAAAGCTAATTTAATTTCACTTAGAAAGAATAAAATTAAAGTTTATCGAGAATATGGAAGGCAAACCAATCTAGTCTGGGCTGGTGAACAGGCGGTTAGAAGGTCTAATTTAGACTTCAAGGGCAATAACTGGTCTGAGATTACTTGTTTTAGTTGGTTTGAGCAGTTCTTTCACAGATACACAGAGGAGTTTGAAAGATACGAACTAGAAGACGCAGGCGATGTTATTGACACGCTTATATCTACAACTCAAGCAAAAACTGATGGGGATTTTGGAGTTACAACAGGAACGATTGACACAACATACACAGCAGACATTATTTATCAAAACGACAATATTGGTGAGGCAATTTTAGGACTTGCTGATGGAGGGCTGGATTTTGAAATAACAGATAATAAAGTTTTGAATGTGTCATCAATTTTAGGAACTGACAAAACAAATGATGTAGTAATAGAGTATGGACATAATGTTACAAGCATGACTATTATTGAGGATTTTAGTAACCCAGTTAATCAGGCTTTAGTATTGGGCGAAGTAATAGACGAAGATACTTTACAAAGAATTGAACGAACCGACACATCATCAAGAAGTGAATATAAGTTGCGACAGATGAGAATGAATCAGCTTGAACCTGCTATTCAATCTATTTTTGAGGACAAGGGAGATTCAGCTATCCGCAAGTATAAAGTGCCACTTATTAAAGTTGATTTTGATATTATTAAAAACTACACGCCGTCAATAGATCAGTTTACGGTTGGCGATGGGATACGCTTAATTGTTAAAAATGGAATATATAATATAGATGAAGAGTACAGAGTCTTTGAGTGGCAAGTAACATTTGATGAAAAGAATACAGAAAAACTAACTTTAATATTAGGAAAGTTCACAATATGAGTTTAAACATAATAGAAAGAGAAAATTTAATTAGAGTTATAAATAGGCTAACTGACCGAGTTAACAGGCTTGAGTCTATATTAAACGGTGTGCCAATAAGTGAGGTTAGAATTGACAGTTTAAGTGCTAATAAACTAACATCTGGGATAATATCTGTCCTAGCTCAACTGGGTGGTTCGACTGGCGACAACGCCAGAATTGAACTTGATGGAGAAAATACAAGAATAGTTTTATACGAAGATGATGGAGGTACAGCCAATCCACAAATTGTTATTACAATCTAATGGCAAAAATTAACATAGCACTATCGGGATATAACGCTTTAACTGACACTAACCCAGATCATTTTTCACTTAAAGCAGACGAGGACAATCTTTTAATTAAAGAGTTTGACAGAGGTACAGTTAATGTCGCAACAACCCAGACAATAACTCACAATCTTGGGTATGTACCGTTCTTTTTAGCTTACTCAAGACAATATGGGGGTAGTGATTATGGACCTGTAGATCATAATTCATTTGATATCGCCTACTATGCACATATGGATTCCAATGACTTAACTTTAGGAAATGTAACTGGTTCAACTGAGCCTTTTACTTACTATATTTTCTATGATGAGATTACATCTGGAAGTCCGTCTTTTACAGAAGAAGGTTCTATTGTTAAGGTGGCTAACTCTGGGTCAAATGCATTAACTAGCACCAACCCAAACGATTTTATTTTTCACTCTAATCTAAATACATTAAAAATAATCAAAGAAGGAACAGCAACTATTAGTGCTGGTGCTTTTGGTTATAACTCATTTAATCACGGTGCTGGAATTTCTAATCCACATGCTTTTATGGGATTTGTTCAATTCCCTGATGGTTCGATTAGTAGATTGTCGAAGTTAACTAACATTAGTAAAGATGGGAATTATGGAGTAGGAGAGGCAACTATTACCTCAACTCAATTCACAGCTTTTTTTGTAGGTGCTGGCACTTATAAAATTAAATATTATATATTTGAAACTCCTCTAGTTGGTAGTACAGGAAAATCAATCACATTAAGTGATCATAAGTTCAGGGTGGCAAAGTCGGGATATAACGCTTTAACAGAAACAGATTCTAATAAATATAACTTTTTGTCTGGATTTAACACCCTTAAATACTTTGATTCTGGCAGTACAAGTTTAACTATAAGCGGAGATGGAACTATCAAAACAGAGGAAACATCAATTTATCACGGACTCGGTTATACTCCCTTTTTTGCTTGTTATGTCAATGATTTAGGTGAATCATATTACAATTCAATACCAATGAATAGAAATGCCGCTTTTTTTACTGCCTGGGCTTCTACTTATTGTGATAATAATTATTTATATTTTAAGTTTCAATATGGAGATCTTAGTAGCTACACACAAAACTTTTACTATAAAATATTTGATAATGATCTTGGGTTTTAGTCTTGTGTTATACTTAATTTAACAATTATTTTTATATTATGAACTTCAAAAACTTAGCACTAGGATATGTGGCAACCGCTCCATCTCCAGCAACAACAGGCACATCACTCGTTTTGGGCTCAGGGGAGGGGGCAAGATTTCCTCAACCCTCAACTGATGGTAACTTTTATGTTACCGCTATGCCACCAGGCGAAAATCCAAATGTAAGTAATTCAGAGATTTTACAAGTCACTGCTAGATCAACCGATACTTTAACTATTGTTAGAGAACAGGGTGATACTACAGCTAAAACAATCGAGGCAGGGTGGATTATTTTACAATCAATTTACAAAGAAAATATTTTAGACGATGACACAATGGCGACTGCTTCTGCAACAACTCTGGCAACGAGCGAGAGTACCAAAGCCTATGTAGATACTTACGGACAAAATGCTTCAATGGCTCGCCAAGCTGTTATCAATGGTAATTTTGATATATGGCAGAGAGGGACAAGTGTAGCTTTAACTGATGATACTCAAATATTTGAAGCAGATAGGTGGGCTGATTATGTGAACAAAGATGGTGGCACACTGCCAACACTAACAC